>JAZNRI010000075.1:0-76094 GCA_045590655.1 Lachnospiraceae bacterium | reverse complement strand
TTCCTGGTTTGCAAGAATCATACCGCCACGGGGTCCTCTTAAAGTCTTGTGAGTAGTTGTGGTAACTACGTCTGCCCAAGGGAAGGGTGAAGGATGAAGGCCTGCTGCTACAAGACCTGCGATGTGCGCCATATCTACCATAAGTACTGCGCCAACTTCATCAGCTACTTCTCTGAATTTCTTGAAATCAATGGTTCTTGCATATGCACTTGCACCTGCAATAATCATTTTAGGCTTGCATTCCAAAGCAATTTCACGTAATTTATCGTAATCAATGAAACCATCATCGTTAACACCGTAAGGAACTACATTGAAGTACTTACCTGACATATTAACCGGGCTTCCGTGTGTAAGATGTCCGCCGTGGTCAAGGTTCATACCCATAATGGTATCTCCGGGGTTCAATACTGCAAACTGCACTGCCATATTAGCCTGTGCACCTGAATGGGGCTGAACGTTTGCATAATCGCAACCGAATACTTCCTTAGCTCTTTCAATTGCAAGATTCTCTACAACGTCAACACAATCACAGCCGCCGTAGTATCTCTTTGCAGGATAACCTTCTGCATACTTGTTGGTAAGTACGCTTCCCATAGCAGCCATAACAGCCTTGCTTACCCAGTTTTCAGATGCAATCAACTCAATGTGACTGTTCTGTCTTTCCTGCTCGTCCACAATTGTCTGGGCGATTTCGGGGTCAACCAATTTGATTTCTTCCAATGAATACATTTTCATTTCCTCCGTAATCTATAAATAAAATTTTATGTACAAACATAATCGTTTTGAATTATAACACAGTTTTTACGAAGGCTCAAGGGTAAAGTGGCTTAAAATCAGTAAATATTCTTTTATCTTTTACAGAAAAGAAGAAGTTTAGAACATTCATTATGTTTGTTCTAAACTTCTGCCTCGCTTTTATGATTTCGAATATTCTTTCACAACCGGCTGTATCTGTTTTCGCTTCAGTGCCGCTTCAATGGTTGCCGGAATTTCCTCCATATGCGCCACAAGGGATAAGGGTTTCTTAATATAATCGTCCTGACCAAAGGGCACAAAATAAATATTCTTCGTATTCATCAGCAAACCTATGTTTTTTAAATTCATCCCCAGCGCATCATTCGTGGAAACCGCGATAATCAAAGGTTTCTCGTTCCGCAAATGCGCCTTTGCCGCCATCAGTACGGGAGTATCCGTAATCCCTGCTGCAAGCTTAGCCATCGTATTCCCTGTGCAGGGCGCAATCACCATTACATCCAAATATCCCTTCGGTCCGATAGGCTCCGCTTCCTGAATGGTAAAAATCCCCTGGCGTCCTGTAATCTCCTGCACCTTTGCAATGAATTCCCGCGACTTCCAGAAACGGCTATCCATCTCCGAAACATTTTTCGAAAAAATCGGGTGAATGTCCGCACCCGCATCATTCAATCCCCGCATCACTTCCAAAATCCTTGTAAAAGTGCAAAAAGACCCAGTCAGTGCAAAGCCGATTTTCATATCCTTACAATCCATATTATTCCCTCCGCCTTCAAACAAAACTGTTTCTAAAACGGCATCTCTTCATACCCGTATCCTTTGGTCTCTTTTAAAATAGTTTCAATCTTTTGGGCCAAAAGTTCTCCGGAAGTCTTCGGCGCATATCGTCCGGGCAAAGAACCGCACAGTTTGGCCCGAATCCCCTTTTTACTACAGTAGTCAAAATCCGTACCGCCTGGTTTACTTGCAATATCGATAATGCAACAGTATCGGTTTAAGCGGTCAATCCACTCTCTTGTAATGCACATGGACGGCACCGTATTAAAGATAAAATGGTACTTTCCCAATTGACTCAAGTCGTCAAAAGTACTGCTGACATTTCCAAAGGTCCACGCCCTTGCGCGCGCTTCTTCACGTCTTGCCATTACCGTTACCTTGGCCGCCATTCCTTTTAACTTATCTGCCAGCACCTCAGCACATCGCCCATATCCCAGCACCAAAACCTCCTGACCGTGAAGCACTTCATTGCTCATATACACGGCCTCCGCAATGGCGCCTTCCGCCGTTGCCACGGCATTCTGAATGGCAATGTCCTCCATTTGCATAAAATCTGCAACAATGGCACCTTTCTCCACTAGTTTGGCACGAAATTCTGCCGGAAACATTCCGCCAATAATCAATTGACCTTTTTCTGCAATCTCCAAAACCTCTTTTAGTGTCACCTTCCGCTGGCCTTCCGTAGCTTTTACCGTAAAACGATCCATAGTGACCGGGGTGGGCAATACTATGAAATCTGCTTTTTTATCTTTTAGCCGGTCAACCTGCTCAGGGTGTATGATTTCGATGCCGCTTCGCTCCAATTGGTACGCCAAGTATTTTTCTCTGCTGTCACCACCGATTAAGTACGCCTTCATCGTCACAGTCCCCTTCCTCATACTCCTTATCTGCCCGACTTAACATCTTTTCTTTCCAAACAAAAAATCGTGCAATGATACTTTTAAAGTATGCTGCACGACTTGACTGTGATAATCTTACTATATATAAAATACTTCTAATTGAAAAAAAAGATATAATATGTTATTTTATTTACAACAAATAATATTAATACTTTTTTAACTAACGATAATACATACGAATGGAGAAAAAATATGGCACTTGTACCGGCAAAATGCACCTCTTGCGGTGGCACACTGGAAGTTGATGCAACACAAAAAGCGGCTATATGTCCGTTTTGCGGTTCTGCATATGTTGTTCAGGATGCAATTGAACAATACAATATTACAAATGTCTACAAAATTGACAATGCAAATTTGAAATTTGACCACAAGCAATTATTTTCAGACCGAATCGAAGCGGCAGAAAAACAATTGAGAGTTTTAAAAGATTATACGAAAGCTTTAAATTCTTTCGCAGCTTTAGAAAATGATGTTCCTGAGGATTATAGAATATGGAGTGGCAAACTGGAGGCCCAAACAAGAGGATACAACGCTGATTTCTCCAGCAACATTTATTTAAATAATAAAGACTTTTTTCCGCATATGCTCAAAAATTATGAACATGCCTATAAAACAGGAGACAATGCGCAAAGGACGGAAATCAACTCGAAATTTCTTGACTTGTTAAGACAATGTTGCGAAAAAATCCAATCAATAGAAGCCGTACTGAAAGAAAATTCTATAATACGTTCTAAATACAGAAAAAAAAGTACGTTTTTTCTTACAACAGGATGTATTTTTATTGCATTGACAGTACCTTTAGGTATTCCGGGTTTTTTAATAGCATTACCTTGTATGATGGTATTTTTACAGGACGCATTTGCCAATACGATGAGTGCAGACACTACCGGGTTATCCATATTAATAGCATTGGTTGCTCTGGCACCATCAGTAATTTCTCTGTTTTTATCAATCCTTTCTTTTGTCTTAAAAGGAAAATACAAGAAAAAAGATAAGGAACTATCTGCTAATGTGGCTCACATGATAGAAAATGAATTACATTTAAAAATACCCCACTTTGATCCCATGCAAGAATATAACAATATTCTTGACATCTGCGATAAAAAAGCATCCGCTTTACAGAATGTAATAGAAAAATATACTATCAGCCAATAAAATATCGAAATGTAAAATCTAAAAGAGGAGCAGGTTTATATGACCTGCTCCTCTCTTTGTTTACTTATAACATCGGCGTTTCCGCGTTATTATTTTTCTTCTTACTGTCTGTTTACCTTATCCATAATATACCTCAACCAAGGTCAATCCCTTGGCCGGCACCAAAACGCCTGCATTGGCACGTTCTTCGCTGTTTAAAACGTCCGTCATACTCTGTGGTGTGCGTTTCCCTTCACCTACTTCAATCAAGGTTCCGGTCAGAATTCGCACCATATGATAAAGGAATCCGTCCCCTGTATAATCAAATACAATTTCTTCCGGAGTTTCTGTAATCTGAATATCTATGGTTCGTACCGCTGACTTCTTGGTTCTGTGATTTGAAGTAAAAGCCTTAAAATCGTGCTTTCCGCCAAGAAGTTTTGCAGCTTCTTTCATTGCATTCACATCAAGCACTGAAACATTACTTAAATCCAGCCCCGATTTCTCTTGTGCCTTATCAGCCACTCCCACATTAGGAATTTCCGCATAGGGGCACACGATTCTCCGACTAAACACATCCTGTGTTGCAGCCATGCGCAAACGATATTGATAATGCTTGCCCTTTGCATTCAGCCTTGCATGAAAACGGTCGCTTACTTCTTCAATTTCCACAACCGCAATATCTTCCGGCAAATACAGATTCAAATAGTCCATAATTTCACCGGCACTTTTATCCGTATTTATTTTAAAATTTGCCACCTGCCCTTTGGAATGTACGCCGGAATCGGTGCGCCCTGCACCGTTTATCTCCACAGGGTCTCCGCACATCTTGGATAAAATCGCTTCGATTTTTCCCTGAATGGTATTGTCTGTAGAAGTCTGACGTTGCCACCCTTGAAATCGGGTGCCTTCATATTGAATTGTGATTTTATAGTTTTTCATATTCCATATTCTTTCTGTGTTATCTCTAACCAACTTTTCTCGAATATTACGTTTCTGTATTCAATGCTTCTTGCAATACGCTTTCATCTTGCGAATCGCTCTCTGTAGTCTCTTCCATTGCCGGATTCAAATACCCGTCCAGCACTTCATACACCTTGTCCAAACCATTTTTATTTAAGGACGAAAAAGGAATCATAACAGTGCCCGGTCTGGTCTTCAGTCCCGTACGAATTGCTTTCAAATGCTTATCAATCTGGCCACGGCTGATTTTGTCAGACTTGGTCGCAATAATAATCGGTTCAAAACCATTATGCACAATCCATTCATACATATCACGGTCATTAGCCGAAGGGTCATGCCGGATATCAATCAAAAGAAATACTGCCTTCAACTGCTCGGAACGACGAAGATACTTCTCAATCATCTTGCCCCACTTTGCCTTGGTCTCCTGGGAAACCTTGGCATAGCCGTAACCGGGCAAGTCCACCAGATAAAACTCTTCATTAATATTATAAAAGTTAATCGTCTGGGTTTTACCGGGCTGAGAACTGGTTCGCGCATAGGATTTGCGATTCATAATGGCATTAATCAAAGACGATTTTCCTACATTACTTTTACCTGCGAAAGCAAATTCCGGCAGGGTATTTTCCGGCAGTTTACTTGTAATGCCAATGACTGTTTCCAAATTAACGCTTTTTATTTTCACCTGTCTTCTTTCCTTTCTCCACACTCTTCGTAAAAGCTGTTTTCAATACATCTTCCATGGTTTCTGCATAAACCACTTCCATACCTTCCGTGATTTCTGCTTCCAATCTTACCACATCACGTTCATTTTCCTTTGGAACAATTACTTTGGTAATGCCTGCGGTTTTGGCCGCAAGAATCTTTTCTTTTACACCACCGATGGGAAGAACACGGCCACGCAAAGTAATTTCGCCTGTCATGGCAAGGTTTGCATATACCGGAATTTCAGTAATTGCCGATAACACCGCTGTTGCCATAGTAATTCCGGCGGAAGGTCCGTCCTTGGGCACTGCTCCTTCCGGAATGTGAATATGAATATCTTTCTTCTTAAAAAAGTCAGAATTAATTTTATAATCATCAGCAACGGAACGGATATAACTGATGCCTGCAGCTGCAGACTCTTTCATAACATCACCCAAACGGCCTGTCAATTCCACAACACCTTTACCGGGCATAATATTAACTTCAATCTGCAAAGTATCTCCGCCCACTGCGGTCCATGCAAGTCCGCGTACAATACCGATTTCGTCTTTTTCATTCTTTTCATCCGGACGGAATTTGGGCTTACCAAGAAATTCTTCCAGGTTTTTGTCCGTAATACGAACGTTTGTCTTCTCACCTTTTACAATCAGCTTGGCCACCTTACGGCAAAGCTCACCGATTTTACGCTCTAACTCACGGACGCCGGCTTCTCTTGTGTATAAAAGAATCAACTCGGTCAATCCTTCTTGCGTAATATTGATATTCTTTCGTGTTAAACCGTTATTCTTTAAAGCACGGCCCCACAAATGCTCTTTGGCAATATGGAACTTCTCCTGGACGGTATAACTACTTAATTCAATGATTTCCATACGGTCAAGTAAAGGTCTTGGAATATCCGATACAGAGTTAGCCGTTGCAAGGAATAACACCTTGGATAAATCCAAAGGAATTTCCACATAATGATCCCTGAAAGCCTGATTTTGCTTAGAATCCAATACTTCCAACAATGCAGAAGACGGATCGCCCTTATAATCATTGCTTAACTTATCAATTTCATCTAAAAGAATCAACGGATTATTCACACCGGCATTCTTTAATGCGGTAGCAATTCGGCCCGGCATAGCACCTACATAAGTTCTTCTGTGGCCACGAATTTCAGCCTCATCACGGACACCACCCAAACAAATCCTTACGTATTCCTTCTTTAAGGACTCCGCTACCGAACGGGCAATGGATGTTTTACCGGTTCCCGGCGGTCCGACCAGACATACAATAGGACTTTCGCCCTCACTGGTCAAGGTGCGTACTGCTAGGAACTCAAGAATTCGCTCCTTCACCTGAGTCAGACCATAGTGGTCACGGTTTAAAATCTTTTCCGCACGATGAATATCTGCATTGTCTTTCGATGATTTATTCCAAGGCAATTCCAGAAGGGTTTCGATATATGCTCTTTGAACCGCACTCTCAGAACTGCTTCCGTTTAAGCTCTTAAAACGATTAATTTCTTTTTGAATCTTTTCTTTGACCGCATCGTCAGCATCTAAGCTCTTTAAACTTTCCGCAAAACTGTCCGCATCCGAAATACTGTCATCTTCGCCCAATTCTTTTCTAATCATATTCATCTGTTCACGAAGCATATAATCTTTTTGATGCTTATTGACTTGCTGCTTAAGCTTACCGCTCAAATCCTGACGAATACGTAACACATCGACTTCATTAGTCAATTTCTCCAACACAACTTTGAACAGCACTTCTTCTTCGTAATTCTCCAAGAATTCCTGACGAATCTGATGTTCAAAAGGCAAGTGATTGATACATACCTGAATCAATTCAGAAAGGTTAAAGGACTCTGCCAACGTAATTGGTACAATCTTCGGAACATTTGGTTGATATAAAAGGTACTCTTGCAGACATTCTTTCAGAATTCTTACACGAGCCTCCTCTTCAGCACTTTCCCAAAGTCCTCTCTGCAAAAACTGTACTTCTACTTCAGCAAGTAAATATTTCTCCTGCTCATCATCAACAGATAAAAGACGGCCTCTTGACTCACCCTGAACCAAAACACGAAGCACTTTATTCGGAAGGGTCAATACCTGCTTCACACTGGCGATGCATCCCATTTCATATAAATCATCTTTTACCGGTTCTTCCGTATCCACATGCTTCTGAGACACCAAAAACAGTCTGTTGCCGCCTTTGGTCGCTCTCTCCAATGCAGTAATAGACTTCTTTCTGTTTAAATCTATATGTGCCATCATTCCCGGCAAAACCGTCATCTTACGTAACGGAATCGCCGGCATCCAATCTGTCAACTCAACAGATTGCATACTACTTACATTATTTATATCATTTTTTTTATTAATATCTTTCATAATCAAAAAACGCCGCCTTTCTTCGCATTCGTCTTTGTCATTGATGGGATAAGGAAAAAATAATTCAAAGGAAGGTGCTTTTGACGCCGTCGGTACTTGGGTTCTGTCTTTTAGAACCCTATGTACCGCTACGTGTGTCAAGCAGCGAAAGCGTGCCTGACGTGAATTATCTTTTCCTTATCCCCTCACTCCAAAAAACGCCGCCAAGAATGGCGGCGTTTCCCTTAAGCTCTTTTTCTGGTTGCTTTTTTCTTGGGTTCTTCCAATTCAATATGCTTCTCAATCGGTGCACCTTCACCAAGAACAGCTTCTTTGGTTACAACACACTCAGTCATAGTCTCATCAGAAGGAATACGGAACATCAAATCCATCATCGTCTTTTCCATAATGGAACGAAGTCCTCTCGCACCGGTTTTACGCTCGTGTGCTTCTTTTGCGATTTCACGAATTGCATCTTCTTCAAACTCTAACTGTACATTGTCCAATTCGAACAACGCTTTATACTGCTTCACCAATGCATTTTTCGGTTCCGTCATAATACGCACCAATGCGTCCTCATCCAAGCCTTCCAAAGAAACATTGATGGGTACACGGCCGATAAATTCCGGAATCAAACCGAATTTTACAAGATCCTGAGGCGTTACTTCTTTGAGAAGTTCGCTCAATGACTTATCGGTATTGTCGCTGATGGTAGAATTAAAACCGATGGATTTACGGTTTAATCTCTTCTCCACAATTTTATCCAAACCATCAAATGCGCCACCGCAAATAAATAAAATATTGCTGGTATCAATCTGTATTAATTCCTGATGAGGGTGCTTTCTCCCACCCTGAGGGGGAACAGACGCAACAGTACCTTCAATAATTTTGAGAAGTGCCTGCTGCACACCTTCACCGGATACGTCTCTTGTAATGGATACGTTTTCACTCTTCTTAGTAATTTTATCAATTTCATCGATATAAACAATACCGTATTGCGCACGCTCCACTTCATAATCTGCCGCCTGAATCAACTTCAACAGAATATTCTCAACATCTTCACCTACATAGCCAGCCTCTGTCAATGTAGTTGCGTCTGCAATTGCAAACGGTACATTAATGATTTTAGCCAATGTCTGCGCCAAATAAGTCTTACCGGAACCGGTAGGTCCTATCATAATAATGTTGCTCTTCTGCAATTCAACGCCCAAATCCTTGGGTGCCATAATTCTCTTATAATGATTATATACCGCAACAGAAAGAACCTTCTTAGCCTCTTCCTGGCCAATTACATAATCATCCAAGAAATTCTTAATCTCAATCGGTTTTAATAAATTAAAATCAAAATCCGCAGCATCGTAGTCGAATTCTTCCAATTCTTCTGTTACGATATCGTTACAAATTTCCACACATTCATCACAAATGTAAATGCCGGAAGGACCTGCAACCATTTTGCGAACCTGTTCCTGAGATTTCCCACAGAAAGAACATTTAATTTTATCGTCCGAACGCTTTCCTGCCATTCTAAGCCTCCAAATTTAAAGATTTACTTTTCTTCCTGTTCACTACGTGAAGTAATAACACAGTCAATCAATCCGTATTCTTTTGCTTCTTCTGCAGTTTTCCAATTATCACGTTCTGTGTCGGCAGCAACCACCTCTAAAGGCTGGCCTGTGTTTGCCGCAAGAATTTTATTCAAACGCTCTTTTGTCTGTAAAATATGCTTTGCCGCAATTTCAATTTCGGTAGCCTGACCCTGCGCACCGCCGAGTGGCTGATGAATCATAATTTCAGCATTGGGAAGCGCATATCTCTTGCCTTTGGTTCCGCCGGCAAGTAAGAATGCACCCATAGATGCTGCCATACCGATACAAATTGTGGAAACATCACATTTGATGTACTGCATAGTATCATAAATTGCCCATCCTGCGGTTACCGAACCACCGGGGCTGTTAATATAAAGCTGGATATCCTTGTCCGGATCTTCCGCTTCCAAAAACAATAACTGTGCAACCACAAGTCCTGCGGTTACTTCATTTACTTCTTCCCCAAGGAAGATAATACGATCTTTTAAAAGTCTGGAATAAATATCATAGGATCTTTCTCCACGGCCTGTCTGTTCAATGACGTAAGGTACTAAGCTCATTTGAATTCCTCCTGTTTCTAGATTTCATTCTCAGTTACTTCACTGAATTATTTTTCTTTTGCGTTAGCTACAACGAATTCAACAGCCTTCTGGATAGCCATATCCTTCTTCATTTCAACTGCTCTTTCGTCGTCCATGATTTCCTTGATCTGCTCAACTTCCATCTTGTAAGCTTCAGCCATCTTAGCAAGTTCTTCTTCGTATTCAGCATCGCTTACTTCGATTTTTTCAGCTTCTACAACAGCTTCCAATACAAGTCTTGACTTAATTCTCTTTTCAGCCTGAGGTTTTACCTGTTCCATCATAGCTGCAGCTGTCATACCTGTAAACTGGCTGTACTGTTCCATACTAAGACCCTGCATAGCAAGTCTCTGAGCAAATTCATCTACCATCTGTCTCTGCTGAGTAGCAATCATAGCCTCAGGAATTTCCATTTCAGCATCTGCAATAATTGCTTCTACAACAGCTTCTTCTTTCGCATTCTTAGCGTCAGCTTCCTTCTTTTCTTCAAGGTTCTTCTTAACGCTTTCTTTGTATTCTGCAAATGTATCGTATGCACTTACTTCTTCTGCGAATTCATCATCAAGTTCCGGTAACTGATTTTCTTTGATTTCTTTGATTGTAACTTTGAATAATGCGGGCTTACCCTTTAATTCTTCTGCATGGTAATCTTCGGGGAAAGTAACATTTACTTCTACTTCTTCATTAATTGACTTACCGATTAACTGCTCTTCGAATGTATCGATGAAAGAGTGTGAACCGATGGTCAAAGGATAGTTTTCGCCCTTACCGCCTTCAAAAGCAACACCGTCAACAAATCCTTCGAAGTCGATTACTGTTGTATCACCGTCCTGAATAGGTCTGTCTTCTACAGATACTGTTCTTGCGCTGTTCTTTCTTTCGGTTTCGATTGCTTCGTTTACTTCTTCTTCAGTCACTTCTACGGCAACCTTGTCAACCTTGATTCCTTTGTACTTACCTAATTTCACTTCAGGCTTTAATGCAACTTCTGCAGTGAAGATAAAAGGCTTGCCTGCTTCGATCTGTGTTACTTCAATCTTAGGTGCAGATACGATTTCTTCTTCGCACTCATCATATGCCTTCTCGTATGCTTCAGGAATTACTTCGTTTGCAGCATCTTCGAAGAATACTTCCTTACCGTACATCTGCTCGATCATCTTGCGGGGCACTTTACCCTTACGGAATCCGGGCACTTCGATTTTACCTTTGTTCTTCTGATATGCTACTTCTACTGCTTTTTCAAAATCTTCTACTGAAACTTCAATAGTAAGCTTTGCCATATTCTTGTCTAATTTTTCGATTGTGAAACTCATTTTTTACTTCCTCCTTATATGTATCGTTCCATGAACGAATCCATTTCTAAAATTGATAAAAGACCATACTTACAGTCATTATACGATTATAGCACAAACATTTTTAAAAGAAAAGCAAAAAATTGTGTTTCAACTACGGATTGAAAAAAACCGCTAAAAATTTCCAACATAATTCATTTGATTGCGGTCATACTAACATCAAGATAAGTGATAACTTATCTGAAACTATAAACTAAGATAAAATTTGGAGGAAAACACTATGTCAAAAAACAATAGCAATTCAAGCTCAACAGCTAAAACACACAAAGCAGCTTTAGATCGTTTTAAAACTGAAGTTGCAAGCGAATTAGGTATTAACTTAAAGGAAGGTTACAATGGTGACCTTACTTCCAAAGAAGCCGGTTCTATCGGTGGCGAAATGGTTCGTAGAATGATCCAGCGTCAGGAAGAATCTATGCAGTAATATAGCTGAATAAGCTTCCTTTTATGCACCCAAGGGTTCTACATAGGACTCTTTCGTGCAAAAAGCAAAATGCACTTAAGCGGATGCAAATGCCCTTGGGTGCATTTTTGCATTTCACCCACACTTTCTTCCGTTTCCTTCAAGATATCCATTGCTTTTTTCACATATATGCATTATAATTAGGGTACAGAATTAGGGGAATAGTATTTTAGTTCAAAGGGAAACAGAACGGATTGAAAGGACGTGAGCTTATGGATATTGCAGGATTATCAATGGCAATGGCACAGAATAATATCGGAACTAAAGTCGGTGTGGCTGTTTTGGATAAGGCTATGAATACTGCCGAAGCACAGGGTGCGCAGCTTGTACAGATGATTGATGGTGCAGCAATGCAACGCTCCGTACAGCCTCACCTCGGCGGAAACATCGATATTTCAGTTTAAAATTAATAACATTAACCTAATAGCAAGGCACAGTGCCTTGCTATTTTTATTTTGCTTTATAGACATTATTTCTGCACTTGTGGTATGATTATGATAGTTTGTATCAATATATACAAAAAGAAAAGAGATAATTTATGAAATCGTTAATACAATCTTTTAAAAAGCTTCCGCTGATGCATAAAATTTCTTTCCTATGGTCCTCGCTGATTTTCGGTTTGGCAGCAATTACCTGCTATTATACAGATTTGCGCTCTTTGACCATTTGGACAACGAATTTATGGGATGCCTGGTACTTTACCGGTAATCCGTTAAACTTTTATGCATATAGTGCTGAAAACCTATATATGTTAGATCATGCAATGGTAGGAAGCGACTTGTTAATTTATCTTCCCTGGTCCATCTGGAACTTTCCTATTTGGGTACTTCAGCGATTCTGCGACCTGACCATTTTAGAACATCCTTTGATGCTCTTTTATTCTAAATGTTTTTTAATAGTTTTATTGGCATTATCCGCTATTGTTATTTATAAAATTGCCGGTCTCTTCTCTTCTAAAACCGAAGAAGCATGGCAAACCGTTTTATTGTATTCTACTTCTCTTTTTGTATTAACAGGCATTGCCTATATCGGCCAAAATGATATTTTGGTAATCCTTTGCTTTTTATGGGCATTGTATCAGTTGTTAAAAGGCAAACAAAAAAGCTTTGTGCTCTTTGCGGCCTTGTCCATTGCCTTAAAACCGTTTTTTGCGTTTTCATATGCAGCAATTATTTTATATAAAGAGAAGAAATTGCATAAAATTGTTATTTATGGTTTAGCCGGAATCAGCATCTATGTGTTACAAAAGATACCTTTCCTTACAGTACCGATGTACAAAGAATCCTTATCCTACGGTCCTACCTCAAACGTACTGGGGCTTTTATTGGAATCAACTTTTGATATTTCTCCCGTAGGAATTTCGGTGTTTGTGTTATCCCTGATGATTGTTTATTTTATGGCTTATTTGGACAACCATGAAGCCGATAGCAGGGAACGCACGCTCTACTATTGTGCACTGCCTTTCATTTGTTTCTGTGCATTTACTAATTACGAAAGCTATCGTCCGATTTATCTGTTCGCGGTATTTTTCCTGTTAATGCTTACCAAGCCTGCTTACCGCAGAATGAATTTGCTTTTGGAAATGTTGGTTTCCGGCTGTCTGATGGTCTACTACATGGTGAATGACTTCCTCTTTTTCAACGGAATCTATATTCACCTACCTGCAAGAAGCCCTGAATACGACAGCGTATATTCCTTCTTCCAGACAAACCTTCCCAATGCCGGGCTGAAAGCATTTATGGCTGTAGCTGTATTCGGGTTGATTTGTATGGCAATAATCAATCATCCGAACTTCAAGTCCGAGAACAAAGTACTTTGTATGCAGGAAGAAAGGTATCTTATATTACTGAGAAGCCTTCTCTATTCAGTACCGCTTCTGTTTGCAATTGTATTAAAATGCTTTATGTAGAAACTTTTATTCTGAATAAAATAAATACAAATATAAAACCGACTCCCACAATTGAGAGTCGGTTTTTCATTCTAAAATATTCATTTACAGACTTATATCTTTTTAATAGATAATTCCCTTTGCAAGTCCATCACTTGTTTCTTTACCCAACAAAAGTTCCACAATCTTTAAGCCAAAGTCAATTGCGCAACCCATACCCCGAGAAGTAATGATTGTGCCATCCACGCACACCGGTTCCATAGACACATTTGCGCCTTTTAAATCTTTCTCAAAGCCCGGATAACAGCAAGCTGTTCTTCCGTTTAAAATGCCCTTATGACCGAAAATACTGGGCGCTGCACAGATTGCCGCAAGCCACTTATCCTGCTGATAAAATGCATCCACCTGAGTCATTAAAACTTCACAAGCTTCCAAGTTTAAAGTTCCCGGCATTCCTCCCGGCAAAACCAACATATCATATTCGGTAAAATTAAGCTGGTTAATAATTTTATCCGTTTCCACTACAACTCCGTGAGAACCGATTGCTTTTTTTTCACCGGTAATGGATACCATATCAATATCCACGTGAACACGTCTCAATAAATCTACTACAGTTAAAGCCTCGATTTCTTCAAAGCCGGTTGCAAGAAAAATTGCTACTTTTGCCATGCCTTTGTTTCCTTTCTTTATGGTTGCATACCTTTTACGGCATTCTATTCTTTGGTTACATTGATTGCTATACTTTTAATAAAAGATTTGCGCCATAGGTGATTCCGGTGAAAGAATCAAGGTCTTATCTTCACCCTGTAACGCTTCCTTGGCTGCATCAAGACTTCTTACATATGCATAAAAGTCTGCCCTGCTCTCGTCGGAATAAGCTTCCGAAAGAATACGCATATATTCCGCTTCACCTTCCGCACGTAAAATTTCCGCTTCCTTCTCAGCCTCGGAAATCATAATTGCAACTTCCTTGTCTGTCTGGTTTCTGATTTTTTGCGCTTCCGCCTGTCCCTGTGCAATGTGAGTTGCAGCAATATTGTCACGCTCTGAAATCATACGCTCATAAACTGCTTCCTTATTGTCGTTAGGAAGGTCCAATTTAATCGTTTCCACCTCAAGAATTGCAATTCCGTACTGTTCCATAGAGCTACCGATGTTATTAATAATTGCATCCTGCAGCATATCACTTCGGCCGGAAATTACCTGTTCCTGAGTCAAACTACTGATTACGCTCTTGGTTGCATTGTAAACCACCGTATCAATACGGCTTTCTGCATTTCCTACGGAAGAATTCAAAGTCTGTGAGAATTTTAACGCATCCGTAATCTCCCAAAGAACATAACAGTCACAAATCATAGTCTTTTTATCTCCGGTAATAACATCCGAAGGTGCCAAATCATATAAAAGAATCTCTTTCGGCAGTGTATAAACGCTTTCAACAAAAGGAATCTTAAAACTCAAGCCCGCCTCGTCAATTACGCGGTCTACCTTGCCAAACTGCTTAATTAATGTGTATTCATTTTCCTGTGTCACTACGATAGAAGAACCGAGAGTAATAATTAATAAAAAGGTTACGATCGTAATCACTACAGCAATAATGCCTTTTTTCATTATTCTCTCCTCCTATCCTTCATTATTTCCCGTTGTATAGGGACTTGATGTAATATTTCCGAACAAAGGTGCTACCGGTACAACGGTCTGGGTTTCACCGTTACCGCTTTCGATAATTACCGTAAGATCCGGTAATACTTCTTCCATTGTTTCATAGAACATACGCTGTTGCGTTAACTCAGGATATTTTACATATTCTGCATACATAGCGTCAAAACGTGCCACCTGGGCAGTTGCTTCATTAATACGCTCTGTTTTATCCGCTTCTGCCTCCTGCACAATTCTGTCTGCTTCCGCCTGGGCTGCAGGAATCTGCTCGTTACGATACTTGTTCGCATTATTTACGGCAGTTTCACTTTCCTGTTTAGCAGTTTCTACGGCTTTGAATGCCTGCATAACTGCCTCTGTAGGCGGTTCTGCATCCTGAATGGTAATATTCACCAGTTGAATTCCGATATCGCGTTCTTCAAGTTTCTGAACGATCATTTCTTTAATTTGAGACTGAATTTCGTTTTTACCGGTAGTCAAAACACTGTCCACCTCATAACTGCCGATTACGTTACGGATACAGGACTGCGAAATTTTCTTAAGGATCTCCACCGGTTCTTCCGACGCATACAATGCCTTAACAGGGTCGGATACGCGGTATTCCACAAAGAAATCCACGTTAACAAAGTTATAATCCGATGTAATCATCAATGACTCATCTTCCGTTGTGGCATTTGTATCCGATGCGTAACCGATAGAAAAGCCCTGGATTGTAGTATTTACCTTTTTCACCTGTTGGATAAAAGGAATCTTAAAATGCAAGCCGGCCTCGGTTACCGCTTCCGCCTTACCGAAGGTTACCAAAACAGCCTGTTCCTGCTCACGAATGGTGTAAGTACTTTGTGACACCAAAATCGCAAGTACAATCACTGCTACAACGGCAATAATAATCTTACCGATGCCCTTCGGCATTTTCATATCATTTTTCTTTTTACCTTTGGATTTACCATCGCTGGTAAAACGCTCAAATACGTTTTCGTCTGCCATTTTTTACCTCTTACATATTTTCATTTACGTATATCTGTACACGGCTCTGAATAATGTCAGCTGCCTGTTCTGCAGTCTTCTGTCCCGCAAAGAACGGTGCGGCTTCCTCCGCGATAATATCACTGATGGAAGAATCGTAATAATATAACTTATCTACGGACAATGTATACTCTTTTAATTCCTGTGCACGTTCAGCGCTTAAGGGCTGGATAATGATCTCCTGATCGCCAATCCAATAGGTTTCATCATACTCAACCTTATTTCCGTCATCATCAATCCAGTAAGGTCTCTGCTGCGCCTGCTCCAATCTCTCATCCATTACCTGAAGATTTAAGGGTGCACCGTAGTCGATATCTTTCTGACCTTCGTAGGTATAGAACTGTCTCATAAACTGCCAAGCTTCTTCCGGATGCTCACAGTCCTTGGAAATCGCCATCTGGAAATAAGGATAAATTGCACCTGTGTTTCCTGCGCTTCCGGGGAAGCCAACCAATGCCACTTCTTCTCCGAAAACACCCTGCTCAGTCCATGCCATATTGTTAAAATAGCCTACCGTATAATATGATAACAAAGCTTTATTATCTCTGATTGCGGTTTCGGACTCCATCCAATGATTGTCATCCATATTTTCCCAATCAATCTCTTCCGGATACTGTTTTGCATACTCCAACAATTCATAAAATGCAGGTGTATTAAAGTCACACTTACCTGTTTTCACATCAATGAATTCTGAATAATTCATTTCCATTGCATAGTAAAGCACGTCATTTCTTGTAGCATCACGGAAGGCCAAGGTACCGTACTTCTGCTCAAGCTGGCGTAATTCTGCCAATGAAATGGTTTCGCCGTTAGGTACAAGTGACTTCTTCATTGCCATTGTGCTAATGGTATAGGCACCTGTTAAAATATAAGTATCGTCGCCCTTGGAACCCAATGCCAGAACGTTAGGCGCCATATCCTCTTTGTTTACATCCGGGTCAGATTCAATATAAGGATTTAAGTTAAGGAACACGCCCTTATCCATAAAACTGTCTACGGGCATACCGCTGTTAATCACAATGATATCCGGTGCATTGGACGTAATAATGTCATTGTTAAACATTTTCTGTCCTGCATTCCAGTCAGCCTCATTGTTATACTCGTAATACTCAATCATTCGAATGCGGTATTTATCACTTGCCTTATTAAATGCAATTACCTTACTACGGATTTCATAGTCTGTATAAACCATACCCATAGTAATAATGATTTTATCCACTACTTCCTCAGGGGGCACTTTCTCCATAAAAGAAAGCGATGCATCCCAAGTCTCGGGATCATTTACCACAGCAACAATGCGTGTTTCATCAATAGGTACACAATAATTTACAAAATTATAGTCAATATCGGAATCTACATAATCCAGAATCTTCTTATTTTCTTTGCTATCGAAATCGTAGGTATATACCCCCTTATCGGTAGTGTAATACATATCGTGTCCGGCCCCCGGCCTTACACCACCCCAGAACTCTTTCGGTGCTTCTATCGCAGGACCGATTTTTACCTGCTGGGTATCAACCATATGGAAGGTACTTTCTGAAGATTCTCCGCCTTCTGTCCAAATGTATACATAAGGTACGCCATCTGAAGATACGAAGAAACTTTCTACCCACTGATTGTCACTGAAGGCCACCTGGCCAACCTTCTGTAAAGAAGAATTTAACACAACCAAAGTACGGTCTGTTAAAAGGCAGATATCGCCGTTTGTTGCGATACCCATACCGTATATACCAAAATACTCATCCGGATTATTTCCCAATTTCAACTCTTCACGGCTTACAAGTTCGCCGGACTTGGAATATACGTTCATATACCAATGTGTTTCATAGGAATAATTATCGGGATTACTGTAATCTTCTATCGTACGCTCGGTCATAATTACATAATTTCCCGTGCTTGGATCAAGCTCGATTCCGCAACTGTATTCTTTTTCGGGTAATTCAATCGTTGTTACCGACATTCCGGTTCCGCCAAAGGTTACTCTGCCTAAGTTTAACTTGTAATAAAAGCTATACTCCTCCTCGGGCATATACTCTACTTCAGGCATAGGCATCATAGGGTCATCTACGATCACCACTGAATCTCCGCCTTCTCCTTCGGTTGCAACATCTTCAGTCATTGTTTCTTCTTCCGGCATCTCTTCCGTGGCAGGCGTCTCCGTCATACCTTCTTCATATGGTACAGCCTCACCACCCGGTGCAACATCTCCGCCTTCACCGTAAACGTCCACATACTCGGACCACACAACAATAACATCTTCACCGTCTACAAAAACATCCTCAAACCATTCCGCGTCCGGATTCAAACTGCCGACTTCCTTAAAAACCGCTTCTTTCGCATTGGCAGAATCCGAAGCCTGTGCCAGCGCATCACTGGCATCTCCGCCCTTGTCTTTTCCAAAGCAGGCCGTCATGGACAAAACCATAGTAGCGGCCAAAGCCACGCAAATCGCTTTTTTTACCTTTCCTTTCATAATCATTCCTCCTCTTACTTTTATTTTTTACACATAATTCAAACAAACTCCTCCGAAACATAAGCATACATCTATTCATCAATATATGTATTCTGCTCCTGTTCCTTTCGCACGTTTCTCTTCGCCTTGGCGCGTTTCTTCGCCCTGCGGAATTTCTCACTTATGAAATCCCCGATTTTAACAAAGGTCTGCGCGGTAGGTTTGTGTCTGATTATCCAAATCATACCTTGAATTCCCCAATAAATCAAGAGAATACCCGCAAACACCACCTGCCAAAGGGCCACTTCCATCATCTGTTCTTCCTTATATCTGGCCAAATTCTCCCAGAAAGGAAGCACAATATCGTCGGTCTTCATACTTCTCGCCGCACGCTCTTTCCATACGTTGTACAATGAAATATACGAAAAACGATTGGAATTTTCTACCATTTTCACCAATTCTTCAGAACTTAAATTAATTTCAAGCATCCGATCCATTGCAAAACCTTCTACGGGATTTGGCATTACAACTTCATAACAGGTAACAGAAGCCGATGTTATGGCGTTCAAAGTGCTAAAAGACACATAAACCGTCGTATCTTCACTGCCTGCCAGGGTTTCCAAATCGCCCTGCGGCCGTTCATAAACTCCTGCCACTCGATAGGGCAAGCCCCCAATGGTCACGGTTTTACCCGCGATATCATTGGAACCGAACAACTGCCATGCAGCCTCTTCATCCAGAAGAATCGCATCCTGCATCAAATCGTTACCACTAAAATACATTCCGCCTTTCAACTTAACCGGGTGAAACATAAAAAAGTCTCCACCGATGCCAATAGCCGTGGCCTGTATGCTTTTTTTATCGCTTTGTATGGAAATCGTCCCCTGGGCCGAATAGGCGTCAATATACAATCTCGCATTTGCCGTATTCGGCTCAATTGCCAGCTCCTGTAGCTTTTTACTCAGAAGATAACGCATCTCTTCAATACTGTCTTCCGTCATAAAAGCATCCTGCGAATAGAAACAACTGATTTGCGCCACGTCTTTCTTAATCGACCAGCGTTTTGCCATCAATTGGTCTTCCAGGGAATTCTTGCCGACCTGTAACACAATTCCAAGAATCGCCACCGTTATCAGCATTATAAAAGTCAGAAACAATACAATTGTTTTAAAAAGTCCGATTTGCATCAAGCGTTCTTTAATTCGAAAAAACACTTCTTTTATCATTAATTCATCTCCTCGGATAAACGAACCTGATCACCGGATTCTATGGGCTTGGTCGATGTTGTAATAACATATTCATAACCATACAAGCCTGCCTTAATTGCGGTCTGGGTATCATCGCTGGCAATGACTTCCACATCCACACGTTGTGCCACATAGCGGTTACCAAAGGGTGCGAACTTAGATTCCACAATCAAAATAAACTTACCGTTATTATCCTCACGGATTGCACTGTTAGGAACAATCAAATCATAGTTAACACTTCGCTGTCCGATTGCGACACTTAAGGACTGTCCGGGCACTAAAGAGTCCCCTGTTAACTGAAACTCAAGCACCTTATTCTGTCCGGGATTATCCTTATCATTACGGATTGCAATCAAAGACGCGGTCACATCATCATAATACCATGCATTCTGCAATTCCACGGGGTCACCTACTTTTACGGTAGATGCCTGCTTATTGGGTACGGAAAGCGTCATGGTATACCCCTTTCCTTCAATCTGGATAACGGCTGCCGGTTCCCCTGCCACCGTAGTTTCACCTGCTGTATAAGAAAGACTTGTTACGGTTCCCGATACGGGTGCCGTAATGGCTCCGCCAACCGAATCCGCCTCTAATTTAGCGATTTCCGCTTTTTTATCTTTAATTGCCTGATAGGCATCGGCAATATCCATCTTCGTAAGGATTTCACTAAGCATTTCATCTTTTTCTTTGATTGCATTCTCAAGATTAATCTGAGCTGCCGACAACGCATTGTTTGCGCCTACTTTTTCTTTTTCCAATGCGGCAATCTGATTGGCAATATCTGCACTTCCCGTTTTCAATTCCAACGCCACTCTCGCATTGGATACCGCAGCCTCAAGTTTTGCCACGTTATCCTGCTCCTGATAAAGTTTAGTAGCTGCGTCTATTTTACTTTGGTCTGTATCCGGCAAATCTTTTACCGCATCATAAGCATTCTGGGCCTGTGCCAATGCTGCTTTACCGTTATTTAAATTAATTTCCGCCTTAGCCAATGCCTTGCTTTCCGCACTGGCATCCACCTTGGAAGAAGCCAGGGTATCAATGCGGGCCTGTAATGCATTTACGTCAGCCTGATATACATTCACCGTATGCTGTAATTCTGCAATTTTCGCATCGGCCGCTTCCAGACGCGCCTGGCTCTGGGTTACGCTTTCTACCAATCCGTTTTCAATCTCAGCAACTTCCGCTCTGGTAAGTCCGCCGTTTAAAATCGCTTTATCGTATGCAAGCTGTGCTGCCGCAAGTTCTTCCCTTGCAGTCTCAAGCTCGGCACTTTCCCGGTCTTCCAAATAGTAAAGCACATCACCTTTTTCCACATAAGACTCAGCCTTTACCGCTACCGAAGAAATCACTCTGGATTCGTTCACCACTACATTATAAGGGTCTACTGCTTCCACAGTACCCGTACCGCGAATCTGGGCAGAAATCGAACCGCTCTCCACATAGCGGGTTGCTACCTGGGGCAGTGAATAATTCATAATCGTATTGGAAAAGAAAGTCAGAATCAGCATAATCGTCAAAAAGATAATCGCGATATTTTTAATCCACTCTCTTTTACGGCTTCCTTTATTTTCATTCTCTATTGCTACCATTACTTTTCCTCCGTTATCCTTTTACTCCGCCCTGGTAGGTAATACCCTCTACCAGATAGTCTTCGCCGTATAAAAATACCAGCAAACTGGGCACCATATATACGGTTGCCACCGCAAACGCCAAACCGATTTCCCCGGCATTAATCTTTGATAAAAAGATTGACAAGGGGTGTAAGTCTGCATTGGTTAATAAAATCAGCGGTTGCTCTACCATATTCCAGAAATCAATAAAAACAAGAATTGCTACCGAATACAGGGCACCCTTACATAAAGGCAGACATATGTGCCTGAAAATCTGCCATTCCCCGGCGCCGTCCACTCTTGCCGCCTCGATAATCGAACTTGGAATTCGCTTCATATACTTGGTCAGCAGATACACCGCAAAAGGTGAAAATATACCCGGCATCCAAATCGCCCATCTGGTATCAATAATGCCAAGCCAGTCTGCCACCAGAAAGTTTGGCACCAGCGTAACCTGATAAGGCATCAGCGTCACGATAATATACAAAAAGAAAATAATCTCCTTCAATCGCCCCTTATACCTCATAAAAGCATAGGACGCAAGCATCGCTACCACCAGCTGGAACACTACAATTACCACTGTATAAATCACCGAGTTCCAGAACTTAAACAGATACTCCGGGCTTTTTAAAAGTACGGTTATGTACTGCTGAAAGGTAACCATATCCGGAACAAATTTCAAATTTACCGTTTCAGCTACGAATACCTTACCGCCGTTGTCTGTGGTTTCGAATATTTTACCGTAGTTTGCCGATATTTCCGACTGACTCATAAAAGAATTGGTTATGGTCAATACCGTGGGCAAAAGGAACAATATCGCAAATATGGTTGCAATCGTAGTAAGCACTACGGTTCGTACAACTTTTTTAAACTTTTTCCAGCCTTTCTTTTCGCCGGAATATTTACCGAATCTTCCCATAACACATCCTACTCTTCCATATCCTTACCGAAATAATTCTCCGCAAGATACAATCCGCCGATAATCACTACCATCACCGCCGCCATAATAATCGCCGCTGACGAAAGTTTCTGATAATCCAACTGCCGGAAGGTATTATTCATAAAGTGCTGCAAGGTATACAGACTGTCGTAAGGGTAATCCCCCGTCAGCAAATACACCTCTCGAAACACCTTAAAAGAACTAATCAAAGACATAATCGTAACAAACAGAATCGTGGGTGAAAGGTATCTGATTTTGATATGCCAGAACATCTTCCACGCCGAATTACTTTCAAGCAAAGCAACCTCCATCGCTTCCCTTGGTATGGTTCCCAAAGCCGCCAGGAACAGAATCATATTGTATCCGAGATTCTTCCAAAGGAATAAAAGCAATACTACCAAGGGCGCCCAATCTGACTTAAACCAGTCAATCTGACTTCCGCCAAACCATTCCACCACTACGTTGATAACACCGTTGTAGTTAAACAGCACCTGGAACACCAGAATAATGGACGCTACCGGCACCATCATAGGACTTAAGTATATGGACCTGAATTTGCTTGCAAAAGGAATTCTCTCATCCAGCAAAAATGCCATTAAAAGCGAAATAATCACTGCCAGCGGAACCGCTACCAGTGAGAATTTAAGGGTATTCCAAGCAGCCAGTTGAAAGGCCTGGTTCTGGAATACATTGATAAAATTGTCAAGGAAAACAAAGCGCTTGCTGATGGGGTTATCTACAAGTGCATAAAAGATTACCACAAGGAAGGGTATTGCATAAAATACCGATACACCACCAAGACTGGGTGCTAAAAATGCACCCAGTTTGGCTCTTGTTTTCCATATTCTTTTTGTTGCTTTTTTACGGGGCGCGGAAGCCTTTTTTACTTTCGCTTCCGAAGTCTTCTTACTCATGACTTCCCCTCCGTTTCTAATATTACATATTTTTGTAACGATTTATCCCCATTCGCAAAATCGGTTCTGCATCGTTACATATTTTCTTTCAGATAAATATCCACACGGCTCTGGATAATGTCCGCAACCTCATCAACACTCTTCTGGCCTTCAAAATAAGGCTTCACTTCTTCTTCAATAATGGCCATAATCGCCGTATCCTGATACTGCAATTCATCTGCCTTCTCTAAAATTGCAAGGAAGCCTTCCACGTCTTCATCCGTTGCACTTTCAATTTCAATATTTACATCGTCCCAACCGTATCCGTGGGTTCCTTCCATATGCTGCGCTTCATAGATGAAGTTGTCAAGGCCGGCCTGCGTAACAGGAATACCCCAAACAAGATGTCCGGTTAAATATTCTTCACTGACAAAGGTTTTCGCAAACTGCCATGCAATATCCTTATGCTCGCACTGCTCTGTAATGGCAATTGCACATCCGTTGGGAATGATGCGAATACCATCTTCGTCTTCGCCTGCATATCCAAGTACTGTAATATCTTCACCAAATACGAATTTATGGAACTGATAATCAGGCATCTGATGCATATTCATATTATAAAAGATTACTTTGTCTTCTTTTAACAATGCAGGAAGACTTTCGCCCTCTTCCCAAACGATATCTACGGGCTGTTCTTTCGCATAAGCAAGCACTTCCTTAAACTCATCGGAATTGAAATTGCACTCACCGGTTTCATAATTCACATAAGCCGTCATGTTATTATAAACCATGTTGTACATCACTTCACCCTGATAGGAATAATAGAATAATTGCACATCTTCAGGTAGTTCTTTTTCCATTTCCAATAACATAGCGGGGGTCAAAGCCGTAGAACCTTCTGCAAACTTTTCTTTCACCCAAACGCCGCTGATACCGATTGTAGAAGGAAGTACATATAAGGAACCGTCTACTTCATAGGCTTCTCTCACATTCTCAAGAAGTTCTTCCTTTGAAAATGTAGCGTCAGCCTCCATTAAAGGATAAAGGTCTGTAATGATTCCTTTCGCTGCCCAGTTTCGCCAAGGTATATTCAGCGAACTCATATCAATCATATCAGGCACATTGCCTGCCACGATATCATTCTGCAGATTTGTGATGGAAGCTTCCCAATCCCAATCATCTGTACTATAATCTATAACCTTGATACGATATTCTTCATTATTTCGATTAAAATTAATTACCGCATCATTTAAATCCTGATTTGCATAAACGGTTGCAATAGTTAATTCCGTGCGTTCTTTGATTGTAGACGGGTCTACCGGTTTGGCAATAAACAAACCATCTGTATCTGCACCGTAATCATAAAAAGACATTAAATAGCTGCCGTCGCCCATAGGATATACGCGCTGAAGATAATCTGCATTGATATCCATATCCATGACGTCTATAACCACTTTAATTTCTCCGGTCACCACATCACAGGAACAAAGTTCGTTTCCGTTCACGTAAAGAACCGTGTCCCCGGGTCCCGGCCAAACTTGTGTAGAACCGCTACTTTTATTAGTACTGATCGGTGTTCCAACCTTTTTGGCAGCCACATCCACAACAGCAATATCAACGCCCATATTTCCCCAGTAGGAAGTAACAAGTTTACCGCTTCCGGTCATACATAATCCGTCAAATGGATTGTTGCTGGTAATTTCACCGATTTGTACCAAATCCGGCGAATAAATTTTAAGGGGTTGCTCCCAGCTTCCGATCAGATAATTTCCTTCACTGTCTTTATAAAAATATGAAATATAAAAGTCTTCATCTAATTTCAGCTTCGCAGACGCTTCTTCCGAAGAAAGAAGCCCACCCGTGGCATCATACTTATTCATATACACTTCTCTTGAGAGAAGATTCCATTCATCATCATATTCTTCCTTAGTTTCAATGGTCTCAAGGCTTCCGTCTTCATTAAAAAAAGAAGAACTGAAATATCCGCCGTTGGCAGTTGCCAAAATCGTTTCTGTAGAACTTGCATCAGCCAAATTGTAATTCACCAATTTATACTGTGTACTTTCTTCCCCGTAATTCGCAGTCAACATATGTAACACACCGTCAATTTCTTTCA
Source organism: Lachnospiraceae bacterium (assembly GCA_045590655.1). Taxonomy (GTDB): domain Bacteria; phylum Bacillota; class Clostridia; order Lachnospirales; family Lachnospiraceae; genus UBA3766. The sequence continues at coordinate 50,696 of JAZNRI010000075.1, read as the reverse complement.
GATTAACAATGTCGCCTACATCTTTTACATCCAGATAATCCGCGACGTACACCACGTTCGATGCATTACCTTCTTTTCCACTGTTTGCCGTGGTTTCACCATCTTTTCCGCACCCCGTTACTCCAAGCACCATAGCTACACTTAGTGTAAGCGCGGTAAGACTGCGTTTGTTAAAAAGACTGAATTTTCTCATTTTAACTCCTCCATCTTCCTTTTACTTTCTGTTCATCACGCAATCTTTACAGATTAGATTATCCGCCGCCACAGAAAGTTTCACTAAAAAAACGAATTTGTTGAAGAAAATCATTCAACTTTTCCGGAATTATTGATATTGATTTGCTTCAATCTTATCCACTTCCAGTTTCAGATAACCGTAATCCTTCTTTAGCACACGCAACTCTGCGTTAATCTGCTCCAATTCGTGATTCAGTTTAGCAGAACGCACCCATCGGTTCTCAATGCCTTTATCCACCGCTTTCTTCATATACGCAGGATTCTTGGAATTTTTGTAAACATATTGCATCAGCGACTTTACAAAAAAAACGCCAAAGCAAATCAACAACGCCGGTGTCATTGATGCAAAAATAATTGCCCAGTTAAATCTTGCATTCCACCATCCGAAAAACAAGTCCAAAAAGATTAAAACAATCTGAGACAATGCCAGCAATCCCCATACAATTGGCTGCACATAGTCCATACTTCTTCGGTCTTCAAAGAACTCTATTTCCTTCTTTTTTTCCAATCTGCGCAATTCAAGGTCCGAAATATGTCCTTTCATTTGATGAAATTTGTCGATAGTGGCACTTTCTTCCGGTGTCAATTCACGAAACATCAGCATTCTGCTTTACTCTCCCAATTCTAAATGTGGTATGTATCTTTTTTGTATCTGTTAATCACTTTTTATTTATATAAAATCATACGGATATATTTTATCATATCTTTATATAAAAATAAACCAAACAGCACGTGTTTTTGCTTTGTTTTTATTCCTACATGCTTAGTCCTTTTATCCGTTTTAAAAATGCCATAAAAACAAAAAAGGGAAAGCATTTTGCTTTCCCTTAGTACGTGCGCTAGAGGATTCGAACCCCCGACCTTTTGGTCCGTAGCCAAACGCTCTATCCAGCTGAGCTAAGCACACATCCGTGTGGCACTTCTGCCTTAACACTTTGCCTATTTTACTCTATTCTTTTTGCTTTGTCAAGAGACTTTTGCAAGGTTTTTACACAAAGTTCACTTCCTGCAAAAACTTCATTTCTCCCAAATAATATTACCCTATATATGTATTTCTATTCCTCAATATATAACTCCCCGAATACCTCGCGGCAAAGTTCCTTACAGAACTCATAAGAAAATCCCGGATCCTTCCACGACATCTGATTGCTGTCCGCCAGTTCCTGACTATAGTCTTCCAATTTATAGGTAGTAATATTTCCGGGTCCGGCTTCAATCTGCGTTACCAGCGGTGTCACACCGTAAGTATCAATTACAACTTTACCATTCTCATCACGAACAAGCTCCACTTCCGCCATTGCACCTACCACTCTTTTACCAATGCCGTTTCCGCTGTCTGCCGTAGAATTGATAAAATTACCGATGGAATAATACACAAGCATCCGATTACCTTCTTCATCTTCATACCATTCCACGGGCTGAATTACGTGAGGATGGGTTCCGATAATCAAATCCGTTCCGCGCTCTAAGAAGAAGTCCGCCCACATTTTTTGATTTTCGGACGCATAAGTCTGGTATTCGTTTCCCCAATGCAGACATACTACCGTAAAATCCGCCTCCGCCTCGGCTTTGGCAAGGTCCGCGGACATTTTATCCTCAACCATCATATCTACCGCAAAAGGCATATCTGTAGGCATAGGCATACCATTCAACCCATAAGTATAATTCAGAATGGCAATTTTCATCCCGTCCTTTTCGTAAATATATACTTCTTCGTACTCTTCCTGCGTCTTATTGGCGCCAAGCACCTTAATGTCAGGATGATTGTCACTCCAGTAATTTAAGCAGTTCATAAGCCCTGCTCTGCCCTTATCCATTGTGTGGTTGGTTGCGTGAAGCACCACATCAAACCCTGCCGCATCAATGGCATCCCCAAGCTCATAAGCCGTGTTAAACATGGGATATCCGGAATAGCCAAGGTCCGGACCGCCGAGAATAATTTCCTGATTTACAATTGCAAGATCCGCAGCCTGTATATCTTCTTTGACATGCTCAAAAATATGATCATAATTATAAGTACCGTCTTCCATGCGACCGCTCTGGGTCACGCGCAGGTGCATCAGCATATCGCCCACCATCACGAGACGTACGCGTTCCTCTACTTCCATCACCAGCTCTTCTTCCAAAGCAGACCACTCCGCAGGCGTTTCTACAACCTCAAATCCACGCTCAGTCGCAGGCAAAACCACACCGGCATACATAGGACGATTGGCGTTATAAAAATATGCAACGCCCAATCCAAGTAATATTACCAGCGAAAAAGTTATTGCAAAAAGTGCCACCCTACGCTTAATCAGTTTTCTCTTTTTCTTTTTTACTTTGTTTATCGTATCGTTCATTTTATCACTCTGTCATTCTAACATTTAATCAACCGCGCCACATCATATAAAATGCGAACAAAGGCATTCCGATAAAAAACAATCCCAGTATGCCGACTAAAATCCCCATACGGTTACTTGTTTCATTCTCATAACACTCACCCGGGAAATATTCGCTTACGCTAATAATCTTTACATCACCTATATGCACGTCCATTTGCGTACTATAAATGTTATTGCTTACGACATTTTTGATACCACCCACATATGTTTCATAAACCGGGCAATATATCTCTCTCCCTGCATTATCATAATTCACCAAAATATCAACACAGGTAGCCGTTACAGACTTACTGAATTTTCTTTTTTTGCCTATTGTACCGGCAATCGCATACACTTCCATAAATACACCTACAATAATGAAAAGCGCCAGCAACGCCATCCAACCGTTTTCTTCGATAAATTCAATGGTCTCTTCAGCCCCGAATTGCCACACAACAGACACTGCAATCGAAACAATACCGACTATCGGCAGAATCAATACAATCGGATTAAAATTCTTACTCTTAATCCCCGACCAAATTGCCGCGATTCCAAACACAAGAAAGTATTGCCCGAACACACCTATCGCCAATGTTGCCATTCCGTTTCTTGCCAAAAAAATCATCATAACAATAGAACCAACGAACCAAGTCATAAAAACAATGGTAAACACAATTTCACCAAATGTATATTTTCGATTATTATTCATAAAATATCTTCTTTCAAATAATAAATAGACTGCTATACTTCTTCATTATAAGTCACCGTTCACTTTTTTTAAAGAAAAACTTACCACAAAAACTTTTTATATTTTTTTATTTTACCTCTTGACAGTTGAATAACTATTCAACTATAATAAAGTCAACAGTTGAACAGTTGCTCAACTTTAAGATTTTGAAAACAGTTATAAAGAGCTTTGCTTTTTTAAACGAAATCAAGCCGGACTGGCATTCAAACGGAGGTACTTAAATGGCACACGAACACCACGTACACACACACGAAGATGCCTGCACTTGCGAAACTGCAGCCATCCACGAAAATATAGTCAATCATGTCAAAGAAGACTTTCCGCCTTTGGAAACCTTTGAAGAATTGGCATTGTTTTTTAAGGTATTGGGCGACCCCACAAGAACACGAATTATGTGGGCGCTGGAACAGCATGAAATGTGCGTAAGCGACTTGTGCGTATTATTAAATATGACCAAATCCGCCATCTCCCATCAGCTGGCCCTGCTTCGTCAGGCAAATCTTGTGAAGAACCGCAGAGAAGGCAAGACAATTTACTACTCGCTTTCAGATAGCCATGTAAAGGAATTGTTTGAAGCAGGTTTTGAGCATATTAATGAATAGACAGTTTATCATTTTATACAAGCATCTGTAAATTAAATGCATAACAAGGAGATCACGCAATGTTCTGGGATAAAGTATCAGGCTTATACAGCTTATTTGAAGATATCATAAACGGCAAAGTAAACAGACAGCTTTGCATAGAAGTTGCCGACTACATCTCTTCCACCGACAAGGTATTGGAATGTGCCTGCGGAACGGGAATGATAACCAAGGCAATTGCCGCACGTGCCAAATCGGTCATCGCTACCGATTACAGCATCGGAATGTTAAAGCAAACCGCAAGGAACTGTCGCAAGTTACCCAACGTAAAAGTGCGAAAGGCCGACATTACTTATATCAAATGCAAATCCAATGCTTTTGATAAGGTTGTGGCGGGCAATGTCATCCACTTATTAGACAATCCAAACGATGCCTTAAAGGAATTAGAACGTGTGTGCAAACCCGGCGGACAAATCATTATTCCAACTTATGTGAATAAGGAAAACACCGGCAAACCGAACCTGTTTGTTACCATTATGAAAGTATTCGGTCCCGTTTTTAAGAAGCACTTTTCTTTCGAATCCTATCAGGAATTCTTCGAAAACGCAGGCTACACTGATGTAGAATACACTTTGATTACAGGACGAATCCCCTGCGCCATTGCAGTGATTACGAAGAAATAGAATAAAAATTTTTACAAAAATAAAATCATCTAAAAAGGAGACTTTAAAATGAAAAGAAATTATCGTATCGACGGACTTGATTGTGCACACTGTGCAGCGAAAATGGAAAAGAACGTATCCAAAGTAAAAGGTGTCAAAGAAGTAAGCATTAACTTCCTTACCACCAAAATGATGCTTGATTTGGAAGATGAAAACCTTGACGAAATTATCGCAGGCATTGAAGCTGCAGTTAAAGATGTTGATCCTCGCGTAGTTTTGAAGCGTGCTTAATAAAGGCGGTGAATATAAATGATTCTATTAATTGAATGCGTCATTGCCTGTATGCTTTTTACACTCATCATTTTACCGGCGCAATATAAAGATCCACTTAAAATGATTGCTTCCTACCCACCCGAAATCATAAAAAGAGTAGAAGAACTTCCGCAATACAAAGATACAATCAAGCAACGCAAAAAATCTCATATCAGTAAAAAAATATTCGGCTTGGTATTTTTTGTTGCCCTGCTGTCAGTTGTAGCATATTTCTCCGGATGCAGAAACTTTTTATCCGCTTTTCTTCATGTATTTACATTGTTTACGGCTGTAAATCTTTATGATTTGATTGTTTTGGACTGGGGGAACTTTTGTCACAGTAAGAAGTTGCGAATTCCGGGGACGGAAGATATGGACGAAGCCTATAAAGATTATATTTTTCATTTAAAAGGCGCCGGTATCGGTACGCTGTTAGGCTTAATTGTCGCACTGTTATCCGGCGGAATCATTCACCTTATTTCCATACTGTAAAATATCTACTATTTCAGGAGTACAATATGAAACAAAGATTAATCCGTTTTATCTTTAGTGCAGTTTTATTCATAATGGCCTTAATTTTATCCGGACACTTCTTCTATCCGGCATTGGCACTTTTCATTGTTGCATATATCATTGCCGGCTACGATGTTGTCTGGGATGCACTACGCAACATCATTCGCGGTAAATTATTTGACGAGAACTTCTTAATGTCTGTAGCTACCATCGGGGCATTTTTTATCGAAGAATATGCGGAAGCTGTAGCGGTTATGCTCTTCTTCCAGTTAGGCGAATTGTTCCAGACTTATGCGGTGAATAAATCACGCAAGTCCATTGCTGCACTGATGGATATCCGCCCCGACTACGCTAACATTATGGTAGACGGCGAAATCAAGAAGGTGGACCCTTATGATGTGGCAATCGGCGATATCATCATTATCCAGCCCGGCGAAAAAGTACCCTTGGACGGCATTGTCAAAGAAGGCAACGCCCAGTTGGATACTTCAGCCCTTACCGGTGAATCCCTTCCCAGAGAAGCGGTTGTGAATGATACGGTGCTTAGCGGTTCCATTAATCTAAACGGTATTTTGAAGGTGGAAGTCACTTCCGAATTCGGTGAATCTACCGTAAATAAAATTCTTGACCTGGTAGAAAACGCAGGTAACAAGAAGTCAAACTCCGAGAATTTTATTACCAAATTTGCCTTGGTTTACACTCCTATCGTAGTAGGTTGTGCGGTTTTACTGGCAGTGGTACCTCCTTTTATCTTTAAAATGGAGACCTTCTCCTTCTGGCTGGAAAGAGCCCTTTCCTTCCTGGTTGTATCCTGCCCCTGTGCCTTGGTAATCTCTGTACCCTTAAGCTTCTTCGGCGGTATCGGCGGTGCATCCAAAGCAGGTATCTTAATCAAGGGAAGCAACTACTTAGAAGCCCTTGCACAGGCTGATACCATTGTTTGGGATAAAACAGGAACTTTAACCCGCGGTGAATTTGCCGTAGAAGAAATCAAAGCTGTGGATATGTCGGAAGATACACTTTTAGAATTCACGGCTCATGCAGAAAGCTACTCTTCTCACCCGATTTCTTTATCCTTAAAAGAATCCTACGGCAAAGAAATCGAGCTGGAACGTGTTAAGAATTATGAAGAAATTTCAGGTTTCGGCGTAAGCGCTCTTGTAGATGACTATGCAATCCTTGTAGGCAATGAAAAGCTTATGAAAGAACGCGATATTGCATATGAAAAAACTGATGCTATCGGCACAATCTGTTACGTGGCAATCAATGAAAAGTTTGCAGGTTCCATTGTCATTGCAGATCAGCTTAAGAAAGACTCTGCAGATGCAATTAAGTCCTTAAAGAAGCACGTTGGCAAGCAGGTTATGCTGACCGGCGATGTAGATTCCGTAGGCCAAAAGGTTGGCAAAGAACTTGGCCTTGATGAAGTTTATACCCAGCTACTTCCTACTGATAAAGTTGCCCGCGTGGAAGAACTTTTATCCAACTCTTCTTCCAAGAAGAAACTTGTCTTCGTAGGCGACGGTATGAATGATGCCCCGGTTCTTGCAAGAGCCGATATCGGCATTGCAATGGGTGCTTTGGGAAGCGATGTAGCCATTGAAGCCGCGGACATCGTCATTATGAACGATGAACCCTCCAAGCTTGTCAAAGCCATCGAAATCTCCAAGAAAACCCACGGCATCGCAATGCAGAACATTGTATTTGCCCTGATAGTAAAAATCGGTATTTTAATTCTGATTGCCTTCGGCCTTGCTAATATGTGGGCTGCGGTATTTGCCGATGTAGGCGTATGTGTACTGGCTATCTTAAATGCCATGAGAGCGTTGAAGTCATAAACAGCATTATAAAAAACTAAAAATAACAAAAACTCTGAGAAACCTTCAAATGCTTCTCAGAGTTTTTTATTTTTAATATATTTTATTTCTCAAAGAACGGCGCTACCTTATCCGCAATCTTGCTTCCCAAGTCGCTGCCGCTTCCCATAATATCAAGAAGCATTCCGCCGGTGTAAGGCTTTGCTGCCTCAGCCAAGCCGTCAAACACATCCTTTTTATCTCCAATGTAATCCAAAACGATTAAGTAACTTTCGTCTTCACCCTGGCACATAAGCTGAAGATATGCCTTCTTAACAGCATCCTGGCCTTCTAAATACTTCTTCATGGCTTCAATCATTTCGGTAGGATATCTTGTCGGTTCTCCAATATATACTTCCTCGCCCTCTTTAATAACATGCGTAGAAGTGCCTGCATCTCTCTTATCTTTCATACCCTTGATTGCAATTGCCTGGTTCTTGCTGAATACAAGATTTGCACCAAAGGGATCGATTACAAAACCGCCTACATTATCATCGCCTTCTGACTTTGCAAGCATACCTGCATAATCATCAAAAGTCACGATAATGCTCTGAACATTCACGTTCTCACGCCATTTTGCCATTTCTTCAAACGATGTAAAAGCAAGGAAGAAACGCTGTCCCATACCGTTCTCAATCATATGAAAACGAAGCTTTGCATCGGGGGGCAATGTAATGTTTGCCATATATCCGTTCGTTTCGGGGGGCGGTGTAATGGATACCGGTGCCAAGTACTGGGCATCTACCATTTTATCCATCATTTTACTCTGATTCTCAGGTGTATTGTTTGCTTTCATCTGTGCAATGGCATCCAAAAGCCCTTTGCTGTTTAATACATTTACATTTCTCATCTTTTATTCCTTTCCGACTGTCTGCTTAATATTCACGCAGTACAAGCTCCGTAATTCCCTGATTGCTCCCCGGCACAACCCTTTTTACCTTGTTGTGACCGTAGTATTCATATTCTTCCTTAATCATCTTCTTCAAAGCCGTTCCGCCATGAAAACCATGAATTAAGCGAATTCGATACACACCGGGGCCGGCATCTGCCAACGCCCTGTCAATCTCGCCCTGCGCCTGCGCGCAATTTAAATTGTGCAAGTCCAACTCAATAATCGGGGAATTCATTCTTTGTTTCCTTTGCCTATTCCGTAAGTCTCCGGTCTTCAGTCCCTTAATAAAAGGGGGCGCTTTACCGGTTCCGTTAACGCTTACCGATTGAGTATACCATAAATATAAGATTTCTGCATACCTTTTTCATAAAAGTATCATAATTTAGCCTTTTTTCTTTGTTTGCATTAATATATTTATAAAATACTTTTTTCCTTCACTAATAACTAACTCTAATCTTTTTTCGCACACCTTTTTCTTTATTCTCTCTCCTTGACAATCCCTCAATATTTTAGGATAATATTCAAGTCTGTGCGATATCAAAAGGTGCAACCTTTTGATATCGCTTACCAATGAACTTACGCGCAATTCACTTGTTGGAAAGATTACCATAGGCAAGTAGTGTGATAGTATTTTGTTTAAACACAGGTAATTGCATGAATATTTTTATTCCATAAGGGACCGTTTTCAACTGTGTCAGCACTTAACGAGTGCAAGTGCAACGCTGCGCGAGTTTAGTACTGCTACATCAGTTGAACGAGCGAAAGCGTGTCCTGTTGGAATATAAAATAATTCAGGCAATTACCGTCCTTAAAAATACCCCCACACTACTGCTCTCCCCAAGAAGTGAATTGCACACAACCTCATCGAAAGGATAAACCATGAGTATTTTAAATGTAGAACACTTATCCCACGGCTTTGGCGACCGCGCCATTTTCCAGGATGTTTCATTCCGCCTTTTAAAAGGGGAACACATCGGTTTGATCGGTGCCAACGGAGAGGGTAAATCCACTTTTATGAATATTATTACCGGCAAGCTTATGCCGGACGAAGGCAAGGTTGAATGGTCTAAAAACGTCCAGGTCGGCTACTTAGACCAGCATACTGTTTTGGAGAAAGGTATGACAGTCCGCGAAGTACTGGCATCTGCTTTCGACTCTCTCTTTTCCTGGGAGACCAGAATGAATGAAATCTGCGATTTACTGGGCACAGCTGACGAGAACGAAATGGAAGCTTATATGGAAGAACTGGGAACCATTCAGGACTTATTAGACGCACATGACTTCTATTTGATTGATTCTAAAGTTGAAGAAGTTGCAGCAGCTTTGGGCTTAACAGAAATCGGTATTGAAAGAGACGTGACCGAATTAAGCGGCGGTCAAAGAACCAAAGTATTATTGGGTAAACTTCTTTTATCTAAACCCGATATTTTGCTCCTTGACGAACCTACCAACTATTTGGATGTAAATCATATTGAATGGCTGAAGAGATATTTAATTGACTATGAGAATGCTTTTATCTTGATTTCCCACGATATTCCCTTCTTAAACGAAGTAGTCAATTTGATTTATCATATGGATCATCAGGAATTAAACCGCTATGTAGGCAATTACGATAAGTTTATGGAAGTCTACGAAATGAAACAGTCTCAATTGGAAGCTGCCTATAACAAACAACAGAAGGAAATTGCAGATTTGAAAGATTTCGTTGCCAGAAACAAAGCCCGCGTTGCTACGAGAAATATGGCAATGTCACGCCAAAAGAAACTGGATAAAATGGATATCATCGAATTGAATGCCGAACGTCCCAAGCCGGAATTTCACTTCAAAACGGCAAGAGTTCCCAGCAGATACATTTTCCAGACCAAGGATTTGGTCATCGGTTATGATACTCCGCTGTCCTCACCTCTCACTTTAGAAATGGAACGTGGAAGTAAAATCGTTCTCTCCGGTGCCAATGGTATCGGTAAGTCAACCCTTTTAAAAAGTATCTTAGGCTTAATTCCTTCCTTAAGCGGAAGCGTTACTTTAGGCGACTACTTAGAGATAGGCTATTATGAGCAGGAAATGTCCGTAATGCCCGAAACCACCTGTATCGAAGAAATTTGGAACGAATTTCCGGGTTACACCCAGTACGAAGTGCGTTCTGCCCTTGCCAAGTGCGGTCTTACCACCAAGCACATCGAAAGCAAGGTAAAAGTATTAAGCGGTGGTGAACAAAGTAAGGTCCGCCTCTGTAAAATATTAAATCGCGAAAGCAATATTTTAGTATTGGACGAGCCTACCAACCACTTAGATGTAGATGCCAAAACAGCACTTGCACAGGCCTTAAAAGAATACAAAGGAAGCATCCTTATGGTATGCCACGAGCCTGACTTCTATGCTGATTTTGCAACAGCTGTTTGGGATTGTTCCAAGTGGACAACGATGTTATAAAACAGGCCGCCACTGACCGGTCATAAAATAGATTTACAAACCCTAATGAACTTATATTATTCATAAAGACATGCAAAAAGCGCAACCAACATCGGTTGCGCTTTTATATATTCATATCTATTAATTACATATAGAATACATTTGTCTTGTCTTTCAATTCTGTTGCATAAGTGTTCATCTTCTGAGCATTCTGTGCAATATCTTCTACGATTGCGGTTACTTCTGTTACAGATGCTGATGTTTCCTGTGTAGCCGCCGCATTTTCTTCAGCGATTGCTGTTAAGTTCTGAACGATGTCAATTACGTTTGCTCTTGCATCGTCCAACTTAATGGTCTTTTCTTCAATCGCTTCAACACCCTTAATAGATGCGTCGATACCGGCCTTAACCTGGCTGAAAGCTTCACCTGCACGTACTACCTTCTCATTCTGGGCATCCATAATCTCTTTGACTTCGTTCATGGTGGTTACTGCCTTCTCAGAATCTTCCATCAAAACATTAATAATCTGTGCAATTTCCTTAGTAGAAGCATTTGACTGTTCTGCCAACTTCTGAATCTGTGCTGCTACAACCGCGAAGCCACGTCCCTGTTCTCCGGCTCTCGCTGCCTCGATAGAAGCATTCAAAGAAAGGAGGTTGGTTTCTTCTGCGATACCCGTAATCATCTTGGTTACTTCGCGGATACGCAATGCTGATTCGTTAGTTGTATGTGTCTGTTCGTAAATGACATCAATTGCTTTCTTGGTCTGACCGTTGATTTCATCCAACTCATCCAATGCCTGAGTAGCCACATCGCCTGCTGCCTGCATTTCTTCTGCATGTGCAAGTAAGGTTTCCACTTCTTCTCTGGTCTGTTCAACCATTTCACCCATAATGATAACATTTTCGGTTGCACTCTGGGTTTCGGTTGCCTGAGAAGTTGCGCCTTCTGAAATTTCGGAAACAGCCATATCTACCTGGCCGATTGCCTTAGCAGCTTCATTTGTCTGCTCGTCAACCTGCTGTGCCGCAAGCTGAACTGCATCACCTTTTTCAATAATGGCACCGATTACTTCCTTCATCTGTCCGCGAAGGTTAAGAACCGCACGCATTAACTTACCGATTTCATCTCTTCTCTTCAATGCACGTCTGTCAACTTCTGCATTCAGGTTACCGTTTGCAAGGGAATCCAAAGCTCTCACGCTAAGACCTAAATCCCTTGTCATCTTACTGATACTGATAAAAGAAATGATAAACGCGATTAATGAAATACCGCCAATCAAAACCAACATATTGGTAATGATGATTCTTGCACCGTTGTCTGCATGTTCCTTATCCATACCTGTGAATACCATACCAACGATTTCTGTATGCTCATCATTCCATAATGGTCTGTAATAGCCATAATATTCCACGCCTGCAATTTCAAGTTCTTCATCTATGTACTCACCGCCGTTGGTAATAACTGCTTCCACAATTTCAGGCTTGGCCTGTGTACCAATCATACGGTTACCGTTCTCATCTTTTAATGATGTAGAATATCTGGTATCACCATAAAAGATAGTAACCGCAACCGATGACTCTGTCATAATATCGTCTACAATATCCGTATGCTGGGTTACATTTATCTGCCCCTTCCAAAGCTCGCCGTCTTTTACCTCAAAAGGATCACCCTCATCTAACAAATGTAATGTATCCTGAATAGAGACTGCTGTCGCCTTCAATCCCTGCTCAACGGTTCCCGCACTGATATCTACGGTTTGCACACGCCCGATTGTTGCTACAAAAATTGCTACAACTACCAATGGCACCAATACATACATTGCAATTTTAAATCTTAATTTCATAATCTAAGCCCCCTAACTTGCATAGTTATATACATTATTTACTATACAATTTTTGTACATTTTTGTCAATGTAAAAGGGGGCTTTTAAATGTTTTTATGCAATTGTCACAAAATGAATTTTAGAACTCTTTTTTCTTCATAATTCCAATGCTGATTCCCAACGAAAAGATTACAACCATTACCAATACAGCAACCACTGCCAACACTACCACTCCAGCAGGCAATGTACTAATCTTTGTAAAAAATCCGTTGATTGTATTCATCGCTTCCGTACCGGCCATAACTTCCGCCAGTTTCTGACCGCCGATTGCAATTACTGCCACAATGCCCCAAAGAAGCATCATAACAACGCGTCTCTTCTCTGCACCAAACTTTAAATACAAAGGAATCATTATAGACGATACAATCATAATTCCGCATATCCAGCCGGCCGTAACCGACACCATATCGCCTGCACCAAATTGCCAGTTAACGAAACCTTTGGTAATAAAATATATCATCAGCATAATCGCTGCACACGCTACAATGTTAATCATAGTAAACACGTATTTTTCGATTGCGTAGGTCTTACGGTTTGCCGGCAAGGTCATAATAAATGCCATTCCGTTATCTAACTCATCATAGTTGACGGTGCCCAAAGATAAAATCATGGCCATCATCATCATATAACCGGTCAAAAAATCAATCTCAAAAGTGGAAATCACCATAATAACACCGACAAGCAAAAGAATGAAAAAGCTCTTCTTCTGTGTCATAAGAATTCTGTAATCTTTTACCAATAATGTTTTCATACTATGCCTCCTTCTTTCCGTTTGCGGAAATCATAAGAGTAATCACCTGGTCAATGCCTGCCTTTTCAATGGTAATATCAGGATAATTTTCCTGATAAAATGTCTTCTGGGCGGTAAGGCACGCATATCCGTAACTTTCTTCTTTAGCACATAAAAGATATTCTTTCTCCAACTTTGCATATTGCTCGGCCGTCACCTTCAACACACCGTATTCGTCAAGGATTACGCCGGTTTCTTCGTGAAGAAGTATCTGTCCGTTTTCAATCATATAAACGTCGTCACACAAGCCTTCCAGGTCGGATGCAATGTGAGAACTGATTAAAATGCTGTTGTCTTCTTTTTTCATATATTCGCGAAGCATATCAAGGATTTCTTCTCTTGCAATAACATCGAGACCTGATGTGGGTTCATCCAGAATCAGCACTTCCGCATCGTGGGACAGTGCTGCAAGAATTTTTAACTTCGCCTTCATACCCGTAGAGAATTCTTTGATCTGCTTATCCTTTGGAAGGCCCTGTTTTTCACATTGACTCATAAAGTCATCTTCCTTAAAAGAAGGATAAGCCGCCTTTAAAATCTTCGCTACGTCCTTTATTTTCAAATAACCGCTGAATCCGGACTCTGCCAAAACAACGCCAAGCTTTCTCTTGGTGTCACTATCCAAATCCGCAGCATTTTTATCATCGATTGTAATTTTACCGCCGTCTGCACGAATCAATCCTAAGATTAATTTAAAAGCGGTCGACTTGCCGGCACCGTTTCTGCCGATTAAACCGGTAACACATCCGGGTTCTAACTTCATACTGCAATTTAATTCAAAACTTCCGTAGTTCTTTTTTGCATTTTCCAATTGAATAACCATTTTACTCCTCCATCAACAATTCAAATAATTGTGTGATTTCTTCCTCCGTCATACCGCAACTCTTAGCCTTTTTAATGACAATGTCCAGCTCCTTTTCCACCTCTTTCTTCTGGGCCTCCAGGGCCAAATCACGGTTTACTCCGGCCACAAAGCTTCCTTTGCCGTGAACAGTCACGATAAAACCTTCCTGCTCTAAAGTGTCATAAGCTTTCTTAACCGTAAGGGCGCTGATACGCAGTTCGCCGGCAAGTTCTCTTACCGAACGAAGCTTACTTTCCGGGGCAAGACTACCATTTAGTATTGCCTGTTTCACCTGCGATACCACCTGTTCATAGATCGGTTGCATTGACGAATTACTGATAATAATATTCATTGGGTACCTCTCTTGTATGTTTGTCGACATAAACAGTATAAAACAGCATATAACACTTTGTCAACTGTTATATGCTGTTTATTTTAATTTTTTTATAACTTATTTATCATCTTTATTCAATCGTATATTCAACCGTATTGCTTACCGGCATATAATATCCATCCACAAAAGCAGTAAGACATATGGAATATGTACCCGGGGTTTGGTCCTCATAACTGTATTTTACATCCGAAGCCGAATCTCTTTCCACCACAACTATGCCGTCTTTTTTAACCTGCCATCCCAAATTGGTATACTCGGGACCTGCGGTTCGGGTCACGGAATAATCATCGTGCAATACAATTACAATCGGTTCTTCAATCACAATTTCACTAATAGCTTTCTCGTTATATGTAAGAAAATCAAATGTTTCGCCATTTACCATAACATCCGCCGTACAGTCAAAAATGTCATAGGTAGAAGAAGAACCCAAAAGCGAACCTGCTTTATCACCGTATACTTCACCGCTTACATGGCAGTTCTCATACCATCCGCGAGTTGCCTGCCCTGTAAGAATAGCCGGTGAGATATTCCCTTTTACATAGGCATTTTCCAACGTCAAATCCCACACACCGTTATATAAGCCTCTGCTTATAAAACCGGTGTAATTTTCATTGCTTTCAATATGCATATTCCGAATGGTATACCCTTCTCCGTAGATACCACCATTAAAAGGCATATCCGTACCTTCACCGTCGTACCAGCCCATAGGCGCCCATTCGTATCCCTCCAGATCAATGTCGTTCACCAACTGCATATATTGGGCCTGGCCTTCCTCAACGGTATTCACGTAATAAACAAAACTCGCCAGTTCCTCCGGGGTACTCACCATAAAGATGCCGTCCCGAACCGATTTGTCTATATACCCTGCATTTGCAAGATAAGGGATATCGCCGGTGTCACATTTCTCCATCCAACCGTTCGTATCCGGATATTTTACCAGCAACTGTGCATCTATCATTTGCTCTGTCTGCAAACCGCTCTCTTCACCGGCAGAACTTTGCTCGCTTCCCTGCTGCCCCTGTGACGTCACGTTCCCAGTTGCCTCACTACTGTTTTCACTTACCTCAGGCCGTGTACTCACATCACCACCCTCATTAGAAATCACTGCATCTTCGTTCTGTGACGCAAGCAACACCTCGCCAAAGCAACCGCTTAAACCAAACATACATAAAACAATAATTAACAATACTCTGCTCATAAAACCTTCCCCTTTTTACACACAATCATTATATACCATTCATCTCCGCCAATGTGGGATACGAAGGGATAGCCCCCTTCTTCTGCACGCTGATACCACAGAATGCATTGGCAAATTTCAAATACTCTTCTAATTTATCCTCGCTTAATTCTTCAATTGTTTCCGTAGTCACGCCATCTCTATGCAGACACCAAAGAAATGCACCAATAAAACCGTCTCCCGCGCCCGTAGTATCCACAGCCTTTACTTTCGCACATTCCGCCACTGCACTTGCCTTCTTGGTAAAAGCCCTTGCGCCCGCAGAACCTTCCGTGTAAATCACTAATTTTACGCGGTCAATAAATAAGTTTTCCAACGCTGCCTCAATGCTTGTTTCCCCTGTAATAGCCTCTAATTCCTCGTCAGAGATTTTTACAATGTCCGCCAAAGGAATGAACTCTTTTACGGTTGCAATCATCTCCTCACTATCTTTCCACAATGCCGGGCGTAAATTCGGGTCGAAACTAATAATTGCGTCGTTCTCCAATGCATATTGAATTGCGATACAATGTGCCTCCTTCATCGGGAAATCGCCTAAGGATACCGAACAGAAATGCAAGGCGTACGCATCTTCAAACCATTCCTTTTGTACATCTTCTGCCCGAAACAGCATATCCGCACCGGGATTCCTGTAAAATGAAAACTCTCGGTTTCCGTCTTCTTTTAACGCTACAAATGCCAAAGATGTGTTAGCTGTATCCGTTCTTTTTACGTAACTGCTGCCAATCCCCGCCTCTTTAAAGGCATCCAGAATTTTATCGCCGAAACCATCCATTCCCAACTGGGTAATCATCTCGCTCTTTCCGCCCAATCTGGTAAAAGCGCCGCACACATTGGCCGGGGCACCGCCCACCGCCGGCAAGAAAGCATTCACATCCTTAATGGCGCTGCCGGCACTTTCCGGAATAAAATCAATCAAAGCCTCGCCGATTGCAATGATTTTTTTATTTTGAACCTTATTCTCCATTTGACAAATCCACCTCCATAGCTTTCATTTTCCAAAGGGTTGCGCCGGTACATCCTTTTATATTCAGTACCGTCTGCGTCACAACCTTCGGATAATATCTTGTAGTAAATACATACTCTCCGTCATTGATATATATTTCATGCATTGAGACATCTTTTAAAATTCGTATATTGCGAAGTTCATCTATCTTGGCCTTACGCACCCTTCGTCCGCAGCCGCTGTCGTTTAGGAATTGTAAAATAAAAATACCATCCTGCCAGGAAAGTAAAATATCCTCTGCCAGTTGTATTTCTTTCTTTTCCGTACCGTAATAATCTGTACATAATATTCTATCAGCCTCGGTTTTCGCCACTACTCCACCATCCGAGTTCGTCGCAAATGATATCTCCAAATCAAATGCGTCCGCATCCACCGTGGTCACGCCATCTGCCAATCCTACGGCATCATAACGCAATGTTTCCAGCTCTTTTACCGGCCATTGTCTGATGGTGCCATTTACCACTTTTAACTCTCTTGGCACTGTTAACGAATGTTGCCAGCCTTCTTCGATAATGGGCGTGTTGCGATACTCCCTATCCATTTCGGAAACACCGCCCCAGCCGTACAGAATGCGTCTGCCGTCAGGCGCAAGAAAGGTCTGCGGTGCATAGAAATCGAAACCCTTGTCCAATTCTATGAAACGCGAAGTTTCAATGGACTGTACATTTTCATTCCAATGTTCCACTCCCTTTTCACCTTCTTTATCCGAAAGCAACCAATACCCTGCCTGATGCGGATTCTGATAACGGTACTCTTCCCTTGCCACACCCTGTGGACAACACATAAGTACCTGCTGCCCGTCTAGCGCAAAGAAATCCGGGCACTCCCACATAAAGCCGAAGTCTTCGTCAGAACTGATTTCTTCTTTGAACTCCCACTGCATTTTATCCTTAGAAACATAATGAAGAATTGCACCCTTGTCATCTTTTTTACGGCCACCCAACACCATATGGTAGGTATCGCCTTCCTTCCACACCTTCGGGTCCCTTACGTGACAGGTATAATCCGCTGGATAATCCTTATTGCTTAAAAGCAACTTCTTTTCACTGAAATGCACGCCGTCCACGCTTTGCACATAAATCACATTAGCACCGCGCCCTGCGTTAATATAATCATAATCCCCCTCTTCTTCCACGTTGCCCGTATAAAAGAGTTCCAGCATCCCGTCGTTCGTAAAAGCGCCCCCTGAGAACGCACCGTTTAGATCCCAGGCACAGTCACTTCGAATGGCAATGCCCTCATACTTCCAATGCACTAAATCCGGCGAAGTATAATGTCCCCAGTAGCGTTCATACGCACATGGTCCCGACGGTGCATACTGAAAAAACACGTGATATAGTCCTTTATAAAAGCACAAGCCGTTGGGATCGTTCATCCATCCCGTAGGCGGCATCAGATGAAATTTTAGTCTGTATTTTTGATTCTTTGATAAATTCATTCAAGCATCTTCCTTCACATATTAGCACCAAATTACTTTCTCACAGATTAAAACCGCACCTTCTAATTCCCCTTACCAAGCGCTTCTGACACCTCATAATTCCATGAAGTAGGCTGATAGTTTTGCACCGTATTCTCACTAAATGCCAACACAATCATTTCAATATCATTGTTGCTGATGGTGCCATGGTTATCGCACATCGCCAGATGATAGATTTTATCCGTGATATGGTAGGGGTCAAGTTCGTCGTAAGTCCCCTTCTCCACACCGTCAAATCCTTTGGCCTCCTCATAATACAAATCACCCAGTCCCAGAATATGACCGAATTCGTGCCTGGCAACTCCACGAATATATTCGTAATTCTCTATTTCATTCTCTTTACAACGGATAAAAATGGTCTTCTTTCCTTTGACCTTCCATTCCTTATTCATCGCTGCAAAAGAACGGTTGGACTTTATCATCGAGTTTACATTCTTACTTGCATTTCCACCGCTTAACACGTCGACTCTCTCTGCGACCTGTCTCATCAATTGTCTCGTGCCTTCGTCCATAATGAAAACATCCAAAACATCAAATAACTTCGCATTTTCTTCCAAATCCACAACCACAGTCAGTTGCTGTCCACCAAACACCGTATACTCACCGGCCCAGTCCTGCATACCTGAAAGAATGGCCTCACACACTTCATCCGAAGGTCGCCCTGTCCCTGCGGATATAATACTTACGTCAGCACGGAATGTCAGTACATTTTTGCCATTTTCATATGTAAGCACCGCATCTATGGGCGTACGCAATCCTTTGCACTTAATACGGATTTCCTTACCGTCAAAATTCTTCAAAGGACCGGTAAGAGCCTGTCCATCCAGCGTTTCAAACTTCTCACGATATCTTGCATCACAGATTTCATTCAAAAGCACCCTTGCCTGCAATTCACCCTTAGTTGCGGCATAAAACAACAGCTTCATCGCCTCGTGCTTTGCATTTGGTTTTTTAATATCAATATAACCTTCCCACACAAGCTTTCCCATCATAAAAGACGCCTCCGGCGAACCAAGCTTGCAGGCCTGTTTTAACAGGTTAATTCCCTTATTGATTTTATCGCGGTTACGTTCTTCATTCGTAAAATAAAACATCCCCGCTTCATAACAGGACTTCGCATCGTCCCAATCATATTTCATCTTTGTTTCACTCATATTTTCCCCGCCTCCGTCACATTCTACTATACTACATTTCACTCCATAAAAAAAGAACAAGCCGAAACTTGTTCTCTTTTATACTACTCTTCCCAGAATAACTCATCCAAGGTCTTCCCCAATGTCTTGCAAATCGCAAGACATAAGTTGATGGTCGGGTTATAATCACCCTTCTCGATGGCATTTATCGTCTGCCTTGAAACACCTACTTTATCCGCCAAATCCTGCTGCGACATATCAAGAGCTGCACGGGCGGATTTCAGTCTTAAATTCTTCATGCTACTCTTCCTTTCCGTCTTTGATATGCTTTGCAAGCATCACAATAAATACAACGATAAACATCAATGCACAGAACAGATTTGTACTACGGAAGGTAAAGGCTCCGTTTTCTATAATAACACCGGCAAAGATGTTTCCGATACCAATCACAAGATTCGATACACCAATCAAACCAAGCATAATCAGCAGACTCTTACGATTCTCATTCAAAGCAAAATATCCATCATTCCAAATACAGTAACTTGCAAACACGCTAACACCAATCACTATACTTGCTGTCATTGCCACTTCCATATTGCTGAACAGGGGAATTTCAAGAATATTCAATACCAATAATGCCGCATTCGCAATCATCATGGTGAAAAATCCATATTTGAAGCCTTTGCCACGCACCAGTTCCTGACGCTCATCAAACTGATTCTTCACCTCGTCACCTTTCTTGGTGGCCGCAACACAAATCGCCACTATCAAAAGACCGACAGCCAGGCCAATCACAAATACCACCTTAAAGCCGATTCCGAAACCGGAAGCTTCTTCCAAGCCAACACTATACTCCGTAGTCCATGTACCGCTTGCTTTATACTCATAGAAATCGTCTCCCACTTCGTCAATACCGTGTTCTGCAAGAAACCGGTTCATTGCCTCGGCGCTTGTAAGGTAAACAACTTCAACTTCATACGTTCCAGCTTCCAATTCCATCGGTACAGACTCTGCATAACACCCTTCAGCGGTACAGGCAAACACATCTTCACCGTCTGCCGACGTCACACTCATACCGGTAACCATTCCGGGCTCACCCAGCCACTCATAACGCCAGACATATTCTCCGTCTTCTTCTACCACAATTTCTTTGGTTTCTCCAAAGAGATTCGGCACGCCCTCTTCCACAGTCACCGTTCCTGTAAAGCTAAGCTCAGCTGCCGGAGTATCCGTAATAATCATAGCCATACACAACGCAATTAAAACAAAACATAAAATACTGCATACCCAAATGGTAATCTTCTTTTTCATCCTTATATTCTCCTCTTATTCCAGACTTGTATCATTCCTTTTCAGAAACAACTTCCGGCCGCGAAGTCATCTCCTTGTGATTACAAAGTATCATTCGCCTTACTTTTTGTCAAGTATATTTTACATTTTGTTTTCTTGTTTTGACTTTTACAATTTTAGGTGACGTCACATCGCAATATCTTAAACACGCGATATTGCAGGTACTTGTAACGGGATATCTTTTTTAAATATACTAACCCTTCCTTATACTGCTCATCCACACGATTGATAAGCATTTCATCCACCATTTTATTACCATAAATAACATCTTCATAATCTTCAATAAATTCCAATCCGATAGCATCCTTTAACACCATACCGGTGCGTTTGCTGTATTCTGCCGGGGTCTCGGTCTCTAATATTTTCACACCAAGTACAGCCAGTAATTTAAAATTACGCTTTACCTTCAAAAGATATCGCTCTCGTACAGGCTTTCTTTTATATAAAATTTTCGCTCCGAGTGTGACAAAAATCAACGCAAAAACAAGTCCTGTCACAACAAACAAAAGAAGTTTTATAAAAAATGCATTACTGTTTTCGGGTCGATTTGTAAACTCCGCAAGATTTGCCATATCACCATCCTCAGAGTTCATTTCCTCCAGCGCTGTATTTTCCTGATACATTTCTGCATAATAATTATTGTCATAAGGCGAGTCTTGCCTACTCTCCGCCCAAAAGTCTCTGCTTTCACTGTAACCGGGTGTAGGCTCAAATGCAACCCAACCGATACCATCCAAATACACCTCCGGCCACGCATGCGCCATAGACGACAATACCATTTCACTATTTTCTCCATACATAGGTACACAGTATCCCTGTACATATCTTGCAGGAAATCCCTCTGCCCTTGCCAACAAAACAAACGCAGTTGCATAGTATGTGCAATATCCCTTTTGACTGTCTAACAGAAAATAATCCAAAAAACTTGTTTCATCCACCACATCCTCAGGAAGTTCTCCCGGGGTCATTGTATATGTATAAGACGATAATTCAGACTCAATCGCCAACAATTTATCAATGTCGCGCTCGCAATCTTTAGTCACTTCATCCAGATATTCCTGCACCTGTGAGGATAAAGCCGGTGCAATCATATAGTCATTATAACACCTCTGCTCATATTCCTCCATCTGCTCATATTTAATATAAATACCTGTAGTTTGTTGATACCTTGTAAGCGTCCTGTTCCACAGTGCTTCGTCATACTCCACCGGTGTCCCCAGAAAATCAACAAAAAGTTGTATCGAAGAATTCATCTGATAAAAAACAGTCTGATAACCGGAACCGTAATTTTGATTGTTATGAAAATAAATACTTCCGTCACCTATTATATAATCAATTTTCTGCTGATTTTCATCTTCAACAATATATAATTTGCTTGGTGCAAATAAATATGCAGTATTCAAATCCTGATAAACAACATCCAGCGTTATCTTCATTAAAGATAAATTTATATCCTGAGATTCATACTTTAATACCGCATATGAAGTTTGAAGGGTATCTATATTGCGGTCATAATATTCTTCCTGCTGATATGCCATCCAAGTCATATTTTCAAACGTATTAAAGTATTTACCTGCCAAATACAAATTTGTCCGCATTTCCACATCACTTGTTACCAGCATAATTTCCCTGTTATCTTCCACAATACCGTTACCTAATTTTCCTTCATCAGAAAAACCTGATAAAGCCAAATCATAAGTATCCTCAGCTTGAAAAATATCATTAGCAAGCATACGAAGCTTTTCGCCGCAATATTCCACGGTTTCTTTTACAAACTCCCACTTATAAGGTTCAGCGGATACCGGCATCCAAAGCGTAAGAAAAAAGAAAACGCCAATAAACAGCATAATCCTCAACATGTAAGCATTCCCGTGGCGTTGCTTTTCCTTCTTCCACGTCAACTCGGTCCACTCAACCACCAGCAAAACCAGAAAAGACAAACTGAATAAAACTCCCATATGCGAAATTTCATACCTTGAAAACAGAAAATAAACAAGAAGCCCTGCAAGAAAAAATCCGAATACGAGTTTAATAAAAAAAAATCTCTCCATAATCACTTGCAGACCATACGAAAATATACTAATCCATGCCATCTGAATAACAGAATACAGCGCCGAACCCATTCCGCTTATCTCGGCACCTCCATGTAACCATGCCACATAGCCGGATATAAATTCATATACCGTACTCCAGCCTGCCAGCGTACCTACCGCAATGCCCACTGCCAATGCAGTAAAAAGAGTAACCCACTTATTTTTTTCCAGCAAAAAAACAAATAAGGATACAAAAAATATTACTGCAAATAAAATTACAGCACATATCCCCCCTTCATAACAAATCCCTAAATATGAGCCGAAACAAAACGCAAATATGCACGACAAAAGAAAGCTACATATCAGTCTATATAGATTTTTCTCAACCATACCGATTGAACGATCCATCACATCATCTCCCCTATGTTCGCTTCCACAGGCAATACAACAATTTTCAATTTATCACTGATAAACTGAAGATACTCTTCATAATTCCGATTACTGACAACATACAATACCACTACACATCCCATAGCAACCGTTTTTTCAGCCAACTTAATCACATCATGATTTAATTCATGTAATATGCAAATAACAACTTTACATTTGTAAAAACAGCCCTTTTCTGCAAGAAGTTTGTAATATGGTACAAAATAATATGTGTCTTCAAATTTCACCTTACATAACGCATTATAATATTCCCCGAAATCACCAACACCAGCAACCCTGCAGGCAATCTCCTGCCCTTGGTTATAATAAGCCGTATATGTCACATTGTTCTCTGTCAGGCACATACCGAGAGAACCCATAATTTCCAACATTTTATGTTCCAACGGAATAAAGTCTTTTTTATCCCCGTAATACTTTCTTGTATCGCCAATTAGCGCAACACCTTGTTTTTCTTCGCCAATTTCTTTCCGGACCATTAACTTGTTTTCTTTTGCACTAAGTTTCCAAGAAATATGTTTTAAAGAGTCCCCACTTATATAATCCCTGACCAACACATCCTTCTGAGTATTTGTTGGCACATTGTCTTTTTCCAAAATACCCAATACACTTACAATACTTTCAATATTGCTTAGCTTGGTGACAGGCGGTTTTACAATCGCCTGTATTGTACTATTCGGTTTATATTTCAAGCGGAACAAACGTAAAAAATCAGTAATAATAACCTCTTTAATTCCCACCTGATATTCACCTCTGTATTTGCATATCATATTAGTCTCAAAGGTATATTCATCCCCTTTTAGTAATTCGTATTCGGTATCCTCCTTCATATTTTCTACGTAAGAAAAATCGGAATACATCTTAACTCGAACACCTGCAAAGGGAAATATGGATTCATTCTTCAGTGTAAAATAATATTCTGTTTTCATTCCGGCGACAGCACCTATGCTTTCCATTTTCTGATACATGCGAAAGCTGAAAAAAACCAACAACAAATAAACAAATGATACCACCGGTAACAATGTCATTCCCCAAAAGAATCCGTAACTGACCGCACCACCGAAATTGCTGATGGATACTATGGAGAGTACCCATAACAACAGCCAGACGATTCTTCGAAGCATTATTGCATCTCTCTTAATTTTCATATCATCACCCGCTACTATCAGCTCGGCACCTTCACTTTGGTCATAATCTGTTCTAAGATTCGAATTGCACTTTCTCTTTGTACTATTGCTTCCGACGATAATGTAAAACGATGGGCAAGCACAGGCTTCACAACATATTTTACATCATCCGGTTTCACATAATCTCTTCCTTCAAGATATGCTTTTCCCTGAGAAGCCCGAATCAATGCAAGCAAGGCTCTGGGGCTTGCTCCTACCAGATATCGTTTTTCTTCCCTGGTTTTTAAAATAATATCTTCCATGTATCCTATTACATTCTCTTTTACCATAATGGTTGCTACTTCCTGTTGCATCTTCAAAACATCTTCCGCTTCGCACACCGATCCTATTTTATCCGGTGTCTTTCCTGCCAGAAACAATTCTGCCATCCGTATCTCCTGCTCCCTGTCCGGATATCCTAAAGATAGTCTCATCATAAAACGGTCCATCTGTGCTTCCAAAAGTGGATAGGTCCCCGCAAATTCCACCGGATTCTGGGTTGCAATTACCATAAAGGGTTTCGGCAATTTGTACATAGTTCCATCCACGGTAATCTGCCCCTCTGCCATAGCCTCCAACAAACAAGACTGTGTTTTGGGCGATGTTCTGTTAATCTCATCACCAAGAAGAATTTGATTCATAACCGGGCCCGGCTGAAAAATAAATTTTTCATCCTTCATATTGTATACGGAAACTCCCGTAACATCAGAAGGCAGGGTGTCCGGCGTAAACTGGATCCTTCCGAAACTGGATTGAATGGATTTTGCAAGAGTCAACGCCAATGTAGTTTTACCAACTCCCGGTACATCCTCCAACAAAACATGGCCTTCGGCGATCAGACAAATTAAAACATAATCAACAACCTCTTCTTTACCGATAAATACCTGATTTATATTTTCTCTGAGTTCATCAATTATTTTGCGTTCCATTACGTACTCACTCCCATCTTTTATATTTCCTGCTATTTATCACTTTTCACAATCTTTCTGCTGTCAAAAAACATAAAAGAATCAATCGTATCCAGAATATCCTTGAACGTATCACGATCCGCCACATCAATGTACTTCTTCAGGATTTCATTCTCTTTCTCACCACGGTATCTTGCGTAGAAGATATCAAACAAATTATGTCCTCGACCATAGATTAAAATTGTTTCCAAATGCTTCTTAATGTCTTCCTTTGACCGGATTTCAATGCCGGTCTTCTCACGCATTCGCACAAAACTCTTTATGCGGTGCAAATACAACTCATACTTTTCAAACAGAATATCATAAAAGGCTTCTTCACTTTCAATAACACCTATTTCTGCCATCACCTTAGGATTCAGGAAATAATTCTCAAAAGAGTAATATTTCAGAATTAATACATTCTTCTCCTGTACTCTGGGCAAGGCGCCAGTGTCCTGTTTCTCGCGGTTGGCATAATAAGTGCACAATTGCTCTTTAAGTTCTTGCGCATCCTTACCGTCGCCGTCACGAATCATTAAAAAGTGGTCTTTCAAGTATAACTGATTCATATATTTCAAATTAGCGTAAGTTCTGATGTTGGTACAGCTGTTGGTCGCCACAATGGCAATACGCTGTAAATTGCCCTCGCTGTCGTAAACTTCGGAATAGTACTTGTTAAGAAGCAAGGGCAGTCTGTTTCTGTCCTGCTTTCCTTCCACAATAAATACAAAGCTTACATTCATAAAATCATTGGCGCTGAAGCCCAAGTCATCAAGAATCCGTCCGATATCGTTCTGTTCGTGAATCACGGGACAACCTTCCTCGTTCAACCTCACCTGCTTAATATGTTTCTTACTGAAGTTAAAAATCATAGTAGGCGAATGGGTTGAGAAAATCACCTGATTCTTCTCCGATAATTTATACAAAGTCTCACTGGCAGTCTTCTGCAGTTCCGGATGCAGAAACAGCTCCGGATCCTCCATCATCAGAATGCAGGGAAGCTTCTCTTCTTCCTGCATATAAGCTTCCAACAACGATAAAATATAAATACTCTTCATGCCTTCACTCATATCATGAATAGATTCAGGCACTTCGCTGTTCTCCCTGTAACGGACTACTTCCACATCCATCAATGCTGCTAAATCCACATTCATCTGTGTAACCAACTGGTCGCGCAGTCCGGAGTTTCTGCGGAAACACTGATTCATCCGCTCCATAAAATCGTCACTGTCCAGATGCAGCATTTTATATTCCAATAATTTCTCAGTTTCAAATACGGTTAATTCACTAACCGGCTTCTTCTCAATCTTACCGACGCACTGAAAACAGGTATTACAAGTCCGGCTCTCGTCAAACATACACTTATTCTCAGCAAGGGCAGACAACGTTTTCTCGCGGATACCCGTACGCAGAATGTCATTCTCGATTTCCGTAATATCCCTGCGATGGTCAATATAATAAATCTTGGGCAAAATCAAAGGGATAAATTCATTGTCCTTTTTTACACCGTCGCTGTAGCGCACCTTGCCGTCACGGTTTGCCACATACGTAAAAGTCAGCAGACCGTCCTTATAAGAAGGGAACTTCTCACAGAAGTCCTGATAAAAGAGTTCATACTTTTTGAAACGGCTGATGGTACCCTGCCTGTGTAAAAGTGCGAGTGCCTCTTCCGAAAAAGACATTTTTACCGTAATTTCAATATTGTTGCTCGCCTCATTGAAATGCTTGGGCAATACTTCCTTCTGTCCGCAGGCGGTCAGAATCGCGTCCAGAATGGCAGTCTTCCCCACACTGTTTCGGCCGATGAAAATGCACGCGTTCTCCATCTGCTTAATCTCAAGTTCCCTGATGAATTTATAGTTTCTAATTTTTAAGGATTCTATCTTCACTGCCACCCCTCCTTACTTATTTTTTATTATAAAATTTACCTGCACTTTCGTCAACGTAAGACTATGTGCAACTTTATTACTTTTACTCCCTGTTTTCTTGATTTTTATACAGATTTTACAAATTTTTTATTTATTCATTGACAAAAAGAAAATTCGGAATATTATGATATTGTATGTAAAAATAATTTTTATGAAAGGGGATTTTCCAAAATGAAGAAGAGAATACTCGCTTTGGTTGCAGCTATGGTTATGGTAATTGGCTTAGTTGCTTGTGGCGCACCCGCTACTGTTGAAGAATACTACACACAGCCCGCTGTTAAATCAGCATTGGATTCACAGATTGAATCAATGAAGGGTAGTTATGCAGGTGTATATTCTGACCTTGGTTATGAAGTATCCGGCAACACCTTTACATACTGGTTCCAGTTCGCTGACCAGATTGAAGAAGTTGACGCTGCTGCAGACCAGCTTGAAGCTTCACTTACAGACGAAATGATGTCAGGTATCGTTTCAGACGTTGAATCTGAATGTGGTGTAACCGGTATTACATGTGAATACATCTACTACAATGCAGATGGTTCCGTGCTTTTCCAGGATTCATACTCATCAGCTCAGTAATTGATGCAAATGCAAACATCCCGACGGATATCCGCCGGGATGTTTTTTATTGTTTCATTTTCTTTTAGAAACTTCTGAAATACATTCTTATCCATTTACAGATGACACTGAATTACACTTTCTTACTGTCCTTCTTTGCAAAACGTTTCCGAAGTTCCTCCACTTTTCCCGGGGTACAATAATATACGACTACGAAAAAGATAAGCGCCGTACCAACTGCTGCCAGCAAGTACTGAATCACGGACTGCTCATAAAGCGCACTTCCCAAAACGAAAAACAAGTAGCACAGGCTCAATAAAGTCGCAAACATATATTTTGCCCACTTATAATAAAAGATTTCTTTCGCCTTGTCGCGGTGAATATATTGGTTTCCTGCAAATATCAACAATAAGATTCCAAGAACCAAATGAACCATCGCTGCAACCGGATTTAATTCGCCATACAACATAGCTGCAAAGTCTTCAAGCAACGGAATCCGAAATTCCAATATCAGCGCAGATGCGATAATGCCAAACAACGCTACAACACCGCAAAAGATATTCTTCATTCCGCCGTTTACCGTTACTGCATCAATCAGGTACATCACACCCATAAAGAAGATCGCGATACAAAGCATAATCCCCATCAAAAGAAACTGTTCTCCAATGCATGCGTTGTAGTCAGACAACGGAACATCATAATATAACGTCGGTACATTGCGGAAACGCATCAAATACCTTATGGAAACAGCCGTAAACACCGTTAACGGAATGATAATCACTCCCAAGTCCATCAGGATCTTCGTGCAATACAATCTCGCTCTGCTCATCGGCAAAGTTTCATAGAATTCTCTTGATGCTTTCGTATTTTCCATTGCAAATTGGATACATTTGAAAATGATAAATCCTGCGATAATAAACATCGCAAACTGATAGCGCCATTCCATTCTAAATTCATTTAAAATCCATAGCGCATCATCAGTGTACTGAATCCACTCTGAAACCGCATATTGAAGCCATTCCAGATTCGTTTCGATATCAATGGCCTCCGTCACCAAAGTAATAATGCCTGCGGCAAGCAGATAACTCTTTAATCCTTGGGCAAGCACGGGATTTTTCACCGTTCTTTTTTCTTTTACCGCAAGTTTATACGTCTTCTCTTTTTTATGATATAAAAGGAAAACGGCAATCACTTCGCCGATTATGGTAACAAATGCAGCTTTTATGGATCCGCTACCGCCCCAGCCCCAGTAACCGGTGCTCGCAAAATATAACCAAACACCACCAATCAATAAAAATACAACATTTAAGGCATTTACGTAGAATAACTTTCCGCCGGGCAACTTCCGCGCATATGCATGCGCAATCATAAGGCCAAGCGATGCAAGTAACATTACAATCAACACAATCGCAACATAAGCGGTAATCGGATTACTGCATTTGGCACCGTCCCATACGAATTTGCTGAAATACATATCGGCATCAAAGGGCGCTGCTATCCTACGATATAATTCATTTATTTCAACGTTAGATTCCAGCCCATGAATAATTGCGCGAACACCATACACCCAGCCACCAATGGAATGCCATAAAATCACACCGATTGTAAGCCCTACCGCCCATTTCTTAAACAAGGCAGAACATACAAACCAAAAGGTTGTCATTGTAAGCAGGAAAAGCGCCAGCATGCCAAACTGATACAATAACGAAGTAGCATTAACCGCTACTAGATTTGCAGGCACGACATTACCTAACAACTGTGGAAAGCGCTCTGCCAAATCTACAATCTGTCGGTTCACATTCCCCATATACAGCAGGTGAATAACGGTTGCCACGATAATGTTTAACACAAGAATTCCCATCAGTGCCACATAGTTATATAGCTCCAGTGCAACCCTTTTCACAGGCAGGATTTCCAGGAATTCTTTGGTCCCTTTATCACTCATATTAAAGAAACTGAAAATCATTACCGCCAGGATAACAAAGTTAAGTCCCACAAATCCCATATAGGTCCAATTATCCATAAAACCCTTCATCAGACCTTCGGAATTCATACCGTTTGTATAGAAATTTGTGTTTTCAGTAAGGACATTTGCCATCTGCTCTTCCGAAGTAATATTCAGCCTTTCTGCCAAGCCATCGTTACCTACGGATAAATTATAAAATGCCCCCACAATGGTCAATAATAAAGTTAATACCAGAACCGTAAGATAAAACTCCTTACGGTTCCTGATTAAGATCATAATATCCTTCATAGGCGCCTCCTACTCTTTTCTGTTTTCTTCCAGAGTAACAAACAACTCTTCCAGACTTAATGCTACCGGCTCAATAAAACTTGCGCCCAAGGCTTTTAACTCTTCCGCCTTATCTTCATTGTAGTCTTTGATAATCAACGTATAAATGCTTCCAATGTTGCTGACACGCAGTAAATCCTTGCGATTGTACAACGCAGGGCCCGCACCGCCTTCAAATACCACGTTTAACTTGGTCAGTACATCCTTCATACTTTCCATAGACATCTGACGCTCAACCTTGCCCTGATGAATCATAGTTACGGAATCACAGATTTTCTCAAGTCCCATCAAATTATGGGAACTGATTAAGACACCGATTTCATTCTCTTCCGCTTCCTTAATAAGTACCTTATAAAAGGCTTCTTTGGCAACCGGATCCAGGCCCGATGTAGGCTCATCGAGAATTAAGTACTTCGGTTTCTTGGCAATTTCCAACATAATTGCAAGACGCATTTTCTGCCCCTTTGAAAGGGAACTGATGCTCTTCTCCAAAGGAATTTCAAAAATGTCATTTAAATAATTGAATTTCTCCACATCAAATTCCGGATAAAAGCGCTGATACATTTTTACCATTCTAATGGCATTATAAAAACGTATGTATTCGTTGTAATCTGCCACATAACCGATTTGCACTTTTGCTTTCGGGTTATCATAAATTGCTTCGCCGTCGATTAAAATCTCACCTTTATCGGCCTTATACACACCGGTTGCACATTTAATCAACGTAGTTTTACCGGCACTGTTTTCACCGATTAATCCGTGGATTTCCCCGGGTTTTACTTCCAAGGAAATTCCGTGCAATACTTCTGTTTTCTCATAACTTTTATATACTTCTTTGATTTCTAACATACACTCATCTCCTTATACAATTCTTTGACCATATCGGTCACTTCCGTTTCCGAAAGCCCCATTACCTTTAATTCAAGGATAACCGAACGCATCATTTTCTTACTCTCTTCCATTCGTGTATCATCCGGTTTTAACTCAATATTTCCTGCAATAAAAGTGCCCTTTCCGCGAATGGTTTCGATAATATGCTGACGCTCCAGCTCCTGATAAGCCTTAGCTACCGTTCCCGGTGTAATGGCTATATCCAGTGCCAGTTTACGCACGGAAGGAATGGCATCGCCCGGTTTTAAATGCCCTTTTAATACATGAAATTTCATCTGCTCTACGATTTGTTCGTAGATTGGTTTATTGCTTTTTAAATCTAAAACAATCACGTAACTCCTCCTTTCAAATAAGTTGTATTCCTGTCTTGGCCAATTACTTTTCTTTCTGTATCAACTGTATCATTCTTGTTGATACAGTTATATCACTTGTAATTACGAAAGTCAATACCAAAACGTAAACAATTAATACGTTTTCTCCCCTACAGATTTTTTTACATTGAATAGCAACTATTTTATTGATAATTTTTGATATTTTTATTATTATATTTTTGTAGTTATTTGCAGAAGGCAGATAACAAATTTTACCCTTGGAGGAAATAGAAATGGCTAGAAGTGCGAAGGATTTAATGGAAATGATTCAGGAAAATGATATTCAGATGGTGGACTTCAAAATCGTTGACATCAACGGACAGTTCCGCCACGTAACCATTCCTGCATCTAATTTTACGGAAGAAACAATCAAAGATGGTATCGGTTTCGATGCTTCCAACTATGGTTACGCCGTAGTTGAAAAAAGTGATATGGTATTCATCCCCGATTTGGATACTGCAGTGGTGGATCCGTTCTGCGGAATTCCTACATTATCCATTACCGGTAATGCGATGATTATCGATTACCCCAACAACCGTCCTTTGGATCAGTATCCCAGAAACATCGTTCTGGCCGCTGAACAATATATGAAAGACACAGGCATTGCTGACACTATGCTTATTTTACCGGAATTCGAATTTCACCTATTCGACAGCGTAGACTGGTCAGTACGTCCCGATTCCATCAGTATGAACATTGATGCTGAACAGGCTTACTGGAACAGCGACAATCAGGGACAGGGCGTGATTGTACCGCACCAGAAGGCTTATCACGTAGCAAAACCCCTTGATACTTCTTACGAGTGCCGTTCCGAAATGGTTCTTGAAATGGAGAAGGCAGGCATTCCCATCAAATATCATCATCCCGAAGTTGGTGCTGCAGGACAGTTTGAAATCGAGCCTATGTTAGGTCAGATGTCAAAGATGGCAGACGCAACCATGATGATTAAATACATCATTCACAATACCGCTTTGAAATACGGCAAGACCGCAACTTTTATGCCCAAGCCCGTATACAACGAGGCCGGCAACGGTATGCACGTGCATATGCTTCTTTTAAAAGACGGACAGCCCGTATTCTCTGACGATAACGGATACTCTCACTTAAGTGAAACCGCACACTATTTTATGGGTGGACTTTTAAAACATATTTCATCACTTTGCGCATTAACCAATCCCTCTACCAACTCCTTCAAGAGATTGGTTCCCGGATTTGAAGCTCCCGTTACCGTAGGTTATGCAACCTCTAACAGAAGTGCGGTTATCCGTATCCCTGCTTACGCAAAGACACCTGCATTAAGAAGATTCGAACTCCGTAACCCCGATGCAACCTGTAATCCTTACCTTTGCTATGCGGCAATCCTTATGGCCGGTCTCGACGGTATTAAAAATAAAATCGACCCTCACGCAAACGGCTGGGGACCTTATGATATGAACCTTTACTCTCTTTCTGATGAAGAAAAGGCGAAATTATCTTCACTTCCCACCAACTTGGGCGATGCTTTGGATGCATTGGAAGCAGATCACGATTATTTGACTGCAGGCGGCGTATTCCCTGAGCATTTAATCAAAAACTTTATTGCAAACAAACGTAAAGAAGTTGCAGAAATGGCTAAAATTCCCCATCCTGCGGAATTTGAAAAATATTTTAACCTGTAAAACTATTCAGAGCCATGCGAATTTATGAAACATAATCCGTGTAAGTTTACTTACAAAGGATTGTTTTCATAAATTCATATGGCGAAGCCATCACATAAGCAAAAGTAAAGTGCTGAAGGCACGATTTTGCGAATGTTGGCTCTGAATAGTTGCTTTTTTTTAAAAATATCTTAATTAGGAACTATATTTTTCTTGCAACATAGAAAAGATAGTTATATAATATGACGTGGGTTTTTTAGGGAAGCTTATTGAACTTCCCAATTCCCACAAATCTAAAATAAGAAGGTGCACAACATGGAAAGAAAAGTTGGAACTGTATCACGTGGCATTCGTTGTCCGATTATCCGCGAAGGCGATAACTTAGTTGACATCACCGTCAACAGTGTAATCGAAGCAGCCGAAAGCGAAGGTTACGCATTTCGCGACCGCGACGTCGTAGCTCTTACAGAGTCTATCGTAGCGCGTTCTCAGGGTAACTACGTATCTGTACAGAACATCGCAGATGATGTTAAAGCTAAATTAGGCGGCGGCACAATCGGCATTATTTTCCCGATTTTATCACGTAACCGTTTTGCCATCTGCTTAAGAGGTATGGCAATGGGTGCTAAGAAAGTCGTTCTTATGTTAAGCTATCCCAGCGATGAAGTAGGAAACGCGCTTTTAACCTATGATCAGTTAGACGAAGCAGGTATCAATCCTTACAGCGATGTTTTAACTTTAGAGAAGTATCGTGAACTCTTTGGTGAGAACAAGCATGAATTTACCGGCGTTGACTATGTTCAGTACTATTCAGATATTATTACAGAAGCAGGTGCAGAAGTTGAAATCATTTTTGCAAACAACGCAAGAACAATTGTTAACTACACCGATTGCGTAATCAACTGCGACATCCATACAAGAGTAAGAACCAAACGTCTCTTAAAAGAAGCAGGCGCAAAGGTTGTTTGCGGTATGGACGATATTATGACTGCTCCTATTAATGGTAGCGGCTACAATGCAAAGTATGGTTTGTTAGGTTCTAACAAGTCTACAGAGGACACAATCAAGTTGTTCCCCAGAGACTGCCAGGACTTAGTAGAAGACATTCAGGCACAGTTGCTTGAAAAGACCGGAAAGCACGTAGAAGTAATGGTTTACGGTGATGGTGCATTCAAGGATCCCCAGGGTAAGATTTGGGAACTTGCAGACCCCGTTGTATCTCCTGCTTTCACAAAGGGCTTAATCGGTACTCCCAACGAGTTAAAGTTAAAATATCTTGCTGATAACGACTTTAAGAACTTAAGCGGTGCTGAATTAAAAGAAGCAATTGCTAAGAGTATTAAAGAAAAAGATGCAAACCTTGTTGGTAATATGGCTTCTCAGGGTACAACACCCAGACAGTTGACAGACCTTATCGGTTCACTCTGTGACTTGACCAGTGGTTCCGGTGATAAGGGAACACCCGTAATCCACATCCAGGGTTACTTCGATAACTTTACAGATTAATAATTTATTCAAATAAAAATCCGCAGGCATTAAAACCTGCGGATTATTTTATTTTTATTATATTGAACTAAATTTCCGGACCACTCTTTTATTCTACTGCTTCTCAATCCACTTTTCTTTGGTCCAAACCGTATCTGTCAGACCGATGTTTTCTTCGCAGAATACCGGGTTTTTGCCCTCTTTCTTCTGAGTTTCATAATCTTTTAAGGTCTTAAATACTGTCTTACGTAAAAGGAAGATTGCCACGATATTTACAATCGCCATAAGTCCCATGGTAATATCCGCTACGTTCCAGGCCAAATCAAAGTCTGCCAACGCCCCTAAGAAAACAGCTATCAAGCAGGTCACACGGAATAAGTTCAATAAAAGCTTACTATCCTTAATAAAAAGAATATTCGACTCCGCATAAAAGTAATTACCGATCAAACTACTGAACGCAAATGCAAAGATAGATACCGTGATAAAATGAATGCCCCACTCACCTACATTCGCACTGATTGCAGCCTGCACAAACGGAATACCGTCAAGCACGCCACTCTGACCTTCCACACCGGAACAGAACAACAACATTGCCGTACTGGTACAAATCAAAAGTGTATCAATAAATACGGAAATAACCTGTACAAGTCCCTGCTGAACCGGATGTGCCACGTCCGCAGATGCTGATGCATTCGGTGCACTACCCATACCCGCTTCATTTGAGAACAAACCACGCTTAATACCGATTACAATAGCACTTCCGGCAAAACCGCCTGCCATAGCACGAAAATTAAAAGCACTCTCAAAAATCATTCTAAAAATTTCAGGAAGTTCCTTAATATTTATAATGGTAACCACAACACTCATCAAAATATAAATGGACGCCATCACAGGCACCATTACGGAAGATACGAAACCGATTCGGTGGGCACCGCCCCAGATAACCCAAGCAGTTACGGCAGCCAATACCAAGCCCAGCACAATCGAAACAATCATGGAAATGTTGGTATCTGCATAATCCTGGAAATAATACTGTAACGCAGATGACATATTGTAAGACTGTAAGCCGTTAAAACCGTATGCAAAACAGATAATCAGAAGAATCGAGAACAACACGCCCATCCAACGCATTCCAAGTGCCTTCTCCATATAATAAGAAGGACCGCCACGGAAAGAACCGTTTTTATCCTTTACCTTATATACCTGTGCCAATGTACTTTCTGCAAAAGCAGATGCGCCGCCGATAATCGCCATCAGCCACATCCAGAATACTGCCCCCGGACCACCTGTTGCAATCGCAGTTGCAATACCCGCAATATTTCCGGTACCGACTCTTGATGCGGTAGAAATCATCAAAGCCTGGAAAGAAGAAACCTTCTTCTTGCCGTTCTCATCCGTGGAACCTTTCTCCAACATCGCCTTGAATCCGTCTTTTAACAGACGAAACTGCACGAACTTCGTTCCTATGGTATAAAATACCCCAATACCAATCAACAGAATAATCAATATGTACGTATACATAAAATCATTCACGGAACCTGTAAACTTAACTAAAAAATCCATCTGTAACCTTACCCTTCTTATATTTTACCCCGTAAAAAAAGGGGATTTTACTTCCCCTTTTTCAACTATAAAAATGATATCATATTTTTCTTTGCTTGCAAACTATAATCTGCTTTGAACGTTCTATTTCATTATACCTGCAGATTCAATAAATCACTTCTGCTTCCCGGACTCCGAAAACTTCTCCGAAAACTCAATTTTCAGAAGTACAAATTCTTCGATTTTACGCATCAGGTTAAAAAGCATTGCCCTGTCTTCAAACTCTTTACGCTGCACCGGTAATGGCTTGGACTTCATCTCCATATCCATTTCCTTAAACTTCTCCAGCGTAAGTTTACCGTCGTTATCCTTATGATAGGTTTCCGCCATATACTTTAAAAAGTCCGAAATCAAATGGGCTGTGCTGGGTGTCGTATCAATGTGGCGGACAATCTTATACATTTCGTGTATCACCATACACTGCTTGTCACGCATACGTATATACTCAATATCATAGATATCCGTGGTTCCAAACTGATTGTTGTAATTCCGATCCGCCACGTTCTTGGCATGTCGGATGGATTTACGCAGCTGATGGAGAAGTTCCCCGTTATAGTCCGTGAAATCCTCATCTAAAATATGCTCCGCCATTCCCGCAAGAATGCTTTTCATCTCTGCATCGGTCTCATCTTTTAACCGTTCAATGTAGTTCACGTCTTTCCGCAAATGAAGGTTTGCAACCACACCCATACCTACACCGATGGTAAAAATCAGCACTTCATTCAGCACATTCGGCCAACTCATATCCCCCAGAATCAGGAAATGCGAGGCTACAACCGAACAGATGGTAAGGGCATAGCTCCACTTGCACAACTGACACACTGGAATGTAAATTACCAAAAACAGCGCGAAAGCCTTAATATTGAAGCCCACCAATCCATAACAGATAAAGGCCAGAATCATTGCAACACCAAAGGCAAGGAAGCGGATTCCCGCGGTTTTCAACGTCTCTTTCTTCGTAGGCATAATGGTCAGAAGCGAAATCACGCCCGCCGAAGCCACAAACTCCAAATCCAATAAATGGGCAATCGCCATAGCCAGCAATGCCGCACATATTAACTTAATACAGGTAAATACCGTTTCAAACCAAGGCTTTTTCATACATTTCACTTCCTATTGTATAAAAATACTTTTTACAAGTATAACACACCTTGTTTGTTTTTTCGATATTTTATCCAAGGAATTTCTGTCAGTTTCTGCGCCTTCTTCCGCCGAACAGAAGAAACAACCGCAAAACCTGTAACGCCGTGGCAATCACCCCCGCCACGTAAGTTAAAGCCGCCGCATTTAGCACTTTCTTTGCCCCTGTGATTTCTTCTCCATAGAGAATCCCCGTATCGCGAATTACCAAAATCGCCCGCTTGGATGCGTTAAATTCCACCGGCAGAGTCACAATTTGGAATAATAAAACCAGGGTAAAAAGAATAATCCCTATATCGACCAAATTAGTCAACCCAAACAAAACCCCCAGTAAAATCAAGGGCCACGACAGATTTGAGCCAAAATTTACCACCGGCACGATGGCATTGCGCACACGAATGGGCAGATAGCCGTTATAATGCTGCAAGACATGCCCGCACTCATGGGCGGCCACGCCGATTGCCGCCACCGACGTGGAATAATACACGCCTTCCGACAAACGTACCACTTTATTCTTCGGATCATAGTGGTCCGTCAATTCCCCTTCAATCCGCTCAATCCTCACCTCAGAAATCCCTGCGCCTTTTAAGATGCGTTCCGCCACTTCTGATGCAGTCATTCCTCTGGCATTTTCAATTTTACTGTATTTTCTGTAAGTGGCGCTGACATTGCCGGACGCCGCCAGACAAAGAAGCATTCCCACGATTATCAGCCACCACGTAGGATCATAAAAAAAGAACATAAAAATTTCCTCCGACACACTCTTTTACCTATAGAATGTCCCGCAGGAAACTTTTTTACTCTTCCGTCTCACTCTTTAACGAAATCTCTCTTAAATGCATAGATTGGAATTTGCGTGGCGTCAATCCTGTATATTTCTTAAATACCTGCGTAAAATAACTTTGGTCAGGAAACGCCAGAATTGACGATATTCTTGCCGGCGTAAAATCGGAATACAGAAGCATATTCTGCGCCGCATCAATTTTTAACTGCTGGATATATTCGCTGACAGACACGCCTGTTTCTTTTTTAAAAAGACGGCACAAATACGACGGATTCAAGTCCACCAACTCCGCAAGTTCTTCCACCGTAATCCTGGAATGCAGGTTGTTATGCATATAATCGATGCACCGCACCACGTGAATGGAACAGATTTTATCCTTGCGAAGTTTCTTCATACGCTCTGCATAATCCAAAGCGGCCCTGCGATGTAAAATATTCAGGTCCTCCGGCGAATTGCTCTCGTCCGCCTTCTGAATATAAAAGTCACTCAGCGCATAAGACGTGGACACGTCCATTCCTCCATCAATACAGTATCTTGCAATCAGCGCAACCGTAATGACAAAATGATACTTCAAATTCTGCATATTATTCTTCGATAATACACCAAGTCCCTTTTTATCCGTAAAAGTATCCTTACACAATTCCTCGGTCTTCTTCACGTCCCCGGACTTAATAACCGAATAGAATTCCAGTTCCGGATTATAGGGCGCACGCAGAATATTCTCTTCTTTTCTTAAAAACTCTTTGTATACAAATTCTTTCTTCATAATTCACATTATATCATAATCCTTATAAAATTGTAATTATTTTTATATAATTTAGACTTCTGTAATGCTATTTTAGTATCAGAAACACAAATCCCGAAAGGAGCAGACTTATGAAAAAGAATTTTAAAACCGCAATTTCAATTGCAGCAATGTTAACGATGACAATTTCACTGTTCGGCTGTGGCGAAGAACCCCAGGCCAACCAGTTCGCCCAGGAAGATGTCCCCCAGTTAGAAGGCTATTCCCTTCTCTGGAATGACGAATTCAACGGCAACGAATTAAATATGGACATCTGGAACTATGAACCCCATGAGCCCGGCTGGACCAACAATGAATTGCAGGAATATACAACTTCTACCGACAATGTTTTCATACGTGACGGTCACGTAGTAATCAAGGCATTGGAAACCACCGATGAAAACGGTAACCCTTACTACACTTCCGGAAAAATCACTTCTCAGAACAAGAAGGATTTTATGTACGGCAAAGTGGTAATCAGTGCCAAAGTTCCCGAAGGTCAGGGTTTATGGCCTGCACTTTGGATGATGCCCACCGACGAAAGCTACTACGGACAGTGGCCCAAATGCGGTGAAATCGACATTATGGAAGTGCTCGGCGACCAGACCGAAATCGCATACGGCACCGTTCACTACGGCGAGCCTCACGCAGAACAACAGGGTATCTATACATTGGAAGAAGGCACTTTTGCAGATGATTTCCACGAGTACAGTGTTGAATGGGAACCCGGCGAAATGCGTTGGTACATCGACGGCAACTTATATCACACCGCAAACGACTGGTTCACAGCTTACCCTGATGAAGACGAGAAGCCTTACCCCGCGCCTTTTGACCAGACCTTCTTCGTACAGATGAACTTGGCTGTAGGCGGCAACTGGCCCGGCAATCCCGATGAAACCACAGATTTTGAAAACGCAGAATTCGAAATTGATTATGTACGCGTATATCAGAAAGAATTCTATGACACAAACGTAACCAAACCCGAGAAATTATTCCGTGATCCTTTAGAAGATGGCAACTATGTCTACAACGGCGACTTCTCTGATAGCGAAGATCTTTTGGACGAAGAAAACTGGTACTTCCTTTTATTTGAAGGCGGCGACGGCTCTGCTGCCATTAACGACGGCGTATTAACCATTTCAACCGTAGCAGAGGGTACTGTTGACTATTCCGTACAGATTGTACAGCCCGAAATCCCTATTTTAAAAGGTAAAACCTACCGATTAACCTTTGATGCCTGGGCTGCAGAAGAACGTGATATGATTGTATGCGTATCTGCACCTACCGCAGGTTGGATTCGCTATTTTGAGGATACTACTTTTACGGTAACAACCGAACCCCAGACTTTTACTTACGAATTCACAAGCATCTACAAAGACGACAACAACGGACGTTTGGAATTCAATATGGGTAACAAGGGCTCTACTGCCGAAATCTATATTGACAACGTACGCATCGAATTAGTGGAATAATAAGGAGATAAAAATGCGCAAATTTGAAGGTTTTTACAGAGGCATCAATTTAGGCGGCTGGCTTTCACAGGGAAGCCTTGAAAAAGAACATCTGGATACTTTTATTACGGAAGATGATATTATCGCCATTAAAAATATGGGCATTGACCACATTCGAATTCCCGTGGATTTTGAACTCATTGAAGACGAGAACGGTGCACTCATAGAAGAGGGTCATACCTATATCCGCAAAGGCATCGACTGGTGTTTGAAACACGGTTTTAACGTGGTATTGGACCTCCATAAAACTGCCGGCTACGTATTCGACGACGCGGCATATTCCAACGGATTCTTTGATAATACAGAATTACAGGAACGTTTTATCAACCTTTGGAAAGAACTCGCCACACGTTACGGCAATGAGCCGGACAGAGTTGCATTGGAATTGTTAAATGAAGTAGTAGACCCTTCCGTAGCGGATAAGTGGAATGCCATTGCACGTCGTGCAATTCAGGCAATCCGCGAAATCACCCCCTATTCCTGGATTATTGTTGGCGGCACAAGAAACAACAGTGTTGTATCGGTCAAAGAATTGGGTGCACCTTACGATGAACGCATCGCATATACTTTCCACTGCTATGAACCTTTGATTTTTACACATCAGGGTGCGTACTGGATTGAAAATATGCCGGAAGATTACCGCATCAGTTATCCCGATACCATCGGCCATTATGTGCAAGAAACCCAGCGCTTAATCGATCCTGCTTTTGCTTATCCCATTAAGCATATTTCAGCAGGTACAACAGGGAAGGATTTCTTTCGCAAGTTCTTTGTGGACGCAATTGAAGTTGCTGAAAAATACAACGTGCCCCTCTACTGCGGTGAGTACGGTATGATTGACCGCGCAAATCCTGAAGACGTCCTTCGCTGGTTTGAAGACATTCACGCCGTATTTGAAGAATTCCAAATTGCAAGAACCGTTTGGACCTACAAAGAGAAAGACTTCGGTATTATCGGCGACCACTATAAGCCGATTTGGGATAAGTTAATCAAATGCTTATAATATCCCCTAACTTACTGCCTGAATTTTTTACATTGTTCAGGTAAATATCTCCCCAAAAACATCGCTTAAACTTATGCTTAGGCGATGTTTTTATTTTATAAAAAATCCATTTTGCTTTATTGTAATTGTGAATTTAGTGTGATAATATAGAAATAGCGTGATTTTTACATAAAACAATAAGAAAAAATCGGAAAGGACGCATGAAATTATGAGTAACACAGAAAAGAAAACCGGCGGATGGCGTACCAACAAATGGATTCGTGCAGCGATTCCCGCATTATTACTTCACTGCAGTATCGGTACCGTTTATTGCTGGTCAATCTTCAGTCAGGAAATTGCCGATCACATCGGCTTCAGCAAAGGCGCTACCGAATGGGCATTCAGCTTCGCTATCTTCTTCTTAGGTATGTCAGCTGCCTTCCTTGGTAACGTAGTAGAAAAAGACATTCATAAGTCTTCCTTAATCGCAACCATCTGCTTCGCAGCAGGTATGGCAGGTACAGGTTTCTTCATTTGGTTCGGCGGTAACAACCCCGGAAACGTTCTTGCCTTAATCGGTATTTACGTATGCTATGGTTTGATTATGGGTATCGGTCTTGGTACCGGTTATCTTTCACCCGTTAAAACCCTTATGCTTTGGTTCCAGGACCGCAAGGGTCTTGCTACCGGTCTTGCAGTAGCAGGCTTTGGTGCAGCTAAGGCAATCGCAAGCCCCATCATGCAGTGGATGCTTGACGGACTTGGCGAAGGCGGTATCTATAAGATGTTCTACATCTTAGCTGCTGTATATTTCGTAATGATGTTTGTTGGTCACCTTCTTTTAAAGAAACCCGAAGGATGGCACGAACCCCAGAAGAAAGAAAAAGGCCAGGGTATCTTTTCTGTTATTAAAACAAGACCTATCACCAACTACATCGGTATCTGGGTAATGTTCTACATCAACATCACCTGCGGTCTTGCACTTATTTCTCAGGAAAAGATGATTGTTAAATGTATCGGTCTTGCCGGTATCGTTGGTATTATTTCTACAGTATCTGCAGTATTCAATGCAGCAGGTCGTTTAGGTTTATCTGCTTGGGCTGATAAAATGAAAGACCGAAACACTATGTACAAGATTATTTTCATTGCATCTATCGCACTTACAGCAGTTGTTATCCTTACTAAGGGTATCACAAACGGTGCAAGCAGCATTGTTTTAATGATTCTTGTATTAGCACTTGTTATGGTTGTAAACGCAGGCTACGGCGGCGGTTTCTCTAACGTACCTACTCTTCTTTCAGACCAGTACGGTATGGGCAGCATTTCCGCTCTTCACGGTATTACATTATCTGCTTGGGCATTCGCAGGCCTTACAGGTAACCAGCTTGCAAACTGGATTGTTAACAAGTTCGGCGAGTTCATCGACATGGACAAATGGGTAAACGAAGGTGTGAAGGTTGTAGTTGACCCTGCAAACCTTGCTGCAGGCCAGACAGCAATTAACCCTACAGGTTATCAGACTGTATTATATGTAACAATCGCACTTTACATCGTAGCATTGCTTATGAGCTTCTTCTTTGTTAAAAAACCTTTCAAAGAGGAAAAAACAGAAGCGTAACGCATAAATACATAACATAAAAGCCGACAGGTTCTCACATGATATCACATTGTGAGGACCTGTTTTTTATTCTTTTTTAACTACGCTTTAGTTGACTGGTAAATTGCCACGTTTTATAATGTAATTGTATGGGGGACATACAATTACATAAAATATTGGAGGACAAACTTATGGGTCGTTTAGACGGAAAAGTAGCAATTATTACAGGCGGTAATTCAGGCGTTGGTGCTGCAACTGCAGAGTTATTTGCCAAGGAAGGCGCGCAGGTAGTTATCAGTGCACGTCGTTTACCTCAGTTGGAAGAAGTCGCTGCCAAAATCACAGCAGCAGGCGGTGAAGTATTAGCCGTTCCCACCGATGTTTCCAAAGTGGAAGATGTTGAGAATCTTATCGCTAAAACCGTTGAAAAATTCGGTAAAATCGATATTCTCGTTAACAATGCCGGTGTTTTGGAAGAAGGCTTAAAACCCATCGAATGCTTCACAGAAGAAGATTTAGAAAAAGTACTTGGCGTTAATACCAAGGGTTGCTTATATTGTACACGCGCAGCTGTAAAAGAAATGATGAAGAACAACTCCGGTTCCATTATCAACCTTGACTCTGTAGCAGGACATTTTGGTACAGGCGGTGCTGCTTACGTTACCAGTAAGGCGGCTGTAATCGGTTTGACCAAACATACTGCTGTTCGTTTTACAGGCACAGGTATTCGTTGCAACTCTGTAAATCCCAGTACCATCGTAACACCGATGACTATGAATACAGATCCCGCTTCTTTGAATCCCGATATGATGGGCCAGATGAGAAAGCATATGAACTTAGGCGTTCAGCCTTGTATGCCTGCTGACGTTGCTAATATTCTTCTCTTCTTAGCAAGCGATGAGTCCAGAGCAATTACAGGACAGGTATTGGTGGCTGACTTTGGGGCAACGTTGTAAAATGGACGATTGAAACATTGCATTATAAAATGTTCATTCGGATGGTTAAATTTTAATATTGTGTATAAAAAAAACTGCAAGCAATGCTTGCAGTTTTTTGATGCCAATATTCAGTTTTCGATATACTTAATATGTTTTATACGCCGAAGTGCCAGTTTTCTCTTCAGTATTCGCGCGACATTCCATATATACGCGGTAAGTACCACGGCTGGAAAGCTGATAGTCGACTCCGACAGTAGCATTAGGCGTACTGCTTAAATCTTCCCATGACTTTACATCTACCCAGCCTCCGCCTACGCTCATCTGTAATGTGCATTTTACATAAGAACTTGTAACCGTCGATTTTCCTCTCACACGCCCTACAATTGTGGCAACACCCGTACTAGAGATGTTGAGACTAGTAGAATATGACGATATGTATGTCATTCGGCTCTCTACTGTTGTTTTCTCCTCAGCGTGTACAACTACCGGAACGGATACCCCTCCAACAAAAAGGCACATAACTAATACAACTACAGTAACAAATTTTAAGATTGCTTTCACAATATACCTCCAAACTTTTTGAATATTAACGTTTGTGAGGTATTTTT
Source organism: Lachnospiraceae bacterium (assembly GCA_045590655.1). Lineage (GTDB taxonomy): Bacteria > Bacillota > Clostridia > Lachnospirales > Lachnospiraceae > UBA3766. The sequence goes on along the minus strand of JAZNRI010000075.1, from coordinate 6,307 downwards.
GTTACAGTAAAGCAGTACTAAATTTTATGATTTAGTACTGCTTTACTTAATTACTTAATGCTTTCTAATATGTAAGATATAGTCTCTTCATCTAATCTATTTGTTGTTAAGATATATACGTATTGATCAGATTCAAAAAATGCACTTTTTGTGCCATCCTCATAATAATATATAGTTAATACACCTCTACTAATTACTTGCGTATTGTATGTTTGAAACTCTTTATCTAGTATATTCCATATACCTGTTGATACTAAATCTTGATCCCAACAGATATAATCATTATCCTTATTTACATATTCTATCGAAATCGAATTTTCCGTCTCAATTCTCCTTACCTCCTCATACCCTTCCGGGATATAACTCGGCTCGTGCGGCACAAACTCTTGCCCCTCTTCGCCAACATCATAAGTATGTACTACCGAATCCTCCCAAATCTCCTGCACGGTCTGGAAGAATTTGCTACGATATGCATCCACACTCATTGTCACGGCCAAACCCACACCTATGACACATAAGAACACAACCGCCACTCTTGCCATAAACTTGCCAAAGCCGGCCACCCACTTATGTTCTTCTTTCCACATCAGACGCTTCATTCGTTTTTCAAACTTCTTGGAAAGCACAATCTCTTCATCCGCGATTTCTGCTTCCAAAGCATCCAAATCCATTTCATCCGCTATGGGCATATATTGATAAAGTAATTCATCCGTTACTTCCATCTGTTTCATAGATTTCTCCATTCTTTCTTCACTTCTAATTCTTCAGCGACACTCTTATGTACATTCTGATGAGAAGCGCTACTCTTCATTCATCAATTTTTTCATCTCTTCCTCAAGCATCTTCTTCGCCCTGAAAATTCTCTGCTTCACATTTGTCTCCGAAATATTAAGCATATCACTGATTTCCTTAATGCTGTATTGGTTGGTATATTTCAAACTCAAGGGCAAACGATACATATCCGGCAAATTACGAATTGCTTCTACCAGAAACTGTGCATCTCCATCAACGGTAGTTTTGATATAAGTGCGCGGTGCTGTACTATCATACACTTCCTTAAAACTCACTTCCCGCTTCCACCTGCGTTTTTTCTTACGATATACATCCAAAGCAGTATTCTTAGTAATCACTGCGAGAAAGTTTCTTGTTTCCTTGCAGTTCGGATCACCGATGTTATCCATATTTTTCGCAATTTTAATAAAAGAATCATGTAATACATCTTCCACTTCACCGCGGTTATGCAATACTTCATATGCAATTTTGTACATCAGACGATGATATTGTTTATATAAAATCTCTATCTTTTGTTGGTCTTCTTCTGTCTCAATTGCTAATAAGAAAATCATTTGTACACCTTAACTTCTTCACTGCTTATTTTACTGTATCTTAATGGTCTCCGCCCATTTTACGCTATTATACAATGGTAGCACGCTTTTCTAAAGTAGTTGTAAACCTAATTCTTTTTACCCTTTTTCTTCCTACGTTCCGTAGACAATTTCGCCATTTATAACCGTCCACAACGTCCTTGTCATACACTCCAACGGGTTCCCTGAGAAAATTGCAAGGTCCGCATCTTTCCCTCTTTTTAAACTTCCCACTCTATCATCGACGCGACAGATACGTGCTGCATTAATCGTTATGCTTTTCAGCCCCTCTTTCATCGGCATACCATATTTTACCGCAAGGCCTGCGCATAACGGCAGATACTGAATCAGCGACACCGGATGGTCCGTTGTAATCGCAGTTAGAATCCCCGCATCACACAACACCTTATTAGTTTTAAAATTCATATACTGCACCTCAGGTTTCGACCGTGCCGTCAAATCAGGTCCTACAATGGCAGGAAAACCTGACGCCTTGATTTCGTCAGCAATCAAATGTCCCTCCGTACAATGGTCAATGGTGATATCCACGCCGAACTCTTTGGCAATGCGAATAGCCGTAAGAATATCATCTGCACGATGCGCATGTGCCTTCAGCGGAATCTCGCCGTTTAACACCGGAATCCAAGGCTCCATCTTGAAATCTTCCTGCTTTAATTCACCGCTGACTTTATCGGTCAAATACTGTCTTGCCTCAAATAACGTCTGTCGAAGCATTGCTGCAGTTGCCATTCTGGTAGATGGATACATATCTTTGTCCCCATAGGCAGTCTTCGGATTCTCCCCAAAGGCCACCTTCATTGCTGCCGGTGCTTTTACCACCATATCATCAATGCATCTTCCGTGGGTTTTCATAAAAAGAAACTGGCCGCCCACCACATTGGCACTCCCCGGGCCTACCATAACAGACGTAATTCCGGCTTCAATTGCATCATGGAAGGCCGGGTCCATAGGATTTACGGCATCAATTGCCCGAAGTTCCGGTGTGACCGGATTTGTCATCTCATTACAGTCGTCTCCCATTGTCCCAAGCTTTTCTTCTATAATTCCGATGTGACAATGTGCCTCGATAATCCCGGGCATCACCCAGGCACCCTTCACATCCAGAACCGCTTCACCTTCTTCGGCTTGCGGACAAGCTGACATATCGCCTACAGCATCTATTTTTTTACCATTGATACGCACAAAACCGCTTTCATAATCCTGCGCTTCCATCGTCATAATTTTACCATTAATAATCAACATAAAAAAACCACCTCTGTTTCATTATTCTAAACAGAGATGGCTAATTTATACTAAACTTCCATATATTTTGCATCTTGCAAATGCATCTGTGTGTGAAGGAAAACACGGTCATTCTTAAGAAGCTTCATATTACCATTAGGAATAAGCGCCTTATTACGACGTTTTACCAGAACGATAACCGAATGACGGCTGATATCCAAATCTTTAATCTTCTTATTCACCCAAGGATGTTCTTCCTTTATCACAATTTCTTTCATCTGGATTTTTTCGTGCTCATCAAAGGGTTCCGCGCCGAGAACAATTACATCACCGGCCATTAACTCCGCACCACCGTTTGGAATTAAGAATTCGTCGCCTCTTTTGATAACCGAAATAATAACGTTCACCGGCAAGTCCAAATCCGCAATGCGTTTACCTGCCCAAACATCATTATCATCAACGTAAACCTTAATAAAGTTCATATCAGCTTCATATCCATATTCGGTTCTTTTCTTCAAATTTGTGTATTGATCCACAAATCCCGCGGAAATAATACCGGTCGGAATAGCAACCATTCCTACGCCTAGGAACGATATAAAAATACCAAGCGCTTTTCCCCAGAATGTAATCGGGTATATGTCACCATATCCAATGGTTAAAAGCGTAGATGTCGCCCACCACAAACCTGAAAATGCATTCTGGAATACCTCCGGTTGCGCCTCATGCTCCAGACTGTACATACAAAGACTGGACGCCACCATAAGAACCAGAATGATAAAAACAGAAGACACCAACTGTTGCCTTTTACTGTTTAATACATGCGTAATAACACTTAAAGAATCATTATATGCATTGATCCTAAACAGTCGGAAGATACGCACAATTCGTATCATTCTGAATGCAACCGTTCCCTGCGGGAAAATGATTGGCAGGAAATAGGGAAGGAACGACAACAAATCCACAATACCCATAAATGAGAAAAGATATTTACAGATTGCTTTTAACTCTTTCTTCTCATTATGTAAAAATCTTGCAGTCAATAATCTTAAAATAAAGTCCACGAGAAAAAAGATTACTGTTACAACTTCTACTGCTACCAATATAGGTTCATATTTTTGACGAATTGTTTCATAAGTATATAAAATACTGGCAATCAAATTCAATATGATTGCAGCAGCATTAATATAATCATATGCCCTGCTTACATAATCCAAGTCGTATCCGACTTCTATAATCTGAAATATTCTCTGTCGTCTTTTCAACCACTTTTTACTCACAACAAATCCTCCCGTTGTTGTAAATTATAACAACTCTTTATCCGGCTTATAAAAAGGCAGGGGTTTTAATTTAAATGCATTCATCTTGTTCATACGGTCAATCTTTGCCTTGGTGTCCGCATCTTCGCACACGCCGGTTCTGATATACTTATCAAGCACCGCGTAAGTAAAACCAATTTTATCCTCATCAGACATACCGCTCAAACCGTCAGAAGGTACCTTATGCACCAAATTATAAGGTACGCCAAGATAATCGCCCACCTGAAGCACTTCTTCCACCGTAAGGCCTGCTACAGGACCAAAATCCCCTGCGGAATCGCCGTAGCGTGTTGAATATCCAATCCAATCTTCCGATAAGTTACAGGTATTGGCAACACGGCCGTTTAAGGTCTGCGAAAATGCATACAAAGTTGTCATACGAAGTCTCGGTGCCAGATTAAGCACTGCCTGATCGCTGGGTTCCAAGCCTGCTGCCTTAATGCTTGCTAAAGTATTATCGTATGCATCTTTGATATTTGAAGTATAATTGCGGATTCCCAAATGCTCCACCAACTGTCTGGAATCAGCGATATCACACTGCTCACCATTGGGCATCAGAATTCCTACAACACGGTCCTTTCCCAAAGCTTCCACACACAAAGCAGCTACAATACTGGAATCCTTTCCGCCTGAAATACCGATTACAGCATTACAGCCTTTTCCATTCTCTTCAAACCAATCCTGAATCCATTTAATCAATTCTGCCGTTACTTTCTCTACCTGAAACATAATTGCCTCCGATTAATTTTTCTAAGTTAGTTATATTCTTATTCTTGGTACTCAACTCTTTACGTTCTATGATTAGTACCCACATTTCTCAATCATATTTTCATATATCCGTACATCTTAAATTTTAACACCCAACCTCTATAAATACAACTAAATAATTATCCTGATGATATCAATTTATATTAACTTTCGATTGTAGAAATATATATTTTATTGTAAAATAATTATAACTGCCGAATGTATTTATAATACATTCGAGCCCCCCGCAAAAGGAGGATAAAATATGCTTGCAACACTAATACCTTTATTCGATGAAAATATGACCGTGAAGGCTTATTCCCTGTTCTCGCAGAAGAATAACTATTTCTTGGAACCCAGCTATATCTCCACCGGTTTATTAGACGGTGCAGGCCGCATCAACGGTCTGGAAATCATTGAAAGCATGGGGATCGAAACCTTATCCGCGGACAAGGAAATTTTCATTCCCATCAATAATATTGCAATTTTCAGTAACATTTCTGAAGAATGTAAAGCACCGCATGAACGCATTGTGCTTTTAATCGACAATTCCATTCTTCCCAATGAAATGTACATTAACCGTTTGAAAGAATTAAAAGAGCAAGGCTATCGTTTTGCAATTCGCAAACTTCCCGTGGCATCTTTCGAAGACTACCGCCAGATTCTTCTTTTATGCAGTTATATTTTCCTGAATCATCAGAAGATAGACATCACTATGGCAAAAATTTATTTTACCAAACTCTATCCCAACATTAAGTTGATTGCAGGAAATATCAAGAGCCAGGAAGAATATGAAAAGTTAAAATTCCAGGGCGGCTACGCTTTTTATGAAGGCGAATTCTATCGTACTCCCGTTACGGAAGGCGAGAACGAAGTTAACCCTGTTAAAATCAATTACATTCAGTTACTGAACATTGTAAACGAAGAAAACTTCGACTTAACCGACGCAGCGGACGTCATCGGCCGCGATACCGCTTTGGTTATCTCCTTGTTAAAAATTGTAAACCGTATGTCTATCAATTCAGAGATTACCTCCATCCGTCATGCAACCGCTATGCTGGGGCAGCGTGAATTAAAGAAATGGACCACAACTGCAGTAACCAAACAGCTTTGCCTGGATAAGCCCAATGAAGTAACCCGTTTATCGCTGCTTCGTGCAAAGTTTGCAGAGAATTTGGCACCTATATTCAGTATGGCAATGAAGTCTCAGGAACTGTTCTTGATGGGGCTGTTCTCCGTATTGGATATTATGCTTGATAAACCTATGGATGAGGCTCTGGATATGGTAATCGTATCCAAAGACATCCGTAAATCCCTTGTAAATCACGACGGACCGCTCTCACTTCCCTACTACTTTATTTTGCAGTACGAGAATGCCAACTGGCAGGAAGTATCACGTATTATGTTGATTCGCGAAATCGAAATGGACGATGTTTACAAGGCTTATTGCGACGCCTTAAAGTGGTATCGCAAGATTTTCAGTGAATAATTAAATAAGGATACACAAAGGATAAATCCTCCCTTTATGATGACATTGTAAAAGGGACACATAAACCTAATTTGTACCTTGGGAGGCAAACATGGCATATCAGATTTTATTGGTGGAAGACGATTCTCAAATCCGTGAAGTAATCTGCG
>JAZNRI010000074.1:0-10848 GCA_045590655.1 Lachnospiraceae bacterium | reverse complement strand
GGATACACAAAGGATAAATCCTCCCTTTATGATGACATTGTAAAAGGGACACATAAACCTAATTTGTACCTTGGGAGGCAAACATGGCATATCAGATTTTATTGGTGGAAGACGATTCTCAAATCCGTGAAGTAATCTGCGATTATTTTACGGATAAAAGTGAGGGTGAAATGGTGATGCACGCCTATGACAACGGCGACGATGCTTTGGAAGCCATTTATGAAAACGAATTTGACCTGTGCATATTGGATGTTATGTTGCCCGGTGCAGACGGCTTTGAAATCTGCCGTACCATCCGCAAAGACAGCATTGTTCCCATTATATTTATCACAGCAAGAGGCCGTGAAGAAGACGTTCTCTACGGCTACCGGATGGGCTGTGATGACTATGTGGTGAAACCTTTCTCTCTTGCGGAGTTCTATGCCAAAACCCAGGCGCTTTTAAAACGCGCCAAGGGTATGGTAGCAGGACCTTGGTTATCATGTGGTGAAATTGCCATCAATCCTTCACGCTACCTTGTATCCGTGGAAGGACACTACATTAATTTACCTCCAAAGCAGTTTGCACTTCTTAAATATTTGATGGAGAACAAAAACACCGTCGTTCCCCGCGAAACCCTGTTAGTCAAAATCTGGGGCTACGATTACGAAGGCGGTGAACGCGTGGTAGATAACCACATCAAGAAACTCCGTCATGCGGTCGGTCCTTACAAGAAACAAATCAAGACCGTCATTACCAAAGGCTACAAAATTACGGATTAAGTGTTTTCCGCCATTTCAATCATAAACGGAAAGGATTTATTTTTATGTCTAAAAATAGTAAAAAAAGTCGCATTGCCCGTCTTGGCAAGCGTAAAACATTTAAAAGTATATTTTTTAAAAGATGGATTACTTCATTAATTGTCTTTGGCCTGCTATTGGCCATTCTGGTCCCGCCTCTTATAAGTACTGCTTTTATGGCTCTGGAAAATATTTTTTATGTTACAGATTCCAATATGCAACATTCTCTGCAGGAGGCTTACCATGATATCTACGCTGAAGATTCTATGATACCCGAAGAAGACCGTGAACAAGAGTTTATTAACCGCGCTAAATTCCGCGTCGCTTCTTTCTCCTATGACACAACCTACCTCTGTATGTTATACGATACCCAGAACGGTAAAATTGTTGCAGACTGTGAGGAGAACATATTTTTATTCATACGGGAAAGCGAAGAAAAACCTGCAATAATGTATACCTGTCCTACATCTGCAGTTCCGGAATATGCAGCAGTGTTTGAAAGCATTACTGGTGATATTATAACATATAACAATTACTATATTGAAACGGACATCGAAACCTTTTACATCAAAGGAAATGAATTCCGTCCCGGTAAAATAACTGCCTATGTAATGCCCATAGATTACGATGAAGTCTTACATGATGCCGACACATATGCCAAGGAAAGCTATTCCTTTGACTTTACCCCGGTGGAAAATGGTTATACGGAATACCATGCTGACGACTACAAAACCGTATTGGGACCTATTGTGGCCGGTCACGGCGATACAACCTGCTATGCCTATCCCGAAACTGCAGCAGTTGCATGGAATGCATTACACCATACCTACAACGAAGAAACCGGTTGTATGATGCCGGAAGAATCAAATTTAACCGTTGGGTGGAGCGGAACTACTCTGCTTATTACAGCTGAAACACAGATGTATTTCTCCGAAAACGAAAATTATACCTTACGTAGTATCTGCTATTATGATGTGGCGGATTATGCACTGGTCCCCTTTATTCTTTTCATTGTGGCATTCATAATACTCTCTTGCTTAATCTGCCTTATCAGTTCTAAGATTACTTATGCAGGCCTAAAAGCACACTATGATATGGAGGATTATCGCAAGACCTTAATGAACACCATGGCCCACGATTTAAAGAGTCCGCTGATGTCCATCTCAGGCTACGCCGAGAATCTGAAAGAGTCAGTACACTCCGAAAAACGCGAACACTATGCTGCTGCCATCATGAATAACGTAGACCATATGAACCGCATCATCAGTGATATTCTCTCCCTCTCCAAAACAGAAGACGGTAATATAGTTCTGAACAAAACAGAGTTAAATGTTGAAGAAGTAATTCGCAACTGTTTGAAGAAATACGAGTTACAGTTGGGCGAACGTAAATTGCAAACTGAAATTGTTGGTGCTTTAAACCTTCGTGCGGATCAAACCCTTTTTGCGGAAGCGATGGATAATCTCATTGGAAATGCCGTAAAATATGCCGACAGCGATTCGGTAATCACTTTTACCTTAAATAAAAAAAGCATCTGTATTATAAATCAATACAGTACTGAAATAAAAGATGTGAAAGAATTACTCAAACCTTTTGTCACCGGCAATGAAAACCGAAGCAACAAAGGCGGAAGCGGTTTGGGATTAGCAATTGCCAAGAACATTATGGATTTACATAAATTTAAACTTACCGTACAATCCGAAAATAACTGTTTTATTGCAAAAATACTTTTATAAAATACTCAAATTAATCAAGAAAACTCCGCGCAATATGCGCGGAGTCTTTTTATTGCTGTTTCTTTAAAACCAATCCAATCAATACGGGGGTTAATAATAATAATGGAAATATGTATCTGAAATTACACACCGGCCCAACCATTAAAGTGCACATATAAAAAATCGGAAACAGCATATAAATTATTCTGTCGTACTCTTTTTTATACAAAAGTTTTCCCAGCACAAAAGCCATAAGATACACAGGAAAACTTAACGAAAAGAAGAAACGAATGATCGGTAGTCTCATGATTTTGTTATCAAATGAACCTATTTCTTTATAAAAGTCCCTTCCCTCTTCCCATCGGTTCCAATCCGCAATATAAATCTGATCCCAAGTATCCCTTCGAACAGATTGTATGTAATCTTCTTTTGAATACATATCCGGAAAATCAATGGCATTGGGACACCAATAATAGATTGTCAACTGCGCATATGAATAAATATATCTTCCAGGGCATTTTAATAAATATCTAAACCATAAACCTATAAATTCACTTGGATTTTCATCAAATTCCCAGTACGTAAAATATCCCTTTACAAAATCCGCAAGTCGCTTATTATAATCATCAACCGATGGTATATATTTTTTTACCAAAGCTTTATCTTCTTCTGTCATAATTCCCTGCGGATTATAATACACGTCCTCCATATAAACACTGGAGAGTTGGCTGCAAGGCACACTAACCATCTCTCTTGATGTTGTATCGGGAATACCTGTAAAAAATAAAATGGATTTAATGGCTATAAAATATACGATTGTACCAATAAACAATGATATACATAATTTCATATACTTTTCTCTGTATTTTTTGCGGATTATGCAAAGAAGCAATAAAATAACTGCTACCACAAGTAGCGCATAAAAACCATTATGTCTGAAACCACAACACAATATTGTAGTAATAATCAAAGGGATGCTTATTTTTTTCTTCTCTGCTGCTTCAATAAAAAAAACAGCCCATAGCAGCATACATCCGCCGAACAAAACATCCTTGTCTGACTGAATAATCAAAAGATGAAAGGTTGGGTTTAATGCAAAAACCAAATAAACTACAATCTGATAAATTTTATTATTTGTTTTTTTCCCAATCCAGTAAGTAAAAAATGTAAAAATAATGCACATTACCGAAACTTGAAATATGCTATACCAAAGAATTCCCTTCTCCAAACTGTGGAGATGATTTCCCAAATCAATAAAAAGTTTCCACAAATACGTATGCAAAAGCGGATGATGATTTGTCATATCAAAGAAACCATAAATTTGATAAGTTTGCCATCTTGTATCATAAGCAAGTAATCCCGGTGCAAAAGAAACAATTGCCGGTACATAGCACAAAGCCATTAATAACCATCCTACCAAATACACCACAATATTTTTAAAATACCCCGTATTTTTTATCTCTGCTTCAACAGAAAACAGTACCCATACAATAAAAATTGTAATAAGTGAAATTAACACTTTTTTTAATGCCCATGCTACAATTTCGGATACTGACATATATTCAAAATACATATATATTTCCGAATAAATAGTATCTCCCACTACAATGCATGCAGCAAAGGCAAGTCCCCATATAAGCGTAAACAGAAGCTTGCGCTTATCGAATTTTAAAATAGATTTATAGTCAATTAACATTTTCTATTCTCCTTATTTTTCAATTTCCTTAAATACGCCTTCTGCTCCGGCGTAATGCGATAACTCTCTATTGCCTTCTGGATTGCCTTATTATGCGTCCACTTCTCTAATCTGCCCTTCTCAATATAAGGAATCACCACATCCCACTGCTTTGCCAATGCAGTCGCAAAATACCAGGCAACCATCATTTTAACATAATATTCTTCTGATTGTACTGCCGCCACATCATCCACATATTGAATATCAAAATATTCATCCAGGAAATAGGTCATCAACATACCGATTCCGTAGCGCACCGTGTATGTCTTACCCGATGCCAGCCACTCTCTAATCTTGGGTAAAAGTGCCTCAGGATTTCGCTTAAAAACCTTCGGCCGCATCATATCACAGGTTGCCCAATTATCTACATAGGGCAAAAAACAATCCACCGCATCAAGACACGCATCAAAATCCTTCATATCCTCAATGATAAATCCCTGCAGATTATTCTCCTCATAAAATTCATGGGGCAAATCCTGCATAAATGCTTCCACGCCCTCGTATTTGGCCATTTCCTTGGCAAACTTACGCAAGGCGGGTGTTCTTACCCCTATGATGGTTTCGGGGCTTATTGTGGGCATTAAGCGACTGTGAAAGGCCTTGTACTCTAAGTCCTGCAGTTCAAACAACTTCTTTTTGATATATTGAGTTACATTTTCATCTGAATGTAATTCCATTTCTGCGATTTCTTCTTTCTTTTCATATAATTGCTTTCTCAATTCGCTTCGTTTCCCGAATATCACTCCGCCACCAGATGCACCACTACCACTTCCGGCCGGTTATTAATGCGCACAGGGATTACACTGTTTCCAAGTCCGCGACTCACCACCATAGTAGTATTCCCTTCTGTAAAAGTACCTTCCGTATGCTCCGGAAACAATCCTGCCCCGGGTGCCACAACACCACCGATAAAAGGAATGCGAAACTGTCCTCCATGATAATGGCCTGCGAAAACCAGGTCTACATCACTTTCTACGTAGGCATCGAACAACTCCGGACGATGGGACAAAAGAATGGTATATCCTTCTAAGTCCGTTGTCAAAGTTTCAATTACGTTCTCGGTCAGCACCACATTATTCCCGGGCATATCCGGATCGTTTACGCCTGCAATCGAAAGCAGTTCTCCGTTTTGTTCTTCTATAAAAGCAGCGTTTTCCAATACAATAACACCGGATTGTAATAACCGCTCTTTTAAAGTATTATATGTACTTCCAATCCAACCTTCATGATTTCCTGTTACGTAATATACAGGAGCAATTTCTACTACCTGTTCGATAAAACTCATCGCCACATCTACATTCGTTCTTGAAGAGTCCACCAAATCTCCGGTGACAACAATCACATCCGGTGACTGTTCGGCTACCGCACATACAAGCCTTGATTGTTCCTTTCCAAACTGTGCATTATGCAAATCAGAAATCTGTACAATTGTATACCCGTCAAGTTCGCTGTACTCCTGCGGTACTTTAACATTATATACAGTAGTTTGTAATGATAAATTTCCATAAAGAAGCCACATCAAAACCGGGACAAGTACCGCCAGCCATATAAAACATTTAATACAGCGCTTCTTTTTCTTCTTACCTATTTCAAGGTTTGTATTCTCTTCGCTTTTCTTCTTTTTATTTTTCATTTCAATACTGCCTTCATACTTTGGTACTTGATTATAGCGTTTTCTTTTATAACACCTTGTCACCGTTTACGCGCAACTTAAATCCTGCGTCCAGAATCTCCGCAGCACCCCTGCACATCATCATACGCGCAAGGAAAATATCAAAATACTCATACATACTACAAATATTCTCATCGACGGAAAGATTAAGGATAATCACCTTTTTCTCTTTATCGACGGTAATGTCCGACTTGGTTACCGCATAATTTACACGGTCATGAATATCAAAATTAGAACGATCCTGTGGACGGACACGACTTCTTCTAACGTCGGTTTTATCCGCAATAATCAAAGCTGCCGAAACTGCATCTTTCGCACCACCGGTAGATTCATCATGATTACCGATGGCAGACATAACCGTCACTCTGTCAGCCAACGACATGTCCGTCTTCTGAAGAATATCATTTGCAAGAAGCGCACCATATTCCGCATGATTTTTACGATTGATTGCATTACCGATATCATGCATAAAACCCGCAATCTTTGCCAACTCAATTGTATGCTCATCATAGCCCAATTCTTCCAGAATATAAGCCGCACGCTCAGCTACAAAAGCAGTATGTGCCTGGGAATGATCCGTAAAACCAAGCACTCCTAAATTGTCGTTTCCACGCTTGATGTATGCATTTACTTCCTCATTTTTCTTGATTTCTTCGTAGGTCATATTAACACTCTCCTTGTTCTGTTCTCTCGATTATCTCACTCTCTAAAATGTGTTTATACAAACAATTTTCTTCTTTGCACAGAATATCATAAGACGGTTCTTCGTTTTGTTCAAAAGTTCCCCATGCATCCACTATTTCAATCACACCTTCTAACCTTTTATCACCAATTTCAAACCTAACGCAATCACGCCACTTGTATTTCGGCTGTCCCACATAAGATACTTTAGACACATCCGGTTCTTTTTGCTCTGTTTTTATAATTGTTTTGTACAGAAGCATATGTTTCTCATCAATTCGTCGGTCCATATGGTAGTGCCCAAAATACCAATCGGTATACTCAAGCTTATCTTCCAGATTCTCAAAATATTCTGTTAAAATATCCGCTTCAAATAATTTATTCGGCTCAGCATCCAAAAGATTCTGTATTCTTGTTGAACAGCAATGACTAATCACATAATCAACCTTATATTTTACCTTTTCAAGGTTACGCATTCCTTCGCTCATTTCTTCTTCCGAAGGAAGTTCTTCAGGCCACCACGTTTCTCTCAAAATACGATACGGCAATTCTTCTTTTTTCGCTTTTTTAACCAGCCTCTCATAATCAGGATTCTTACGGTCCAAAACACCGCCCTGAATATCGTGGGAAGCCGCTCCTCCAAAAGTAAAAAATCTTTTTCCCTGAATAGTAAATACCTGGCCACGCTCCAGAAGAATCACTTTATCTCTCACAATGTGGCGCACCTTACCGCCGTTCCATTCTTCTATTTCAAACTCCGCAATAAAATCATAATTCTCGTGATTCCCCTGTACCCAAAGCACCGTAAAAGGCTTGCCTTCAAAAAAATCGCACTCATAGCGAAAGGTTGCGTTCTTTGTCCAACACAATCCAAAATCACCACAAACAATTACGTAATCTTTCTCCGTAAGCTCCATCCCCTGTGCTCGCATACGTCGACTCGAAAACCGACCATACTCACCATGAGTATCCCCTGTTATATAGACCATTCGTCCCCCTGATTCATTCGCTGCTTTTAACAACAGCTTATAAAACAATTATTTACCCTTAACTTTTATTATAACATATCTTTGAAACTTGTAAAATAATACGTTATAATAATGATATGACAATACGAATTCCTACGAAAGGGGATAGCTTATGAGTTGGGATGATTACAGTGATAACAGCCCGGAAGAAACGATTGAAGATATTGATGATGGTGAATTGTTTGCATTAGAAAGTGCAACACGAATTCCTTATAAGGACTATTCCAAGCATCTTGCTGCTGTAGAAGCATATGAACAAGGCTTGGCTAAAAGAAGACGCTATGAAGCATATATGAAAACGCAACAAGATGCCGCAAACAAAGGACACACTTCTGCCGGCCAACAAACAGATTCATCCGACAACAGCCAAGATCCTCTTCTATCCGTTTTACAGGTATATGACGAAGAAGGTTATGATGCGGATGGCTATGACTCACAAGGATATGATCGTGAAGGTTATAATCGTGCCGGATTTAATCGCTATACAGGCTATAATCGTGGTGGGTACGATATTCACGGCAATTCAAGAGACGGTAACTTAACCCGCTTCCCTAAATTATAAAAGTGCAATCGCTAAGCGATTGCACTTTTACTATATATACAACTAAATCTCACGAAAATCTGCATTGTCGTTTGACTTCTTTCCGGATATCAAATTCATAACAACGCCAAAAATACCTGCTGCAGTAATCAACAAATCATCCAACTGACCAACTCCTGCCATAACGTCAGGAATAATATCCAAAGGAGAAATGTCATATCCCAAAACAACAGCTACAATCAATACAGTTACAATAATTTTACGCAATTTAGATTTATCCATTCAATTTTCCTCCGTTATCAAACATTGACGCCAAGTACATTTTCATTATATCAACGGACGTATATGCGTTCAACTACTATTTTCGAAAACTGTCATTCATTGCTTTATTTAATTATTATCATCTTCTGCTGCTTTTAATTCATCGAACATAGCTTTCACAGAAGGCGCATTCTTTGTAAGTTTTTTAATACTTAATTCATCTGCCTTGTTATTTGCCAAACGCAAATTATTCTCAGAAGAAAGAAGTGCAGCTTTTGTCTTCTGCAAATGGTCAATGGTTTTATCAATTTCATCAATTGCAGTTGCAAACTTGTCACTCGCAATTCGATAATTACGCGCAAATCCTTCTTTAAATGCATTCATATTCTCCTCAAAATGAAGAATATCCACTTGCTGATTTCTCACAAGCTGAAGTTCCTGACGATATTGGAGTGAATTCTGCGCCGCATTACGCAACAATGTAATCATTGGAATAAAAAACTGCGGACGAATAACATACATCTTGGGATATTTATATGACACATCCACAATACCATTGTTGTATAATTCGTTATCAATTTCAAGTAATGACACAAGAATTGCGTATTCACAACCTTTTTCATTACGGTCTTTATCCAACTCCTTGAAAAAGTCTTCATTCTTATGTTTGGTTGCGGTAGTATCCGCCTCATTCTTCATCTCAAACATAATGGAGATAAACTCTGTCCCATCATCACCGCATTCCCGATAAATGAAATCACCCTTACTACCGGTTCTGGCATCATTGTCTTTTTCAAAATAAGCATTCGGAAAAGCCGTCATTCGTAACGAATTAAACTGATTCAAACAGTGTTGTTCCAAACTTTCACCAATCATCTTGGTAGACTGACGCGCCTTAAAATCCTTATAATATTCAATCTGCTCATCCTTCAGTTTGAGTTTATCTTCGTATTGTTCTTTCAACGCTTTTTCATTAAGACGATTTTCGGTCTCAATATTCTTAAGGTCTCCTTTAAGACTAGCAATTTCAGAAGTTTTCTTTGACAATTCCTCATTCTTTTTTTCAACGGCTTCCGCAACTGCAAGTTTCTTCTCGGTTTCGCTGGCTCTTAATTTCGCCTGAAGTTCTGCTATTACGCGGTCTTTTGCTGTGAGCAAAGCCTCTTTCTCTGCTATATTCGCTGAATATTCTTTTTCCTCCTGCAAACGAATCAGTTCCAATTCCTGTTCACGTTTGTCCTTCATTTCTTTTTCACGTCTGTCAAGTTCTTTGATAAACTCTTTATCGCGAACCTGATGCACAATCTGATCATAACCGGTTTCGTCAACTTGAAATACTTCGCCGCACTTTGGACATTTTAATTCCTGCATATCGTAATCCTCCTTATTTACAGCAAATAAGTATCGTGCTTTTCATACCTGCTTTTATTTTAAACACATTTATATCTTTGTGCAATAAACTTCCGGTTAAAAAAAGAAAAAAGCCCGAAAATACGGGCTTGCATACACTTGCATACATTTTAAGCAAAAATAAAAAGCTTTAAAGCCCGGAAATATAAGGCTTTAAAGCACTTCTTACAACAATATCTGAATAGATATTGAAAAAACTATAAGATTACGTTAATCAATATACCTGTCAAACATGCATATATTATAATAAAAGCCCAGTAAAAGAGGAAATGTTTGATTCCAAGCACTGCCTTAAGTGCTCCCAGATTTGTTATCTTGGTCGCTGGTCCTGTTATCATAAATGCCGCAGCACTTCCAATGCTCATACCATTTGCCAGCCATGTCTTAAGAATCGGTATAGTGCCACCTCCACAAACATAAAGAGGAACACCGACCGTAGAAGCCATCAGCACTCCCCAGGCTTCATTTCCCCCAAACACAAATGTTACAGCCTCCTGAGGTACATATCGCTGAAAAATTGCCGAAAGAATTACTCCTATCAAAAAGTAAAGTCCTGTCGCCTTAAAATTTCTAAACAGATTCTTTAATAGTCTTATGAATATATTGGGATCCGTATCCTTATTTCGTGATTCATTAAAGTTCTCAAATCTAAAGAATTTCTTTTCTTTGAAAAAGGACTTTATAACAAGTCCTGCCACAACCCCACACAAAAAGCATGTTACTATACGAATCATCAGAACCTTAAACCCAAGTGCCGCACTGTATACAATAAGCTGCGGATTCAAAAGGATGGAACTCATCATAAAAGAGGCCAGCCACTCATCTCTTATTCCGCCTTTTGAAAAGGAGGCGGCTATCGGGATTGTACCATACATACAAAGCGGTGATGCAACACCTAAGGCAGAAGCAAATATAATTCCTATTATACTGCTCCCATTGCCTTTCATTGTTCTCATAAGATTGTGGATTTTATCCTTAAAGAATACAGAAATGATTGAACCAATTACCATTCCTATAACCCAATAT
>JAZNRI010000073.1:0-2973 GCA_045590655.1 Lachnospiraceae bacterium | reverse complement strand
GCAAATAACGAAAGCAAAGAAGCGTAGAAGGAGGTATCTTATGAAAGGATTGATTTTAAAAGATATCTACTGCCTGCGTACGCGCATTATGACCTATGCATTGACTTTGGTTGCTGCCTTGGTAATCGGAATTCTGATTTCCCTTAGTAGTGAATACGGAAATATGAGGCTGGATGTGATGATGGGCGATGCTGCAGCGGTATCGGAAGATGATCTGGCAGCACATAAAGTAATGCTCGGAGGCGCTACTTTTTTGGCTATTTTACTTCCTTTGGGGGTAGGCTTTGACGGCATTATGACCTTTCATATGGATGAAAAGGCAAATTTTGGCGATGTGCTTCGCACCATGCCGGTAAAACCTGTGGAAATTGTGCTGGCAAGATTTAGTACTGCTTATGGCTTCCTTTTGACAGGTTATGTATCATCTATCTTGATTGCCTTATTGATTTCACCTGTGGTTGAGGTGTTTACATTGGGTGAGATGATTCATGCGGGAACTGTAATGACCTGTGCACTGGCAGTCGGTCTTGGAGTGGTATGTTGTGCCCTTTTTATGTGGAAAAAGAAGACCTGTGAGTATATTTTTATCGGTGTTTTTTTAGGGGTATATGCGATATTTGCAATTGCGATTGTAACATTAAGCAACCGTTACGGAGACCAGGTAGATGCTATTATGAACACATTTATGGATAAAGTCAAAATCCTTTTCGAGAATAGCCTGGTTTGGTTAATTCCGGCGGCTTTACTTATGATCGCGGTATGTTTCTTCGTATCTGTGTTGATTGTAAAAAGAAAGGGGCGAGGTGTGCGATGAAATCATTGTTATATAAAGATTATGTGGCTACGAACGGCCCTATTGTGATAGGCGGATTTGGACTTCTTACAGTGTTTATCTGTGTATTTGCGGTTTATAGCACTGTGAATATCGGTGCGGAAGTGTTGTTGGGCTTGTTCACCCCCATGGTGTTTGTGGGTGGATGCGCATATTTGTTAATGTTGATGTCTCAGTTGTTCCAGGCTGATTCCGGTAAAAACTGCCGTGATTACCTGCTTACCATGCCTGTGGATAAAAAGGAATATCTGTTGTCTAAATATATCTATTATCTGGTGGCAAACTATCTGGTTTTATCCTGGGGCATTTTCTTAAGTATGATTGCGGCAACCGCGGTAAAAACAGAGGGTATGATGATGATGGTATCCACGGTTCAGTTAATGGGTCCCATTGTGATTCCGGTCATGTTGATTATGGCTGCCATAACGTTTCCCTTGTACATACTGTACGGTAAGAAAAAGGGAGATATGATTTTTAGCGGATTTTCTGTTACACTTTGTATTGTATTTTTTATCTGGCTGTTGTTTGGGGATATTTCCGGTCTTGCAAATATGGATATTGAAAGCAAAATGAAATGGGTGGAAGAACATACGGGTCTGATTATTCTTTTAACAACGGTATTTCCTATTGTGACAGGTGTTATTTATTATCTGTCATACAGAATCACTGCAGGTATTTTTGTAAGAAAGGAGCGTGACATCGATGAATAAAAAGAAAGATTTGACGGTAATGCTTGTGTTTTTATTCTTTGCATTTGCGCCCCTCTGGATTGCGGCCTTTGCATATTTCGGTAGCGGTCATGAATATGGGGGTGCGGGTACGCAGCTTCTTTGTTCTGCGGCGATGCTTTGCCCTACAGTTTCTGTGTTTATTACCGGAACAATTTGTAAAGAAAAGATTGACTTTACCGGGGAGAATTCCCTGAAATTGGGGATTTATTTCAAAGATAAAAAGTGGATTTGGATGCTGGTGGCAGTTTTCCTGCCCTGGGTTTACAAAGAACTTGGAGGATGGTTATTTTTGGCATTCAATCCGGAGTGTTTTGATGCTGTATCTTTTTCACAAGAGCTGGGAATGGATGCGTCTCTGATTGCAGTAATGCCTTTGTATTCCGTTGTGAATGCGGTGGTGTTTTCCATCGGTGGTTTAGGTGAAGAAATCGGTTGGCGTGGTTTTATGATGCCCCGTTTGGAGAAAAAGATGGGAATCGGTCCTGCCATTCTTGTAGGAGGTATTATCTGGGGCGTTTGGCATTATCCCATTAATTATTACGGACATAATTTCGGTACCGGATATTGGGGCGAACCCTGGCTTGGATTCCTTATTTTTACCATATTTACCATTACCGATAATGCCTTGCTTACATTGGTGGTAAAAAAGACGAATTCCGTGTGGTCGGCTGCTTTTATGCATGCGGTGAATAATGGTGCATTGGCGATTTCTGCTATGTTTATAAACGGTGAGAGTTTAACCGGTTTTTGGACGGAAAGTACGGTGCAGTCTGTAATTATGATGGGACCGTCTCTGGTGTTTGGTGTCATTGCTTATATTTGGTTGATTAAGATGGAGAGACAAGAAAAGGCGGAGATTGAAAAATGAAAAAGAGTATAAAGAAAATGTTGGCGGCCTTAATGGTAGTAATGTTTCTCGTAAATATTCCGCTTACCGTGCAGGCGACGCCGAATGATGTTACACCTTCCGGTGTACCGTTTGATGAAATCGGAAGTGAAATAGAGAAGTGGGCGGCAGAGAATCCGGAGGCGTATGTATCCTTTTCAACAGCGGTTTTTAAAGAAGATGAAATTGTGTATGAGGGTGCATTTGGTTATGCTGACCGTGAGAACGGAATTGTAGCAGACGCTGATACAGTGTATGAGTGGGGAAGTATTTCCAAGACGCTGGTCTGGGTTAGTGTAATGCAGTTGTGGGAAAGAGGAGAGATTGACCTTGAGAAGGATATCAGGGAATATCTTCCGGAGAATTTTCTTCGTAAGTTAAAATATGATGACCCTATCACAATGTTAAATCTTATGAATCACAATGCGGGCTGGAGCGAGAATGTATGGGCGTTTCAAACCGATAATGAGGAAGAGATAAAATCGTTGGGTGAAATTTTGCAGGAAACAGAGCCGGTGCAGGTT
>JAZNRI010000072.1:0-90908 GCA_045590655.1 Lachnospiraceae bacterium | reverse complement strand
CATGCAAGCAACAATAATCTGATAAAATAAACGAAAATATATAAATAATCAGAAAAATATAAAATATTTTTGCAAATTGTATTGACAAATCAAATGAACCGCGATATACTCAATACATAATAAAACTTCAGATAGATATCCTAAAGAAAAGGAGGTACGGACCACCCGAAACGTAAGTTAAATTCCCTGAAGTTTCAGGTACAAGACAAAACAGAACGGAGTATTCCAAGCACATCTGATGAGTGGTGAGAGAGCATCGGAGGAAATGCCCGCCACAGTATAACCAATACGAAGGAAAGAGTGAAAGGAATGCAGAAGAGAATTGGAGGTATGGTCCAATGGATCAAATAGTTGAGTAGGAAGCCCTGTGATCAAAAACGCGACGCAGGGCTTCTTACATGTAAAAAAGACTGCGAAGCTTTCGCTTCACAGCCCTTTTTATTTGATAGAGTATTATTTTTTCTTGAAGATTAATCTTACGAGGAAGATAACCAGGCAAGCACCCACAACGCCGGAAATGATACTTCCGAGAAGACCGTTGAGGGGTAATTTAAGAAGACCGAAGATGAAACCGCCGACAACACCGCCAACGATACCAAGAATGATATTCAGAAGTGTGCCGTTTTTGGTCTTCATAATGAGGCCTGCCAACCATCCGCATAAAGCACCGATTAACAATGTAATTAATAAGTTAACTAAATTTCCCATGTGTAAACCCTCCAGTTTTTTGTTTATAAGTTTGTAATTATGTAATAATAAATACAGTATGTAAATCGGCAAGAATGCTTATTTTATTAACCGATAAATATGATAAAAAACAGAAAAATATTTTTTTGAAAAAGTTGTTGACAATTCATTTTACTTATAGTAATATAACTATTGTTCGCGGCGGACAGCACGAACGAAAACAGAATATGCGATAGTGGCGTAGTTGGTAACGCGCGACCTTGCCAAGGTCGAGACCGCGGGTTCGAGCCCCGTCTATCGCTCTAGAGAAACCCTTGATTTTCAAGGGTTTTTTTTATAAATTTTTTCTGTAAAAATGGAAAAGATATTAATAACAAACAAATAAAGGATTATGTCTATGTCAGAAATAAATAAATCTAAAAAGAATAAGAATGTGGAAAAGAATATTGTTATTAAAAAGAATAAGCCGGACGTCTACAAGATAATAGCTTATGGTCTGGGAACTGTTATCGTTCTGGTCTGCGCAATAATTATAATAACCATTGTTGTAAAAGAAAATCAGGCTGAGCCGGTGCAGGAATTGGTAAGCATTGATTTTGAGAGTGAAACATCAGAGGTTGTTTCGGATGATGCAGATGATGATTCAGAGGTTGTATCGAATACAGAGACTGATGATGAGATAGAAGAGTCTGTTGAAGAACCTGCCACAAGTGAAAGTGAATCAGCCGGAACGGAAGAAACACCTGAAACCAATACAGAAACTGAAAACGAAGAAGTATCCAAAGAAGACATTGAGACAGATAGCGAGTCTTCACTTGATAACCAGGTTAATCTTTCCGACTCAGCGTCAATTGTTGCCAACTGGCAAACCATTCCTGCAGGAACCGTTATTGATAAGGCAAACATAGATTTTAACAATCTTTCCCAGTATTTTGTAGCCTATGAAATTCCGGAGGATGTCTATAATTATATCAACGGAAAATCCTATCAGGAGAATCCGTATGTAGCGTTATCGGATTTGCGATATGTGAAACTTTTACACTATAATTTTAACCATGAGTTGCAAGTGGGCGAATTGATTGTGGCGGCGGATTTGCAAGGGGATTATCTTGGTATTTTCGCGGAATTATTCGTGGCAGAGTACGAGATTCAGTCTATGTACCTGCCGGACAAATATTGGACGGGTGACCCGACAAGTACGGATTCTGCATCTATTGATGTCAATAATTCCTCTTGTTTTATGTATCGTCCGGCGACCGGGTCTTCTAAATTATCGAAGCATTCCTACGGCAGGGCCATAGATATTAACCCGCAGCAGAATCCTTATGTGAGTTATACGTCGGGAGAACCCAAATGGAGCCATGAAAATGCTAACGACTATATAGACCGAACCACAGGGCTTCCCCACGTAATTACGGAAAATGACATCTGTTATCATATTTTTACGAAATATGGTTTTACCTGGGGCGGCAGCTGGGCAAATGTAAAAGATTACCAGCATTTTCAGAAGTAATATATAAAGCGTAATATGTATGGCACCATAGTGAAGTTAGAGCAAAAATAGAGAAGTAGTAAAAAGTTAAAACCTTGTTGTTTGAATAAATTGTCTTATAAGTCAGATTAGAATCGGCAATTGATTAATGATTCAAACAGCAAGGTTTTTATTGTTACAGAATAAAAAAAGGATTATACTGATGATGCAACCACAGGTTGCATCATTTGCAAAAAATGCTAGCACAGGTTGGTAGAATAACACCTACGAATACGGTAATATGTAGGAAAAGGAGGAATGTATGTTAAGTGAGAATATTCAAACATTACGTAAAATAAATGAAATGTCCCAGGAACAGGTGGCAGAGTCTTTGGGCGTATCCAGACAGGCTGTAGCCAAGTGGGAGTCGGGAGAGGCACAGCCGGATTTGACAAAGTGTTCTGCCTTGGCAAAGCTTTTTGATGTTACATTAGATGAACTCGTAAATTATGACAGTAAAGAGGCGCAGGGTATTCCTATCGGCCCGAAGGGTAAGTATATGTTCGGTATGGTGACGGTAGGGGATAAAGGACAGATTGTTATTCCGGCCAAGGCAAGAAAGGTTTTTGATATTAAAACCGGTGATAAACTGATTGTGCTTGGTGATATCGAACAGGGACTTGCAATGGTTAAGGCTGATTTTATAACAGATTTTTTTCACCGGAAAAGGTAAATAAAGAGGAGATTGAAATGAAAAACGAACAGAATGAAATAGTATGTAATAAAGCAGAAACGGCAGATAAAGATTATAACAACGGAAAGTGTGCCGGCAGAAAGCATTACATAGATAATATTCGCTGGACGACAGTGGTGTTGGTGATTGTATATCATGCAATTTATATGTTTAACAGTCTGGGAATTATTACAAACCTGGCGGAGCCTGGAATTTCCGAAATGGATTTTTTAGGTGCAATTGTGTATCCCTGGTTTATGGTACTGCTTTTTGTAGTGGCGGGTATGAGCGCAAGATATTCTCTGGAGAAACGTGGCGGTAAGACTTTTGCCAAGGACAGAATAATTAAGCTGTTGATTCCTTCATTTGCGATTATTTTATTATTCGGCTGGGTAAACGGCTGGATTACGGATTTGGAAATTGATATGTTTAAGGATGCGCCCGTGGCGGTTCCCGGCATTATTAAATTCGCTATCTATTGTATGTCCGGCATTGGACCCTTATGGTTTGCGCAGGAACTGTTCTTTGCATCCATGCTACTTTTATTGGTTCGTAAAATCGATAAAAAGGATAAGCTTTATGAATTGGGCGGAAAGGCCAACATTTTTGTACTGGTGGCATTGTTTGTGGCTGTGTGGATCAGCAGTTTCCTTTTCAATACACCGATTATCGAAGTGTATCGCAACGGTATTTATTTCTTAACCTTCTTCCTGGGATATTATGTGTTCTCACATGAGGAAGTGACAGACAGACTAGTAAAATGGAAAATTCCCCTTTTAATTGGCGCTGTATTGGCAGGCGTGGGATACGGACTTCTCTTTTACGGGGAAAATTATACAACCAAAGAGTGTTTAAGGCATGTTGCTACCAATCTGTACTGCTGGCTGGCGGTGCTTGCGATTATCGGCTGTTTCAAGGCCTGGTTTAACAAGACCAATGCATTTGCGACTTATATGACCAAAGCCAATTTCGCATTTTATGTGTTGCACTATACCGTAATGCTTGTATATGCATACCTTTGGGTAAGAAATACAGACTTCCCTTTGATTTGGCATTATATTGTGCCCTTGGCAGCGACTTTGATTACTTTGCCGGTTTTATATGAAATCCTAAAAAGAATCCCGGTACTTCGTTTCTTGATTTTGGGCATGACGAAACCTGCGAAAAAGAAAGAAGTAAAAGAAGAGAAAGCATCTAAGAACGATTAGTATAGATAAAATAAAAGCCCTTTTATAAGACGTTAATCTTGTAAAAGGGCTTATTGTATGTATTTGCTAAAAATTAGTATGCTACGTGATAGGTATCTTCTACCATTTCGAACAAATCATAGTTGTCAGAAGTGAATTCTACGGCAATGTAATGAATGTAATCATCCTCGGGGCTGTCTAAGAGCCAAACAACAAGGAATAAATCGTCGTCGGGATAATATCCGTAAACCTGATATGCTTCACAACCGTCTAATGTTACGGTAGCGCCGGTAACGGAAGACTGATCCATTTCGGAATCCTGCTGGAAACTCATCAACATAACACCTGCATATGACTTGGCACTAAGTTCATCGCTGTAATGTCCTAAGGTTATGATGTTTGTTCCGGTAGTATCAGAATACTGCATGAAATCACTGTCTAAAGAAGGATCTTCAAATTTCACATAATCTGCAGGAATGTCTGTATAACCGTTTTCTACGGAACCGATACGCTGAGTATCTTCATATCCGGTATCAGAAGACGAATCGGAATATGAGTAGAAGTAAATCATATCCTGGTTGTCCATACGAATCATATCATGGTAATAAGTATCGCCATCAAGATATTCAAATCCGATATAAGCAATGATATCTTCTTCGTAGGGACCAACATACTCACCGTATTCATAAACTTCAATGTCAGAGAATACAAGGCAGAAGTAGTCTTCGCCTTCACCGAGGTCGCTTGTCGCTTCAAGCTGTTCGTCTTCAGTTAAACCGTACTCTGAAAGTTCGGCACAGACATAATCAATTGCATCTTCATTATAATACTTTGAGAAAGAAGCAATATAATAGTTGTCAGCATCATCATAAAGTACTGCCTGATTCTGGGTGAACAACCACATTGCATCCTCATCATCCAAATCATACCAGGCATCGGCATTTGCTAAGTCGTTTGCCAAGTCGGAATAGTCCGGTTCGGAAAGTTCTTCTTCCTCACTGAAATCGTCGAAATCAAATTCGTATTCGGATTCAGACTCGGATTCGGGTTCTTCCGATTCTACAATAACGGAAGTGGGACCGTCAGAACCACCCATTATGTTTTGAAGCATTCTGAAGGGGAAACATCCGGTTAGGGACACTGCTAACATTGTGCAACAAAGAATTGCAATAATCTTTCGTGTTTTCATTTCATTCTCCTTTTACATATGTTAAAATTGTTCTATCGCAACAATTTTAGCAGAATATATACGAAAATGAAAGTATTATTTGCGTAGTCTATTATAATAATAAAAGAAATGATTCTGCCGAAACAAAGAGGAGAAGTATTATTTAATCGAAAAAGCAAAGCTTAAGGAGGGTATACCAATGGTTAATGTAAAAGGGAAATGGGCGTTTATAACAGGTGCAGCAAGAGGCATCGGATATTTATCGGCACTTTTTATGGCAGAGAAAGGATGCAACCTAATTCTTCACAGCAGGGATTTGGAGCATACCAAGAAGGTTGTGGAAGAGTGTGAAGCTTACGGCGTAAAAGCAGTAGCGGTTGCGGCGGAACTGGTAAATCCGGACAGCGTCAAAGCGATGCTTGCAGAAATTGATAAACTTGGCGTGGACGTGGACATTGTGTTAAATAATGCGGGAATGCAGATTGCATACCGTACGGAATATTTTGAGACACCGGTATCGGATTATACGGACAGTTTCTTGATTAACACCATTGCACCGGCGCTGATTTGTTATCATTTTATGCCGAAGATGAAAGAAAAAGGTTTTGGTCGTATTGTAAATACTACAAGCGGTATTCGTTTGGATCCTTATCAGGCAGGATACTCGGCAAGTAAGGCTGCTTTAAATAAAATCACCGTGGATTTAGGTTTTACAGTGGATGGAACTGACGTTATTTTAAGTTTGGCAGATCCTGGCTGGTGTCGTACCGACCTTGGCGGAGATAAGGCACCGAATTCCCCCGAAAGTGCATTGCCGGGTGTATTGGTTGGTGCTTTTGTAGATGATAAAAAATCCGGCAGATTATTCTCAGCCCAGGATTTCGCAGGAATGACTTTGGAAGAGGCCGTGAAGATGGCAGAAGAGAAGGTTCAGCCTTTAGAGTCGTATACTGATTAGAGATAAGCAAGAGGAAAAGAACCATTACAAAAGGCCAAATGATTATGGCCTGGTTTATACGATTGTCTTCAAGTAAGATGCTGTGCAGATATTATTATTCCGTAAGGAACCTTTTGACTACGTCAGCACTTAATGAGCAAGAAGATATTCTTGCGAATTTAGTACTGTTACGTAGCCAATCGAGCGAAAGCGCGTTCCGTCGGAATATATAATAGTCTGCACAGCTTTTATTTTAGTAATTACAATCGTATAAATCGGACGAAAACATTGACCGAAACTGCTTTTAATGTTATATTAATGGTTAGACGCTTTAAAGCGTTAAATTGACAAAAGCAAAATTTGGAAGGGGATTAAAATGCCTATTACAGAATTTTTAGAGAGAAATGCGAGAGAGTATCCCAATGACGTATGTCTTGTGGAAATGAATCCCGAAATAAAAGAGGACCGTCGTGTAACCTGGAAGGAATATGAGTTGATTGAACCCAGTGCCAAAACCAGTTACAGACGCGAAATTACCTGGAGTGTGTTCAATGAGAAGGCGAACCGTTTTGCAAACCTTTTGATTCAGAGAGGAATCCAGAAGGGCGATAAGGTAGCAATCCTTATGATGAACTGCTTGGAGTGGTTGCCGATTTACTTCGGTATTTTGAAAACCGGTGCTTTGGCAGTGCCTTTGAATTTCCGTTATTCTTCCGATGAAATTGAGTACTGCGTGAATTTGGCAGAGGTTGATATTCTGGTATTCGGACCTTCTTTTATCGGTCGTGTGGAAGAAATTGCAGACCGTATCAGCAAGGGAAGATTGTTGATGTATGTTGGTGAAGGTTGCCCCAGTTTTGCGGATGATTACAATTCACTTGCAGCAAACTGTTCCAGCCAGAGCCCTGATATTGCAATCGATGACCAGGATTATGCGGCAATTTATTTCTCTTCGGGAACCACAGGCTTCCCCAAAGCGATTTTACATAAACACGAAAGTTTGGTACATTCCTGCAAGGTAGAGCAGAATCACCACGGACAGCAGAAGGATGACGTATTTTTATGTATTCCGCCTTTGTACCATACCGGTGCGAAGATGCACTGGTTCGGAAGTCTTTTATCAGGAAGCAAAGCAATCCTTTTAAAAGGAACCAAGCCGGAATTTATTCTTGATGCGGTATCCAAAGAAAAATGTACCATCGTATGGTTGTTAGTGCCTTGGGCGCAGGAAATCCTGGAAGCCATCGAGAGCGGCAAAGTGAATCTGGACGACTATGAATTGGACCAGTGGAGACTGATGCATATCGGTGCCCAGCCCGTACCACAGAGTTTGATTAAGAAGTGGAAGAGCATCTTCCCGAACCACGATTACGATACCAACTACGGTTTATCAGAATCCATCGGACCGGGTTGCGTACATCTTGGTGTTGAGAATATACATAAGGTAGGTGCCATCGGTAAGGCAGGCTATGGCTGGGAAGTTAAAATTGTGGATGAGAACCGCAATACCGTAGCGAAGGGCGAAGTTGGTGAGCTTGCAGTCAAAGGCCCCGGTGTTATGACCTGCTATTACAGAGACGAAAAGGCAACCAATGAAGTTTTGGCAGACGGTTGGTTATTTACCGGCGATATGGCGCAGGAAGACGAAGACGGTTTTATCTTCCTTGTAGACCGTAAGAAAGACGTTATCATCAGTGGTGGCGAGAACCTTTACCCTGTACAGATTGAAGATTACATCCGTACCAACGATAAGGTGCATGACGTAGCGGTAATCGGCTTGCCGGATAAGCGTCTCGGTGAAATTGCGGCTGCCATTATTGAATTAAAAGAAGGTATGGAAATGACCACGGAAGAAATGGATGAGTTCTGCTTAGGTCTTCCCAGATACAAGAGACCCAAAACCATTATTTTTGCAGATATCCCGAGAAACCCCACGGGTAAAATCGAGAAGCCGAAGCTGCGTGAGAAGTACGGCGCGGGCAAGTTGATTGCAGACCAAAATAATGGTTAATTGTTTGGATAGCAGAAAGGCCGGTGTCCAAACAATTATTACAGTACAGAAAGGAAATATACAATGAGCGAAGTTAAGATTATGTTAGGTAATGAGGCCATTGCCAGAGGTGCTTTTGAAGCAGGCGTAAAAGTGTCTGCGGCATATCCCGGCACACCCAGTACCGAAATTAGTGAAAATATCGTAAAATATCCCGAAATTTATGCAGAATGGTCACCCAATGAGAAGGTAGCAATGGAAGTTGCCATCGGTGCATCCATCAGTGGTGTAAGAGCTATGGCATCTATGAAACACGTTGGTGTTAACGTGGCTTCCGATCCACTTTATACAATCTCTTACGGTGGTGTAAACGGCGGACTTGTTCTTGTGGCAGCAGATGACCCCGGCCTTTATTCTTCACAGAATGAACAGGATTCCAGATGTGTGGCAAGAGCAGCTATGGTGCCTGTTTTAGAGCCTTCTGACTCGCAGGAAGCTAAGGATTTTATGAAGTATGCATTTGATTTGTCTGAGAAATATGACACTCCCGTTATGGTGCGTACCACAACACGTTTGTCACATTCCCAGGGGCCCGTTACTTTGGAAGAACGTTGCGAACCTGTAGACATTACTTATGAGAGAAATGTAAGCAAGTTTGTTATGATGCCCGGTAATGCGAAGGGCAGACACGTGTACGTAGAACAGCGTTTGAAAGCTATGGCGGAAGACGGTTGTGATATGCCCATTAACCGCGTGGAAATGAATGACACCAAGATTGGTTTTATCACCAGCGGTATTGCTTACCAGTATGTAAAAGAAGCCTGTCCCGAAGCCTCTGTATTGAAGCTTGGTATGGTACATCCGCTTCCGAAGAAGTTAATTGAAGATTTTGCTTCTAAAGTGGATACACTTTATATTTTTGAAGAATTGGAACCTGTTTTTGAAGAACAGATTAAGTCATGGGGAATTAAGTGTATCGGTAAGGAAATCTTTACCGTACAGGGTGAATACAGTGCCAATATGATTCGCAAGGCAATTTTAAAAGAAGATGTAGACGGCAAGGCTGCCGCACAGGTGCCCGCACGTCCTCCCATCCTTTGCCCGGGTTGCCCCCACAGAAGTGTATTCTCTGTATTGAATAAGTTAAAAATTCACGCAGCCGGCGATATCGGATGCTACACCTTAGGTGCGGTTGCGCCTCTTAGTGTTGTAGATACCACTGTTTGTATGGGTGCAAGTATTTCCACACTTCATGGTATGGAAAAGGCCAAAGGCAAGGATTATATTAAGAATTGGGTAGCCGTAATCGGTGATTCTACTTTTATGCATACAGGTGTGAATTCACTTATGAATATGGTTTATAACCAGGGTACAGGAACCGTAATGATTCTTGATAACTCTACAACCGGTATGACAGGTCATCAGGACCATGCGGCAACCGGTAAAACCCTTATGGGTGAGGTGGTTCCTGCAATCAACATTTTCGAACTTTGCAAGGCTATGGGAATTAAGAATGTGGTAGAAGTAAATGCATTCGATACCGCAGCACTTGAAAAAATCGTAAAAGAAGAAACTGCAAGAGAAGAGGTATCCGTTATTATTACCAAGTCTCCCTGTGTACTTCTTAAGGGCAACAAATTCCCTTACAAGTGTGTACCTGTGGCAGATAAGTGCAAAAAGTGTGGTATGTGCTTAAAGCCCGGTTGTCCTGCACTTACCAAGAATGCAGACGGAACAATTTCAATTGATACCACAATGTGTAACGGTTGCGGACTTTGTATGAATCTTTGTAAATTCGATGCAATCGAGAAAGTGGAGGTGTAGTCATGGCAAATACAACTAAGAATATTATGATTGTTGGTGTAGGTGGTCAGGGTACACTTCTTACCAGCCGTATTTTAGGCGGTATCACCGTGGCAGCAGGATATGATGTAAAATTATCCGAAGTGCATGGTATGGCACAGCGAGGCGGTAGTGTTGTTACTTTCGTTCGTTACGGCGAGAAGGTAGCAGAGCCTATCGTAGAAGAAGGCCAGGCAGATGTGTTAATCGCATTTGAAAAATTGGAAGCATTGCGCTATGCACATTTCTTGAAGAAAGACGGAGCGATTGTAGTAAACGACCACAGAATCGATCCCATTACAGTAGTAACCGGTGTTGCGCAGTATCCTGAAAACATTATCGAAAACTTAGAGAAAGAATACAGTGTATATAAAGTAAATGCGATGGAAGAAGCTTTGAAACTCGGCAATTCCAAAGTATTTAACATTATCGTTCTCGGTGTAGCAGCTAAGCATATGGACTTCTCAAAAGAAGCATGGCTTGAAGTAATTGAGAAGACTGTTCCGCCTAAAACAGTAGAAATTAATAAAAAAGCATTCCTTTTGGGATACGAAAGTTAAATATTTTTCACATCGCCTGCAGATAATAAATGCAGGCGATGATTTATTTAGGAGCATGCTGATTGCAGAAGAATGATAAGATTAGATATAACGAGGTAAAAGAAAATGATTATCGATTTTCATACACACATATTTCCGGATAAAATTGCAGCGGGAACTATTAAAAATCTTGAGAGCAAAGCCGGCCTCACCGCGTCTACGGACGGCACGTTAAACGGCCTTCTTACGTCTATGGAGGCTGCAGGAGTTGATATGTCGGTTGTTTTACCGGTGGTAACCAAACCAAGCCAATTTGAGACCGTAAACACGTTTGCGGCAAGTGTCAATGAACAGTATCAAGGCAAACTTTTATCTTTTGGCGGAATTCACCCCGATACGGAGGACTATAAAAGAGAACTGGACCGCATTAAGGAATTGGGTTTAAAGGGCATTAAAATCCACCCCGATTACCAGGGCGTTATGATTGATGATGTGCGCTATATGAAAATCATTGAATATGCAGATGCGCTGGGACTTATCATACTCACACATGCGGGTATTGATATTGGTTTGCCGGACCCTGTGCATTGTCCGCCTGATAAAATGCGTAAGGTCATTGATAAGCTTCATCCGCAGAAAATGGTGGTTGCACACTACGGCGGTTGGAAACAGTGGGAAGAAGTGTATGAGTATTTGGCAGGAGAGAATTTGTATCTGGATACTGCGTTTACCTTTGACTATATCAAAGAAGATATGTTTTATGAAATATTTGAAAAGCATGGCACGGATAAGGTGTTGTTTGCCACGGATTGTCCTTGGGGATATCAGAAGAAAGATGTAGAAAGTTTGATGAAATTGAACTTGACTGGCGAAGTCAAAGAGAAAATCTTTTATAAAAATGCAGAAAAACTTCTTAAATTATAAGATTTTTTATAAAAACCCTTGCAATTCCTGTGAGGGTTTTGTATAATCATAAATGCTTTAACGCTTTAAAGCGTCTAACTTTTAAAGTTTAAAGTGATAGTATAAAAGTGAACTGTATGAATGCGGATAATTTTACATATTCCGATAACATACATTTTCAAGGAGGCAGTTATGGCAGTAAAAATTATTTTTCTGGTAATATTCTTCGCAGTAATGATTGGTGTAGGATTATACTCCAGAAAGCATGCAACCAATGTAAATGATTTTGTACTCGGAGGCAGAAGCGTAGGTCCCTGGCTTACCGCCTTTGCATACGGTACTTCATATTTTTCTGCGGTAGTATTCGTAGGTTATGCCGGACAGTTCGGTTATAAGTACGGTCTTGCGGCAACTTGGATTGGTATCGGTAATGCGGTAATCGGTTCTTTGCTTGCCTGGGTATTACTTGGAAGAAGAACCCGTGTTATGACTAAGCATTTGTCTGCGGCAACTATGCCGGATTTCTTTGGTAAAAGATATGATTCCAATGCATTGCGTATCGCGGCGTCCATGATTTCTTTTATCTTCTTAATTCCGTATACAGCTTCTGTATACAACGGATTATCAAGATTGTTTGAAATGGCTTTTGACATTCCCTATGCGGTTTGTGTTATCGTTATGGCAGCGTTGACTTGTGTATATGTTGTTCTTGGCGGTTATATGGCAACTGCCATTAACGACTTTATCCAGGGTATCGTTATGTTATTTGGTATTGTTGCGGTTATTGTAGCAGTATTAAACGGACAGGGTGGCTTCTATGAAGCGGTAAGACAGTTGTCCACTTTTGAGAGTGATGTGCCTGTTACCATGGGACAGCAGGGTGTATTTGCATCCTTCTTCGGACCTGACCTTCCGAACCTCCTCGGTGTTGTTATTTTAACTTCACTCGGAACTTGGGGACTTCCTCAGATGGTACATAAATTCTATGCAATCAAAGATGAGAAGTCCATTAAGACCGGTACCATCATTTCTACCGTTTTTGCAATTGTTGTATCAGGTGGTTGCTACTTCCTTGGCGGTTTTGCAAGATTGTTTGATACAGATGCAATTTACAACGAAAGCGGTAAAATTGTTTACGATGCAATCATTCCCAGTATGTTGTCTACCTTGCCTGATATTTTAATCGGTATTGTAATCGTATTGGTATTATCTGCGTCTATGTCAACTTTATCATCATTGGTATTGACATCAAGTTCAACCTTAACCCTTGATTTTATCAAAGGTAATATTATCAAAGATATGACAGAGAAGAAGCAGCTTCTTTGTATGAGAATTTTCCTTGTGGTATTCCTTGTAATCAGTGTTGTAATTGCTTTGGATCCTCCTGATTTCATTGCACAGTTAATGGGTATATCATGGGGCGCATTGGCAGGTGCTTTCCTTGCACCGTTTATCTATGGTTTGCGTTGGAAAGGCGTTACAAAGGCTTCTGTATGGGCAAGTTTTGCATGTGGTGTATTGCTTACTGTTGCCAATATGTTCTTTAAGTTTATTGCATCGCCCATCAATGCCGGTGCCATTGCAATGATTGCAGGTCTTATCATCGTTCCGGTTGTAAGTCTTATTACACCGAAAATGAAGAAAGAGAAAGTAAACGAAATTTTCTCCTGCCTTGATGAAACCGTTGTGGTTCACAAGAGAAACTCTATTGAAGAGTAGTTTTAGACCGGTGTGTAAGTATTGTTGAACAGTACTTATGAATGTGTTAAAATAATTGTGTAAAAGAGAAAAGTTGGAAGAATCCGGTGCTTTTACGGCACCGGGTTTTTTGATTGAATCGGATAATAAATTTGATATTTATAAACGACAGAGGTGGTAAAATGCATTTTTATCTTGCGCCTATGGAGGCGGTAACAGGATTTGTATATCGAAACGTGTATCATTCCATGTTTGGAGATATGGATAAGTATTTTGCGCCTTTTATTGCACCGACGCAGAAGAAAATCCTTAAGACAAAGGAACGAAAAGATGTAGCACCTGAAAATAACATGGGAATGTATATGGTTCCGCAGATCCTTACAAACAATGCGGAGCAGTTTATAGAGACTTGTGAATTCTTAGGAAAGCAGGGATACAAAGAGATTAATCTAAATCTTGGTTGCCCTGCACCGACTGTGGTGACGAAAGGGCGCGGAAGCGGATTCCTTGGCGAGACCGTGAAGCTGGAACGCTTTTTTGAAGAGGTGTATCGCTGGAATAACGGATTGTTGGAAGGTGAGAAATTTCAAATCTCAGTAAAAACCCGATTGGGACTTGAGGATGCGGAAGAGTTTGAGGAAATAATTCCGATTTACAATAATTATCCATTCAAAGAAGTGATTATTCACCCCAGGGTGCGGAGAGACTTTTATAAGGGAACGCCGGATTTGGATGCCTTCGCCAAAGCATTGGAAGCGTGTAAACATTCCGTATGCTACAACGGTGATATTTTCAGCGTGGAAGATTACGTAAAGCTTACGACGCAATTTCCGCAGATTGATAAAATAATGCTTGGGCGCGGCGTGATTACTAACCCCGGCCTTGTGAGGGAAATTAAAACCGGAGTGAAAATTACCAAGGAAGAGTTACGCCGGTACCTTGACGCATTATATGCAGGATATTTACAGGATCTTGATGCTGAAACAGATGTGCTTTTTAAGATGAAAGAAGTATGGTTTTATTTGGGAACAAATTTCCGAAACAATGAAAAAGTAATCAAGAAAGTTTGTAAGGCGAAAAGACCGGAAGAGTATAAAACGGTTTTGAAAGAAATATGGCCGACTTTGGAAATGATATCTTAAGGTAGTAAGCAATATAAACATATCTTCGTGGAAGTATAAGTAGTAAAAGTAGCAGGTGATTTTATGAAGTATTTGGTCTCGCTTTATTTTGATGACAAAACAAATCAACAGATATTGAGGCATATGGTAGCTGTGGCGGAGGCGACAGGGAATGATTACATGCTTAAACATAAGGTGCCGCCACATATTACAATCTCATCTTTTGAAGTGGATGAGAAGGAGAATTCAGATGTTGTAGGCCAATTAGTACAGAACTTTAATGAAATATTTCAAAATACACCTACAGGTGTTGTTCAGTGGGTCGGAACAGGCGCTTTTATGACATCTACATTGTATTTGACACCGATGCTTAACCAATATTTGCAGAAGATGATGGAAGATGTCTATGCTGTTGTTTCCGTAGATAAGGATATAAGAGTCAGCAAGTTTTATCAGCCTTTTCAATGGGTACCGCATACAACGATAGGAAAGAGACTGGATGCTGAGCATCTTGCAGAAGCTTTTAAAGTAGTACAGCTTGAGTTTAAAATATTAAGAGGAATGGTTGTAAAAATCGGATTAGCCAAAGCTAGTCCGTATGAGGATATTATTACATGGAATTGTAGAGAGTAAAGAAAAACGTTTGTCAACGATGTTAACAAACGTTTTTTTGTTTAATTATGTTTGGTTTTTGCAGATACTTCTTTGGGGCCTTTCTGCAGTCGGATTGCGGTGATAGCGGGTATTGCAATTAAGGTTAGAACAGTAAGGAAGGATATCAGTTCAGCGATACGCCAGTAAACGGGTTCGTGGAAGGAGATATCTAAAGTTCCTTCAAATCCGGACGGAATATCAACGTGAATACAATTATTATATCCGCTTGTAATTTGCAATTCGGATTTCGATTCTGCGATAGTTGCAGAATATCCTTTATAATTTAAAAGAGGTACTTCGATATATCCATCCGGTCCATAGTTGCCAAGCAACATAATTATAGAGTTGCCTTTTTTTTCTATAAATGAAAGAATGATGCCGTCTGAGTAATCATACCTATTGTATATTAAGCCTCCTAGTTCTGTTCCGGCAGGAAAATATTCGCATGAATATAATTGCGTAGAGGGCAATTCATAAGTGTCATATGCACGATAAGGTGCACCGTCTGCCAAATATGAGTGGTAATACCATCCGGTGCCTACCAGTGTGCTGACACACAGAAGAATTATGGCAATTGACATAAACGGTAGTTCCTTGTGTTCCGAATTACGTACGGATAACTGTTTTAAAACAAAACAGAAGCAAATAGTAAGGAACAAAGTTCCGAGAGAAAGAAATCTCCAAGGGAACTGCAGACTTGACACCAATGCAGTTCCAAGCTTACAAGAGGCAGCAACGGCATCCCAAGGGAACAGGTAGCTGCTCATACAAATTGCAAGAACAGTGGCTACAAAACTAAAAATAATAAGTTTGTACTCGGATTGTTTTCGTTCTTCTCTGTTGGTTGTTAATAAATAGTAGATGCATACCAGGAAGCCTATTGTTAATGTAACACCAAGTCCCGGATTGAATTCATCTCTTATACCGGCGGTAGTAGACCAGGTTCCGCCGATGCCTTCCTGGAAAATGCTGAATATCTGCACAAAATACAAACCGATATTCTGTACGGAAGTGCCGCCCCATTCAGAGGAATTAATAATAAAATCTTCTGTAAAATAGTAGTCAGCAAACGGTACAATAAATCCTGCATTGATTAACAAGGTAAAAGCAACTGTTAAAAGAAGCGAAAGCAGGACTTTGGGTTGTATTGTTTTTTTGAACAGTATTATGCAGGTAAGCAATATAAAAATTGCAACCATTTCACATGATAAAATATGTGTATGAATAATTCCGGTCAGTCCCAGTGCAGGCATAAGTGCAAGCTTCCAGCTTGACTTTGAGTCTTTTTGCATATAAATGCGATAGAGTCCCAAGAAGATAATGGGTAGAAAAATCATAGCGCAATATTCGCCGACTGCTGCACGTGTATATACATTTAACAAACGATAGAGGGAGAGGGTATAAACCATGCTTCCGATTAAGCCGAATTTATTGCTTTGAAACAGTTTTTTGAAGCAACAGTAAGCAACAAGGGCTGTGGCCGCATTTACCGTAAATACAAAAACCTGATATGTATTTTGTACCGGCATACCAAGCAAGCGCAGTAAGGCGGGAAAATAAAGCAAGGCATCGCCATAGAACACGCCTGTTGCATAACCGTAATCCGCAGCAAGCATTGGTTGGATTTTAACCGGAAAAACACCGTTCTCCAGTCCTAATTTAATTCCGTCAATACGAAGCAGATGATAGGGTAAATCATGTCCTACCACCATATAATCCAATAATAACGGATAAGAAGACAGAAGAATGATTGCGCCTAATGCCATTACTGTTTTGCGTTTGGATAAATCGATGGTAGAGATATAATAACCAAGTGTAATAATAAGGCAGAGGGCAATGGCATGTAAAAAGTCCTGTTTTGCCATTGCTGTGGTTTCCTGAATGGTTAATTCGGTAATTTCCAATGTTCCTTTTCCGCAGTAGTTAAACTGTATAACAACTTCTCCGGGAGAATAGACACGCATAACCAGTTCTGCGGTTTTGTTTGTTGCATATATTGTATTTGCTCCGCAAAGAAAGTTGTGTGCAGGAATATTTGTTGAATGGGCCTGTAAAGTATTTTCTGAAGTGTCCGTATTACACTGGGCATTTACAATATAACTACCTCGGGGAAGAGGGAGCGGATTGGTTTTGGCCAGTGTTCCGGAAACGCAATTTGTTTCGTTTGCGCTGATTTTTTCACCATATACAACGGATGCATCACAATTTAATTCGTTAGGATAAATGGTGGTGCTATATAGGGTAGATTTGCAATATATGTAATTTCCTACAGCAAATAATAATATACAGATTTGAATTATCAGAATGATAAGCAAAGGCTTGTTCTTTTTTAAATTAGACATAGTATTCTCCTATTTTTTAATACTGTTCATAATTATAATATAGTAAATGTGGAAAAGCAAGAAAACGTAAAAATTGTTTCTTTGGTAAGGTTTGATAATTCGTATAATCCTTTGCTGAATCTTTGCTATGAACTTTGTTAATATATTTTTATAAAAAGATGCAAAGAGGTATGGTGAAATGGTTAATATTTTGTATTATTTAATTGTTGCAATTATGTGTATTTTGGGTGTGGGTAGCGTTGTAGCAATTGTAGGCTATATGTTTGTTATCATTATTCAGAAATTTTATCGTAAACTCAGATACGGAATTTCTTTGTTTGATTAAAAAGAGCTGCTGCAAGATTAATGCGGTTATTAAACTAAGGAAAAATGAAATCCTTCGGGCCGGTTCTGGCATAAGAACCTGTCCGGGGGATTTTTTGCACGAAAAACGATTATTTTGTCATCAAAAGGTAAGTTTTTGATTTTACTTGTCGAAATAAAAATGGTATCATTAATATATATGCCCAAAAGAAAGTGATTTTTATGAATAGTAGGAAAAAATTAATTTGGCAGCTGGGCATTGGTTTAATTATCAGTATCGGTATTGCATTATATTTGGGGCTTACGTCTTTTGTGCCTACGGGTAATGATATTTTCGGCCATTTGTACAAAGCTGAAATTTTATATGACAATTTAAGACAAGGAAACTTTTATCCCTTATATACGACAGAATGGTATAACGGAATTCAATTGTTCCGTTACTGGCCTATTTTTACATATTATGTTATTGCGTTTATTAATTTTATTACGAGAGATATATTTACGGCATATTATGTATATGTTGGCCTCACATTCTTTGTGTCCTATATAGGATTTGTTTTGATTGCAAACAGGGAGAAGAAAGGTGTTTTTATTTTACTCGGTATTGTGTATTGGTTTCTTCCGGATTGCTTGCGCGTGCTTTTTGGCGAAGGAAATTTATCACGAGTTATGATTTATTCCCTTTTGCCACTATTTTTCTATTTTTATACAAATTTGTTGGAGCACAAGAAACATTTTGTTGTGACCTCGCTAATGATGGCGTTATTGGTTTCAACACATTTTATGCTGGCTGCTATGTGCGCGATTATTTTCACCATTTACGGATTCTTTAAGGGATTAAAAAATAAAACACAATGGTATGGACTTTTGGCAATTGTGGCCGGTATTTTGATTGCGGGTATTCTGTTGTTACCCGGCTTGAGCGGAGGTTTGGTTTCAGATTCCTCTTCTGCAGCAGTGGATACCATTGAAGACTGGAGTCAACCGATTTATGTGTCTTTGAATCCGTTTACAAGAATGTCGGGAACTAATTGTTCTTTTGGTTTGGGTGCCTTTATTATGGGCATCGTTGCTTTAATTTGTGCAATTCGAAACAGAGAAGAAAAAAGCGGTATCATAGTGGGGCTTATTTTCTTTATATTGTCGGACTCAATGTTTACAGATATATTTAAGCAGATGCCTATGAGTCAGGTATTTTGGATGTCACGTTTTGCACAGATGTGTTATATTCTGGTTTTATATGATTTTGGACGATTAAGTTTAAAAGCATATTGGAAATATATCGTTGTAGCAATTGCAATTATTGATATTGTTCCGTCTATGGCATTTTGGAGTGTCAAATCGGATTTAAAACATCAGGAAAATGTATATTTATTAGAATCAGCTGTCGCTATCACGCAGAATCGAATGGGATTGGTAGATGAAAGTTCGTTTGGTTCTTATCCTTCGTATTATGTGCTGGAAAAAGATATACCTTACATTCAGGGCTGGGCAATTCAAGGTGCCGGAACAAGCGAAAATATTATTACAATGACGGAGAGTATTCAGCAAGGATATTATGGCTATACGTTCCACCAGTTATTAACTATGGGCGCGGATTCCGTTATTGTAAAGAAATCATTTGTAAAAGAACCAGAACGATTTATGGAAGTTGCAGAAACATACGGGTATATTCCTGTACAGGAAAGTGATGAAGCATATCTTTTGGATTTGCAGAATGTTGATGGACAGTTTGGATTACAAAGTGATTTTAATAATCTCGCAATTGGTTCTTCGTCCATTTATATTTCGTACCTGTATCCCGGATTTGAGCAGGGGCGTAGCGATTGTCTTACAGATTACACAATGGAAGAATTGTTACAGTATGACAAAATATACTTGTCTAATTTTGAATATGATAGTGTAGAGCATGCGGAAGAAATTGTACAAAAATTATCGGATTCTGATGTGGAGGTCTTTATTGATTGTACGCATATGCCGATTAATGTATTATCAATCTCTGAATTTTTGGGTGTAGAAAGCCGTTTTATCAGTATTTCGGAATTTGACAGATTATATTATGAGGATATGACGGTAGATCTTGATATGCCGTATGAATGGTATTCTACGTATTTGCTTCCGACCGAAGAAGCCCAGATGCAAAGATATACATATCAATTTGGCACACAAACATTGGATTATATTATCAGGAAAGAAAATGTTACTTTCGTAGGATTTAATTTGGTTTATTTGTATTATGATACTCCGAACGAAGAATTGCTTGCATTGTTAGACGAAGTGTTTGGAATTACGGAGGAAGATCGGATAATATCTGAGACGGTAGTGCCGATTGATGTTGAGTACGGATTAAATGAAATACGAATAGAAACGGAAGAGCCGGTGAATACAACGATTGCTTTTCAGGATAATTTTAAGAGCGAACGGGAAATTAGGGAAGTAAACAGTATGTTGGTGGTTGATAAAGGAACCACGATAGTTAATATTTTTTATAAACATTTTGTAGTTGGAATGTTATGCTCGTTGTTTGGCATTGCTTTTATGTTATTTGTAAAAGGTAAAATTATGAAGGGACAGGAGGAAAAATGATGAAAAAGGGATTTAAAATTGTTGCATTATTATCTTTGAGCCTTGTATTTCTTTGGGGAAATGCGTTGTTAGTCAGTGCATCAGATACAGGTATGTCTTATGACAATTCTTTCTCTCTGAAAGACGGACAGTCTATTTCCATTGACGGAGATTTTTCGGATTGGGCGGATGTTCCCTGTTCTTATGAATATAACTGGGATAATTCCCAGAACTGCTGGTATTGGGGTGTATGGGTAAGCGAAACCGAGGTTTATACAACAGAACCCGGTACATATAGTACAGATGTACGTCACAAGATGCAGATGTATTGTGACGGTGAATATATTTATCTTCACATCATTTACGGAAGAAACTATTTAAAACGATTGAACGGAGAAGATTTTCAGTTCTTTGTCGGCGGAGAAATGGCTGCATTTCAGGTTGTAACACCGGAAGGAGAACTTTTGTCAACACTGACGGAGGCGCAGCAAGGAATATATCCGGTAGAAATACGTCATCGTGATACACAGTTATCATTCTTGAATGCAAACGGCACGAACGGATATTTGCTTCGTACAGAAGATAATATTAATAATGAACTTGAGATTCGTATTCCATTGGAAGAATTACAGCGGCAGAATCCGGATATTAATATTGAGACATTAAGTACAATCGAATTTTTTACACCGAACTTGATGTATCGAAGAATTTCGGCAGTGGGAACATCCTCTGCGCCTGTAGTTCTCGCTACTTTGTGTGGTGGGATTGTATTATGTGGCCTTTTATTGCAAAAGAGGAAAAAGCATGGGAACGTATAAATACAGTTATCGTTTTAATGCAAAACACAATACTTCAGGAAGAGAGGGAGCGGAACATACCCATTCTTTTGAGGTTGTATTTTATATTAAGCAACAAGTGCAACTTTTCTATGTAGCAGAGGCAATGATTAATGACTATATGGATAAATATGTGGGTGCGGACTTGAATGAATTACTTCTGTTTCGTCCTACAATTGAGAACATTGCCGAAACAATTTATGAAGAAATTAATGTTCTCTCCGTTGATTTTGAGGTGGTCCGTCTGGAGATGAGTGACTCTCCCGTGCAGACTTATATTATAGGAGCTGAAGAGTTTTGATTTTAAAAATTATACTATTTATAGTGTGGGTATATGCACTTACGGTATTAAAAAGAGGAAAATTAGGTTTTTATTATTTCCTTGTTGGAAGTGTGGGTACTTTTCTGACATTGCTTAATTTTATGCCTTATTTTAAGGATTACTTTATTTATGCTTTCGTGTGGGCACTTGGTGGTATCGGTGATTTGACGGGGCTGTATGAAAGCTATGCCCAGTACGGAATGTTCTTTATCAATCATAATGATACGGTAATGTCGTTATATGTGGATATGGAGTGTTCCGGTATTATTGAAATGATGGTATATGTCTCGTTACTGGCGTTTTTCCCTGCATATAAGCCTATTCAAAAGCTTGTTACAGGTATTTATGGTATCGTGTGCATATGTATTTTTAATTTTATCCGAATTTTTACAATTATTTGGATGATTTTTACATTTGGCACTCCTGTATATTCTCTTGCGCACGCTATTGTGGGAAGAATTATTTTTTATGTTCTGACGGTTGCTTTGTATTTCTATGTATTTACAAGACACCAGGTTATAGGACAAAAGGTAGGAAAGTTTAGTTATGAGAACTTGGATGATAAACAATGAAATATTGTTCTGGTTAGCCTGGGTTATTCTTCCGCTTATTGTTGAAATTATACCTTCCGTGTGTAATTTCTTTTTGCTGATGATTAAATATTTTCGCAGAAAAAAAGTGGAAAATCCGATATTGTTTCCGGAAATTACAATTATTATTCCTGTTTACAATTCGGCGGATACGCTTCGAAAATGTTTGGAGTCTATTCATTTATCCAATTATGACAA
Organism: Lachnospiraceae bacterium; assembly: GCA_045590655.1. GTDB lineage: Bacteria > Bacillota > Clostridia > Lachnospirales > Lachnospiraceae > UBA3766. Next base: position 68,822 of record JAZNRI010000072.1, on the reverse strand, counting down.
TCGTTTAATTACGGTTTTTCTTGTAGATAACGGAAGTAAGGATAACAGTTTTGAGATATTTGAACGTTGTCAAATGGAGTATTCGGACCTGACAATGCAATGGATGGTATCAAACCAGGGTAAGTCTAAAGCGTTAAATAAGGCTCTTTTTAACAGCCGTGGAAAATATATCATTAATGTAGACAGTGATGGGCGTTTTGAAGAGAACGCAATCCGTAATATTGTAAAGCGTTTCGAAAAAGAAATGAATGTCAATAGTTTTACGGGTGTTATTTTGACGGAACATACGGAAGTAGAAGAGACAGAAGGTTTTTGGCTTCGTCAGATACGCAGATTGGAGTATTTGGAATATTGCCAGGCGTTTCTTGCTGGGCGAAATTTCTCGTCGGAAATTAATGGATTGTATACGCTTTCCGGTGCATTTTCGGCATTTCGTAAATCGACTATTTTACAGACACAAATGTATAATAGCGACACAATTTGTGAAGATACGCATATTACTTTTCAAATTAAAAGACAAAAGAAGCGTATTGAATTGTGTGAGGATGCAATTTTTTATGTGTCGCCGATTGATGATATGAATAAATTGTACACGCAGAGACAACGTTGGCAGATTGGAGAACTGGAAGTCTTTAAAATGTTTTATGGTAAGAAGATGCAGTTTCATAAAATCTTTACGGACATAGATTTTCGAGTAATTCTGTTTGACCACACATTTGCCTTTCCGAGATTGATTTGGTATTTTGCGTTGGTAGCGTTGAGTATGCTGAACTATTCTTTGAGAACTGTTTTGATAGCGTTGCTATTGATTTATGTGTTGTATGTAATATGTACAATGTTGTATTTCATCAATGTTATTATGTTTTTGAAAGATTTCAAGGAAGATAGGAAGTACTACATCTCTAAGGTTTTATATGTGGTAGTATATCCGCTGTATAACCTGTATACGTTTGTTTTGCGCTTTATGGGTATAATTAATTCAATTAACCGCCAGAGTTCTTGGAAGACATTTCATTTTAAGGAAGAGTGCGAAATTGTTAAAAATATTGTAAAGAAAGATTTTCATATAAAGAAAGAGAATAAGAATGAGTGAAATCTATAAGCCGATAAAATACAGAGTCTATCGATATAAGTTCTATTTGGATGCAAATCATTTTATTTATACACCTGCCGGCACACCAGGGATGATTCATCCCCATACGTGGGAGTTTGCGGTAGAGTTAAAAAATAAGAATGGTGATTTTGTTATGTTCCATGAAATAGAAGCTTTAATTAATGAAGTGTTAAAACCTTATCAGAATATATGTTTAAATGAGGTAGAACCCTTTAATCAAAAAGTGCCGACTTTGGAGAATATAGGAGAGCATTTTAAGGAGATTATTCGACAGAAGATGGAACTGATGAATTGGGAGTTACTTCAGATGGAAATTAGTGAAACACCAAGCCGATCATATATTTTATAATGATAGCGATAACTTAAAAATGAATATTACAAAAACCTGTGCCGGAACTAATCTGACACAGGTTTTTTAAAATTTTAATATACTTATTTCACTTTCTTGCGGAAGACTCCTTCCCAAGTTCCCGGATGGAATAAAATTAAAAGCGGGAATAATTCCAGACGTCCTGCAATCATATCAAACATCAGCACATATTTGGAGAAGTTTGAAAAGAATCCGAAATTGCAGGTGGGACCAACGGCATCCAATCCGGGCCCAATATTGTTAATGCAGGCAATAATAGCTGTAAAATTCGTGGTAAAACTTTGTCCGTCAAAGGAAATTGCAATCATTGAAAGTGCATAAATCAATAAAAATGTTAACACATAAACCGCCACGGAACGAACGGTTTCGTCTTCCACTTCTTTGCCGTCCAAATGTATCTTACGGATGCTTTTGGGGTGAATGTAAGAATAACATTCTTTTAATACCGATTTAACGGCAATAATAAAGCGGGAAACTTTCAAACCGCCGCCGGTACTGCCGGCGCAGGCACCCACAAACATAATTAGTACCAGAACCGTACGACAAATTGCAGGCCAGGCATCAAAGTTTGCAGAAGCAAAACCGGTAGATGATACCAGGGATGAAACCTGGAAGGTAGCATCGGTGAGGGCTTTGAAAAAGCTACCGGAAGTTTCATAAATGTTAATGGTAATGATTCCGATTGCACCAACTACCATAATGAAGAACCATCTTACTTCTTCATTGAAAAAAGCCTTTTTAAATTTCCCTAAAAGAATCAGATAATACACATTAAAATTGATACCGAACAAGAGCATAAAAATTGCTGTAACCCACTGTAAATACGGCGAAAAACTGGTAAAACTGTCGTTTTTAATACCGAAACCACCGGTACCTGCGGTTGCAAAGGCAGTGTTTAAAGCTTCAAAAACAGGCATTTTGCCAAACAGCAGAAGTACAAATTGCAGAAGGGTCAGTGCGATATAAATCAAATAAAGAATTCGCGCTGTATGTTTAATCTTCGGAACAATTTTGCCAACGGAAGGTCCGGGAGATTCTGCGCGCATCAGGTTAATATGTGAACCTCCACTCATGGGAATAATGGCCAACAAGAAAACCAATACACCCATACCGCCAATCCAGTGAGTAAAACAACGCCATAACGTCGAACAATGCGACAGATATTCTACTTCACTTAAAATACTGGCACCGGTTGTGGTGAAACCGGAAATGGTTTCAAATAATGCATCTGTAAAAGAAGGGATTTCTCCGGTAAATACAAAAGGGAGACAACCGAAAATACTCATAAAAATCCAACTTAAGGAAGTTGCCACACAACCTTCTTTCAGGTAAAATACATTACTTTGAGGTTTGCGAAAAGACATCAATTGTCCAAGCAATACGCAAACAGCAGCAATTGCTAAATATATGAAACCCTGTTTTTCTTTGTAAATCAAAGCGGTTAGACAGGGAAGAAGCATAAAAGCACCTTCGATTTTAAGAATCCAACCTAAAATATAACGGATAATTGAAAAATTCATAGCAATCAATATCCTCCTACTCTAAGATATCTTCAATATCGTTAAAGCCTGTGTGGGTAGTTACTATCATTACCGTATCACCGGGGTGAATACAATCCTGACCGCTGGGGATAATGATGGAGCCGTTACGATTGATAAAGGCAATTAACAGATTCTTTTTCAGCGCAAGTTCCATTAACGGAACATTGATTACTCTGGAATCGGGACGTACCAAGAATTCAATAGCTTCCACCCGGGAATCAAACAAGTGATATAAGGTTTCGATATTACTGCCTAAAGAGTCTTTTTTCGCGCGGGCGTAGGCCACAATTGCTTCAGAAGTTAAGTATCTGGGATAAATTACACTGCCTAAATCCAAATTATTCACTACATTCTTAAAATTAATATGATTAATCTTTGTAATTACTTTGGCCTGAGATACCTGTCTTGCGTACAAGGTTAGCATAATGTTTTCTTCATCAATACCGGTTAAGGGTACAAAAGATTCAATGGTCTCAATTCCTTCTTCCCTTAACAGTTCTTCGTCCGTTCCGTCGCCATTGATAATAATTGCTTTGGGAAGTAAGGTGCTTAATTCCTGGCAACGTTTTTTCTTCTTTTCAATGATTTTAACATTAATACCGGCATGCAACAGCTGGTCTGCAAGATAGTGAGTTGTTTTACCGCCGCCAATGATCATACAGTCGCGGACGTGTTTTACCTTGGAACCGAGAGAAAGGAAGAACTTGCGGGCCTGCTTTCTTGTAGCAACAAAGGTAATAATATCGCCTTCTTTGATAATAAAATTTCCGGAGGGAATATATACTTCACCCTCGCGTTCAATGGCACAAATGAGGACCTGCTGGGATACAACTTTGCCAATATTCATAATTGCCAAGTTATCTAACATACTTTCGATGGGAACTTTATATTTAATCAATTCTGCCTGCCCGTGAGCAAAGGAGTTTACTTCCAATGCAGAGGGGAGTGCCAGGATTCTTGCAATTTCCCTGGAAGCTTCCAAGTCGGGATTGATAATCATGGCAAGGCCTAACTTTTCTTTCAAATAAGCGGCTTCTTTACTGTATTCCGGTGTGCGGACTCTCGCAATGGCAGAGCAGTTGCTGACACGTTTTGCAACCGTACAGCAGAGTAAGTTTAATTCGTCGGATTCCGTAACCGCAATGAAAAGATCCGTATTTTCGATGCCTGCTTCCATCTGTACACTGTAGGTAGCGCCGTTTCCCACAACACCCATAACATCATAGAGGTTTGTGAGTGTTTCAATTACTTCGGAATCCTTATCAATAATGGTTATATTATTGCCTTCTTTGCTAAGCTGTTCCACGATGGTAGAGCCAACACGGCCGCAACCGACAATAATAATATTCATTCTTTCTTTTTTGCTTGAATTATCGCCAAACATAACATGCCTCTCAATATATAATGATTTAAAATAACCAATCAAAGTGAATATAACATACTTTACAATAAAAGAAAAGAAAAATAATGATATCCGTAAAAGGGAGCCGGATATTTCGTAATGAAAGAAGTGGGGTGATAAAGAAAACAGGGCTATGCCGTTACGATATTGGGTATACAGTTGTAAAAAAATTTGATATAATATCTACTGGTGTAGAGTGCGGTATGATAAGTTATAAATGCATTGCGGCTTAGGAATATCGCGTGAGAAAGCATTTATGGGAGGTTATATGTCTAATCAATTTTATGATAATGTCAAAAAGAATTTCGGATTCGGATTTATGCGTTTGCCGATGAATGGCGAAGAAGTGAATTGCGAAGAAACCATTAAGATGGTGGATGCTTTTATGGCGGCCGGTTTTAATTATTTTGATACGGCCCATGGGTATATCGGCGGAAAGAGCGAAATAGCCTTGCGTGAGTGTCTTGTAAAGAGATATCCAAGGGAAGACTACATAATAGCAAACAAACTGACTTCAAATTATTTTAAAGCGCAAGAAGATATTCTCCCTTGTTTTGAAGCACAGTTGGAAGCCTGTGGTGTGGATTATTTTGATTTTTATCTGATGCATGCCCAGAATGCGGAATTATTTGAATATTATAAAAAGTGCCGTGCGTATGAAACTGCCTTTGAATTAAAAGAACAGGGACGTGTGAAAAATGTGGGTCTGTCCTTTCATGATAAGGCGGAAGTTCTGGAACGCATATTGACAGAATATCCGCAAATTGATGTGGTGCAGATTCAGTTCAATTATGCGGATTATGATGACCCGGGCGTGGAAAGCAGGAAGTGTTACGATGTATGTGTAAAACACAACAAGCCCGTGATTGTAATGGAACCTGTAAAAGGCGGAAATCTTGTAAATCTTCCTGATAAGGCCCAGGAGGTGTTTGATGAATTAAAAGGCGGTAGCAATGCAAGCTATGCCCTTCGTTTTGCGGCAAGTTTCGACCGGATTATGATGGTGCTTTCAGGTATGAGCGATATGGCGCAGATGGAAGATAACTTGAGTTTTATGAAGGATTTTAAACCACTGAATGAGGAAGAGTTTGCGGCGGTTTGGAAGGTTTGTGATATTTTTAAGGCGCAGGATTTAATTCCTTGTACTTTCTGCAAATACTGTATTGACGGCTGTCCTATGAATATATCCATTCCGGACTTGTTCTCAGACATGAATTGTTTAAGCAGATATGTGGGATGGAACGGCGAGTGGCATTATAATATGCATACTGCAGGCAGAGGCAAGGCATCCGATTGTATGGAATGCGGTTTGTGTGAGGCATCCTGCCCTCAGCATTTAAATATCAGGGAATTGCTTAAACAGGTAGCAACAAAGTTTGAGTAGTCCGAAGAAAAGAAAAGTTTCGTATATGCGGGCAAAACGCAAATATATACAAGTGTGTAAAGAATAGAATTAGAAAACAGAGAACGGAATAAAGGAATATATGTTAGCAGTAATTGAAAATGTAAATGCGGCAGTGAATAATTTCGTGTGGGGGATTCCGGCGATTATTTGTATTATCGGAGTCGGATTGTATTTAAGTATCCGAACCGGTTTTATACAGATACGAAAGTTCCCTTTGGCAATGAAAAAGACTATCGGTAAGGTTTTTGAAAAAAAAGAAGCAAAACACGGGGCTATGACGCCGTTTCAGGCTGTATGCACGGCACTTTCTGCAACGGTTGGTACCGGTAATATTGCAGGTGTGGCAGGTGCCATAGCAATCGGTGGTCCGGGTGCAGTCTTTTGGATGTGGGTTTCTGCTTTTCTCGGTATGTGCACTAAGTTTTCGGAAGTGGTTCTGGCAGTGCATTTCAGAGAAAAAAATGAAAAAGGTGAATATGTAGGCGGACCGATGTACTATATTAAGAACGGGTTGGGTAAAAAGTGGCACTGGCTTGCTGTGTTATTTTCGGTTTTTGGTATTTTTACCGTGTTCGGTACAGGTAACGCTACACAGGTGAATACCATCGCGACGGCGGTGAATTCGGCACTTCTTAATTATAACCTTATTCCTGCAGAGGGTGTAACAATCAGCAATTGGATTATCGGTATAATGATTATGATTCTGGTTGTTTGTGTTCTGTTGGGCGGTATCAAGAGAATCGGTAAAGTGACGGAGAAACTGGTTCCGTTTATGGCAGTTTTCTATATTTTATTGGCACTGGGTGTTGTAATTCTTAATATCAAAGATGTTCCCGGCGTATTTGCAGATATTTTTTATGGTGCTTTTCATCCGGCGGCAGTTACCGGCGGTGTGGTAGGAAGCTTCTTTACCAGTATGACCAAAGGCGTATCCAGAGGTATTTTCTCCAATGAAGCAGGTCTTGGTACCGGTTCCATTGCTCATGCCTGTGCAGATACAGGTAAACCTGTGGAGCAGGGGTTCTTTGGTATTTTTGAAGTGTTTGCGGATACCATTGTTATTTGTACACTAACGGCATTAGTTATTCTCTGCAGTGGCACACAGGTTGCGTTCGGTGATGCGGCCGGTGCGGAACTTACCATCAGCGGATTTACATCTACATATGGTAACTGGGTATCGATTTTTACGGCAGTGGCTATGTGCTGCTTTGCATTTTCCACCATTATCGGCTGGGGACTTTACGGCGCAAGATGTGCAGAATTTATTTTTTCCTCTAAGATTGTCAAACCCTTTATGGTGATTTATTCAATGGTAGCTGTTGTGGGCGCTACAGTAGATTTGGGACTTGTATGGAGCATTGCGGAGACTTTTAACGGATTGATGGTAATCCCTAACCTGATTGCGGTTCTGTTGTTATCAGGTACGGTATTTAAGCTTGTGAAGGAGTACTTTGCGAAGAAGTAAAACTCTGTTGGGGATAAAAGGAGAGGCCTATGTCACTGCTTATTTTAAGAGAAGAATTTGTCTGTCTGGTGGTAATCGCATTTATTTTATGCTATACGGCCGTTTATAAAATCAAGACGGAACATAACACATTTTTTAGAATTTTAATCTATGCGTTGGGACACGTCATTTTTGATATTATAACGGTAATTACCGTCAATAATTTGGATACTGTTCCGCCTGCGCTGAATGCAATATTTCATATTATGTACTATGCATTAAGTATTGCTTTTACGATGGCATTTTATGAATACATTGTGTTGTTGACAACTTCGAAAAAGGTGCAGAAGATTGCAAGGATTATTAAGTATATTCCGGCTCTTATATACGCTGTGGTAATTTTTATCTTTCCGGTGGAATATGTGGCCGGTAACGGTACTAATTACAGTTACGGTCCCCTTGTGATTATCGGATATGGCATTTTCGTAATATATTGTATTATTTGCTTTGTTTTAGTAGTGGCAAATCATAACAAGTTAGAACGTAAGAAGAAGTTTACCCTTTATCCTATGACGGGTATGATGATTCTTGTCATTGTCGTACAGGCAATGATTCCTGAACTTCTTATGACCAGCGCGGGAATTACATTTGTCTGCCTTGGCTTATTTGCCACCTTTAATAATCCGGCAAAGGAATACAGGGAGCAGGTGTATTGGGATGCGGCTACCGGCATTAAAAATAAAAACGGTTATAAAATGCAGTTAGAGCAGATGGAGAAGAAGTACGGAAAGAAGAAAACCAAAGTTGGTTTTGTTATATGCGATATGAACGGATTAAAAGTCATTAACGATAAATTCGGTCATATGGAAGGCGATAAGCTTCTTCGTGCGGCAGCAGGTATTTTAAATGATAATATGAAGCATGCCCATGATGTATATCGTGTGGGCGGTGATGAGTTTGTGGCGATTTATATTTCGCCTAGGGATGAGGTTGTAAAAGCCGATATTGCTGAAGTTCGTAAGGCGTGTGAAGCCTATAAGGACAGCCCGATTATTTTAAGTATTGCCATCGGTTACGCTGCAGGTGAATATTCATCGGATTATATGGAAATTTATAATCGCGCGGATGATGAGATGTATCAGAATAAGGCAGAGATTAAAAAGCAACATCCTGAACTTTGCGGAAGATAAAAAGATTGAGATTACCGAAGATAGTGAGTATAATAGGGGTGCTGATGTCAAAATAGACGCATATAATTAAAATTGGTTATTTGACACAGAACCTTAAAAGAATATCAGGAGGCAGACAGATTTGTTTACTTTTGAAAATTTGAGAAAAGAGTACAGTACTTTTATATATAAAGATTATGTTGTGGAGCGTAAGGAAAGTTCCTACCGCGTGGAGTATCATTTCAGTATTCCGGGGCTTAGGGATTTTAAATCAAGCTGGGAGTTTCCGGCTTTGGAAGAAGCAGATGAGGAAATTCTGAATCGCTTATTCTTCAACTTGGGTATGGTGGAGACCATCAGTTATTGGAAGTGCGCCTGCTCGCCGAACCTTGTGATTGAATGCGGTGAATTGTCCAAGGAACAGTGTGCCTGGTGGGAGAAGCTTTATTATAACGGTCTTGGCGAGTTTATGTATCGCAACGGTATTTCGGTGGAACAGAAAGACCTTGTGCATATTCAGTGTAAAGAAGCTCCTATCAATCCGTTAAAAGATGAGAAAGAATACAGCGGATGCCTTGTATCCGTAGGTGGCGGTAAGGATTCCGTGGTATCCTTGGAACTTTTAAAAGAGGAAGGAATCACCACTTATGCGGTAAACGGTAATTCTACCACTCATAATGTAATTGATGTCTGCGATTATAAAAAGGGTACTTATGAGGCAAGACGTGTGTTGGATAAGGAATTGCTTGAATTAAACAAGCTGGGTTATTTAAACGGTCATATTCCGTTCTCGGCTGTTGTGGCGTTTTCTTCCGTTATTTCGGCATATTTAAGCGGTAATAAATATATTGTTTTATCCAATGAAACCAGTGCGAACGAAACAACGGTGAAGGATTCCTTTGTAAATCACCAGTATTCCAAGAGCTATGAATTCGAGCAGGATTTTATGTGGTATGTTAAAACCATGGTGGATACACCGATTCTGTATTTCAGCCTGTTGCGTCCGTTGATGGAAATTCAGATTGCCATGCTTTTTGCAAGAAGCAAGCAGTACCATAAGGTATTTAGAAGCTGTAACGCGGGAAGCAAGCAGGGAATCTGGTGTTGCGAATGTCCGAAGTGTTTGTTTGTGTATATTATTTTACTTCCTTTCTTAAGTCAGGAAGAATTAGTGGAAATCTTTGGCGAGAATCTCTTGGAGAAAGAGTCCCTTGACTTGTATTTCCGTGAATTGACCGGCATTGAGGAGAATAAGCCTTTTGAATGTGTCGGTACCAGAAAAGAAGTACTTGTATCCTTGAAGAATTATATAAACAAAGGAGGTAAGAGCCTTTTAACCGAACGTTATAAAGATATTATTCTGCAGGAACAGGATGAATTAGAGACGCTTTTAAGCGGTTGGGAAGAAGAGAACAATCTTCCGCCTGTATATGCAGATATGCTTAGGACTTGTATAAAACAGTAAATAAAAACTTGCAGAAAGCAAAACATGAGAGGCGTAAACGCAGTGAGCATAATTGATAAATTAAACGGTAAAAGAATACTGATATGGGGCTACGGCCGAGAGGGACAGTCTACGGAACAGTTTCTGAAGCGATGTTGCAAGCCGGCAAGCGTGGAAATTTTTGAAGGCAAGCGCGACGGTTTCAACGAAGACGATTACGACTGGATTGTAAAGAGTCCCGGTATTGTTTATCACGAGGCAAATTTAAAGTATCTTTCCCAAACTGAAATCTTTTTGGAGGAATATCGTGACCGCGTAATCGGAATCACGGGAACGAAGGGTAAAAGCACCACATCTTCCATGTTATATACAGTTTTAAAAGAGTGTAGCGGCAAAAAGGTAATTATTCTTGGAAATATCGGGCAACCTTGTCTTGACTATTTTGAGGAAGTGGATGAGAACACAATTGTAGTGTTTGAAATGTCCTGTCATCAGCTGGCGCATACGGAGGTTTCGCCGCACATAGCAATCTTTTTAAACTTTTATGAGGAGCATTTGGATTACTATGAGACGGTAGAACGGTATTTCCGCGCGAAAAGTAATGTTGCGCGTTATCAAAAGGAAGGCGACTACTTCTTCAAGGGTGATAATGTGCCGGAGATTGAAACAAAGGCGCAGGTTATCGCAATGAAGCGTCAGTGTGAGCAGCAGTTTGATTTAAAGGTGTTGGGGGAACACAATATTTATAATGCGCAGTTTGTGCATTACATAGCTGTGAAACTGCTTGGCTGCAATGAGGCTGAGGTGCTGGAAAGTATGAAGACCTTTAAGGGACTTCCGCACCGATTGGAACACATTGGTGATGTGAACGGAGTGGCATTTTATGATGATTCCATTTCTACCATTCCGGAAGCCACCATCAGTGCAATCAAAAGCGTGCCCGATGTGCAGACCGTGCTAATCGGCGGTATGGACAGAGGAATTAATTATGATGTACTGATCCGTTTTATAAAAGAGAACAATCAATATAAGTTTATTTGTATGTATGACTCCGGTAAAAGGATCTATGACGCGGTAGGGGAATGCGCGCAATGTCATTATGTGCCGGATTTGGAGCTTGCGGTGAGTGAAGCGAAACAAATCACCGAAAGCGGAAAAGCCTGCGTTTTATCGCCGGCGGCAGCGTCCTACGGATATTTTAAAAACTTCGAGGAACGCGGTGAAGTCTTTAAGCAATACGTGTTGCGTTAAAGAAACAATTTAGGGATTATTTTATAATGTTAAAGGTGAAAAAATGAAGAACAGATTATGCAGTGAGAATTTTGGTGTCTTTTTTGACAGACTTGAAGAGCTGGGTGCGACTCTTGATGAAATTATGTTTCGGACAAGGGATAATATGCCTTTGATTGCGGAGGATATCAAACTCGGTAAAATGATAGTTGAATTTGTTTCTCCGCCTACGCCGGTAGAAAGTACGGGCAGGGAAGAGTCTATGATTGTATATATCAGCCCGGAAGGGTTTGATACAGAAGAATTAGAGTACGATTTTCCTACCGGAAACGGTGGCAGTGTACATTTTTCCGTGAGTGCCGTGAAAGGACATACTTGGGATGCGGACGAAAAGGAAGATATATACTTTTTATGCAGGATGCTGATGATGATTTGCGGTCGCGCAAGGCTATCGGATATTATGGCGCAGAGTGTATCACGGGATGTTGAGACCGGTTTGATTAATTCCAACGGATATGTAATGGCGGGAAATTGTATGTTCCGTGAAGGTGTACTGCAGGATTATACTGCGATGTATTTAAACCTTAAAAATTTTAAATACGTGAATAAACAAATCGGTAACAAAAACGCGAATGAGGTAATTAAAGCATATGCTGTTGCCTTGGCCAAAAGAATTAAGGATGGCGAAGTTGCGGCACGTCTGGGTGGTGATAATTTTGCCCTGCTTATCAGAAAAGAACGCAAGAATGAAGTTCTCAAGTTACTGGAAGGTATTACTGTAGAAGTTAGTTTGGGCGGAATGGTTCATAGTTTTCTGATTGAGACAAGAATCGGTATGTATGATATACAACCCGATGAAAATATGCATCCCGTAATGAATTGTATTTCATTGGCAATTAATGCGGCAAGAAAAAGTAAAGGCCTCAATGTAGTAGAGTTTAATCAGGAGATATTAGAAAAGATTAACCATGAGCAGGAAATTAGTGCGGATTTCCCCAAGGCTATAGAAAATGGGGAATTTGTGGTATATTATCAGCCAAAGGTTGATTTGGATACTTATGAATTATGCGGTGGTGAAGCACTTGTACGTTGGATAAAGAACGGCAAGGTTGTACCGCCGGCAGATTTTATTCCTTTGTTCGAGAGAGACGGAAGCGTTTGTAGACTGGATTTTTATGTATTGGATCAAGTTTGTCGTGATATCAAAGCATGGAAACAGCAGGGGATTGAACCGGTAACTATTTCGGTTAATTTTTCTAAAACACATTTGCATAATCCGAAAGTGGCGGAAGAAATCCTTGCGGTAATAGGAACATACGGAATAGAAAGCAAGTATATTGAAATAGAACTTACTGAAATGTCTGATTATAGTGATTATTTGGCAATGAAGACCCTGGTAAGTAAAATGAAGAGTCACGGAATTAAGACGTCCATCGATGATTTCGGAACCGGTTTCTCCTCATTAAATCTTTTGACGGATTTTATGTTTGATATTGTTAAACTGGACAAGTCCTTCTTGGATAATATTGAGAAACATGGTAGTGGAACAGATGAAATCGTAGTCCGTAACATTGTTAAAATGGTTCGTGAGTTGGAAATGAAGACTATTGCGGAAGGTGTAGAAACTGAGGAGCAGGCACGTTTCTTAAAGAATATTGATTGTAGCCTGGTACAAGGGTATTTGTTTGACAGGCCGTTGCCGATGCAAGATTTTGTGGAACGTTTGCACGAACGCAAATATAAAAGAGATGTATAAATATAGTTGTAAAAAAGCGATTGCCTAAGGCAGTCGCTTTTTCAACTTAGAGTTGAATGACAATTTAGAAAATGTGATATAGAATAAAGTCATGGAGCCCAAAATTTGGTTGCGAAGAAAAGAGCGCAAAAAAAGTAAAAAAGCAAAAAAATAAAAAGGAAATGTAAATACGGACGAGAATATTATACATAGGAGCGACGATTCTTTAATCTTAAAATTTTTTTGAAAAAGGGGTTAAGTATTATGAAGTAATGGTCGATATTATTATCCTACGACATTTTTTATCAAAAAAATAGCAATCGTTTGCAGACGATTGCTATTGTGGATTCATATTTGTAATCCAAATGTTCATTGCAGTGAACATACAAAATGACTTGCTATGTGAGTAGTGTCATCTGTTAGGTTCAAATTAACATATCTGACAGAGAAGTGTCAAGTCCTTTTTTAAGTTTCAAGTAAGAATTCACAATTACAACTGAATATGGAACCTATGTATGACCGAATAGTCATACAGTAACTTTGTGTGCTCAAAAGAGGAGGATTTCACTATGATGAAAAACGAAGATTTTGCAGTAAATGTAGTTACAGAAGAACAGGCAGGGTGTGAAGTTTCTTCTTTGCTTACCGCAGAGGAAGAGATCTTACTTGCCCGCAAAATTGCTGAAGGCGGCAAAGATGGTGTGGTGGCCAGAAACCGCTTAGTAGAAGCAAATTTAAAATTGGTTTCTTATTTTGCTAAAAAGTATATCGGTTGCGGTATCGATATGGAAGATTTGATTTCTATGGGAACAGAAGGCCTTTTGCATGCGGCAGAGAAATTTGACGGCAGCAAGGGTGCCCGTTTCAGTACATATGCAGCACTTTGGATTAAACAGTCTATTATCAGAGGCATTGCAAATGAAAGCAGTACCGTAAGAGTTCCGGTGCATGTTAAAAGCATAATGTTTCAAATAAAAAAAGCGAAACGAGAGTTGGCATTAGAAAAGGGTGAAGAACCCAGTGCGGAAGAGATTGCCGCATATACGGGATTGCCTTTCAAAAAAGTTCAAGATGCAATGAATCATACGTACAATATTGTTTCTTTGGAATCCACCGTTGATGATGACGGTAAAACAACTATTGAGCATTTTTGTGCAGATGAAAATGCTGATGACCCTTGTGATGTTGCTATTCAAAGCGATTTGCAGGATGCAATTCGCTTTGCGTTGGATAAGCTTGAACCCAAAGAAGCAATGGTTTTGAAACTCCGTTGCGGATTTGTGGGAGGTCGTTCTATGACGTTGGATGAAATAGCCGTTCTTCCTGAGTTTGGTGTGACAAGGGAACGTATCCGACAAATTGAAAAAAAGGCGATTGAGAAAATTCGCCGTTCTTACTCCGCAATGGAGAATTTAAGGGAATATGCAAGTTAAGATATATTTCTTACACGGATAAACCGGTCACTGTTAATTGTATATACGGGCGCAAAACTGCGTTTGAGGAGGGGCAAGTATGAAAATTTATAGTGCTGAATTGACATGTAATAATATTTTTAGATTTGCAAAGGCCAGAGGGTGGACTGATTCAAAGCTGGCAAACATTTTGAATGTTACACCACAGGCAATCAGCAAATGGAGAAGAGGCGTTGGTTCACCATCTATTGAGATGTTGACAATGCTGCAGGAATTATTTGATGTACAAATGGACGATTTGGTTGGTCGCCAGGAAGTTGATATGGAATTTAATTTATAGTATAAAATAATATTTTTAAGATAAATACAAAACCATGGCTTTTTTATAAAAAGCCATGGTTTTTAGTATATAAAAATTCGGAAAATTATATTTTCATAATACCGCAACAAGTACCTATATACTGGACTTCGTCCATCCTTTTTACAACAATATCATTATCACGGTTATGCAAACTTTTTAGACAATAGAAATCCTTGCCTTCAATAAATTTGCGGATATAGATTTTGTTGCCACAGATAAAAGAAGCCAATTCACCGTTGGATGGGAAGCGATTTTCAAAGAGAATAACGTCGTCTTTGCAAAAATAAGGCAACAAATCATTGCTGTTGATTTTGATTGCAATATAGGCTTCGGGGATGGTTGTTTCGATTTCGACAGTTTCACTGGTATCGTAAAGTATGCCTTGTAATATATCGCCGCAGGGTAATACGCAGGGGATTAAATGTTTGCGATAGAGTCCGCGTTCATATTTTGCAGAGGAGGCTTCATATTTTGATATGAATTCAATCATACTTTTACCATGAGAACCACAAGAACGATAATTCTGAATAATTGATTTTTCGGGTGAGGTATACGGACATTGTCCCATTAGACAATTCATACTGTATTTGGTTGCTTCAGAGATTGCTAATACGGTTGAGGCTTTTGGATCTGCAGTTCTTCCGTAATACAGATTTTTGATTGTTTCCAGAGGTAAACCACTTTCTTCGGATAGCTTTTCTTTGGTCCAGTCCAGCTCAATCAAAATTTCCTGTAACCGTTTGCTTAATATTGGATCTGACATGAAATTCCTATTTTGTCATGGATGACATTTCCTTTCCATTTTTCGACATTTTTTATGTTAAACAAGATATATCTTTTTGTCAACATTTGAAATAAAGTAAGGATGTTGCGCAAAAAAGAACGAAAAGGAGAACTGTATGATAGCAGAAAAAATAGCATACGAAAGAGAAGAAATGGAAAGAGGATTTGGTAACGGAAAAATAACGGAGCCCATTCAGGATATGCTTCTATCAATCGGAGTACCGCCTAATATATATGGTTATGCATATATCACATATGCGGTGGAACTTTTGTTGAAAGATTCGGAATATCAGCATTATGTAACGAAGGGATTATATGTAGATATTGCTAAAAAATATAAAACAACGCCCTCGAGAGTGGAGAGGGCAATCAGGCATGCAATCAGTGTGGCGTGGTTACACGGAAATACGGATTTGATACATAATATATTCCGTAATTGTGTGAGACCGGACAAGGGAGTTCCGTCTAATTCAGTATTCCTGGCAAGGTTATATTATTATATAAAAAATTATATGGGGAGTACCATATTATAGGATAAAATTAAACTATGATTTACAACAATAATATGATAAAATAATAGGGTATCAAATATTACAAAGTGTCATTTTAAGATATTAGATTAAAATGACACTTTTATGTATTGAAAAGGTTCATTATAGGAGAAGGATGAATTATGTATAACATACTTTTGACTGTACAAATTCTTGGAATTATTGCCTTGCTGTGTGCGTTGGTTTATATTTTTCGCGGGGGCTCCACATATACCCAGCGATTGATGCTTTCGTTTACAATAGCGGAGTTGGTACATAATGCGGGATTTTTGCTGGAGCTGACGGCGAAGACACCACAGGAGGCTATTCTGGCCATTAAGGTAGAATATCTGGGCGGAGCGGCCGTTGCCATCTTTTTTATGATGTTTATCTTTAATTATTGTGGTCAAAAAGAGCATAAAATATTTGAACGTATTCTGTTGTTATGCGCGCTTGCGGTTATTGTGATGGTGTGGACATGTGAGTCGCATCCGCTTTATTACAAAGAGGTTGGCTTTGTATATACCGGCGTATATCCGCACGTACGGCTTACCTATGGATTTGGTTTTTATTTCTATGTACTGACTTGTACGGCTATTCCCTGGGCTACATCTGTTTGGACGTTGATTCAGACGATTCGAAAGGATAAAAGTACAAAGAGAGCACGTAAATTGAAGGGGATTATCGGTGGTGCCAGTTTTTCTTTTAGTGTACTTATATTGTATTTGTTTGGAGTGTTTCCGGAAGGATATGATCCGACGCCTATTGCTATGGCCCTTATGTTCTCTGTGCTTGTGCTTCTGATTTGGAACCGCAAAGATTTTGATTTGAGCAGAATGGCTACGGAGAAGGTGTTGAATTCTCTTGGTAATTGTATGATTACGCTAAATGAGAATCAGCAGGTGTTGATGTATAACGATTTAGCGAAACAGTTTTATCCTGATTTAAAAATGTTCCAAAAAATCACGGATATTGAGCATTTTCCGACGGAAGTTTTGAGTGGAAAAGAAATTCGATTTGAGCGTGAAGGCAAATTTTATAAAGGTGAACAGCGAACCGTAACTGACGATGAGCAGCATGTCAGAGGATATACAATTCTCATTATTGATATTACGGATACTTATGAATATATCAGTAAGTTACACGAAATGAGGGAGCAAGCTGAGGCTGCAAACAGGTCCAAGTCTAATTTCCTTGCAAATATGTCTCATGAAATCCGTACACCGATGAATGCCATTGTTGGTATGAGTGAATTGTTAATTGAGGAAAGCAAAGGACGTAAAATTCAGGAATATGCTTATGATATCAAAACTGCGGCTTTAAATCTTCTTGCAATCATTAACGATATTCTTGATTTCTCTAAGGTGGAAGCCGGTAAAATGGATTTGCTAGAAGATGAATATTCAGTGATTGAAGAGATGCAGGATACCATTAATTTGGTAAAAATCGCAGCGGAGCAAAAAGGACTTCAATTTAAAATTCATTTGGCAGATAATATTCCCAGTAAGTTATATGGTGATGCCGGAAGAATCCGTCAGGTTTTGATTAATATCCTAAATAATGCAATCAAATTTACCAAAGAAGGTTATATTAGTTTGGATGTAACCGGACAGTATGTTGCATCAGATGTGATTGATTTGAAACTTGTCGTGGAAGATACGGGAATGGGAATCAAAGAAGAAGATTTGACAGCAATCTTTGAATCGTTTCGCCAGTTAGATATGAACCGAAATCGTCAGAGTGAGGGCACAGGTTTGGGACTTGCAATTACCAAGCAGTTAATTGCTTTGATGAATGGTGATATTCAGGTAGAAAGTGAGTATGGTAAGGGAACACGTTTTACAGTACATATTAAACAACGTGTAATTGACAAGGCTACCATTGCTGAAGCAGACAAGCAACCTTCTGTACAAGAGAGAGAAGAGGAAGCAAAACCGACATTGTTTAATGAAGAGTGCAGGGTGCTTCTTGTAGACGATAATGCAATGAACCGAAAAGTGGCAAATGCAATGCTAAAACTATACAATTTCAGATTGGCAGAGGCTGATAGCGGAAGAGCAGCAATTGAACGTGTAAAACACGTGAAATATGATTTGATTCTAATGGACCATATGATGCCGGAAATGGATGGTATTGAAGCCACTAAGATTATTCGTGAAGAATGCGGTGAAAACGGTAAGAATGCAGTTATTGTTGCACTTACGGCCAATGCAATACAGGGTGCAAGAGAAATGTATCTTGAGAACGGTTTTGATGATTTCCTGTCTAAACCTTTTGACAGAAAACAATTGCAGGATTTGCTTGAAAAATGGATAAACAAATAAAAGTATAAGCATTGAAGAGGGGTCTTAATGAAATGGTATTACTCTGATCAATTAAAGTTGTATATTAGTTTAGAGCCGTTAAAAATCAACAACAGAATATTTGAAATAGCAAAGAAACATAATTTTGATCTTGAGTGGGATGATTTTGGGCATCTGATTATGCTGGATTTTGCGGAGTTTAAAACCATAGTAAAAGAGTTGGGCGGTACAATTTTATCGCCGCCCGAGTATTGGCAGCTATACAAAGAAGTATGTGATGCAGGATGTGAAGAAGTGAAGGCTAGTCTGATGTCTGAGCATTTTACGGAAATCTTAGACAGAGTGTATGTTGATGAGCATACTTATATTGATCATTGTGAAGTTACAGGACCTTATCAGTATGCGGGGGAGGAAGTTGATTACGAGCCGGTAATAGGAAGACCGGGCTGGATTGATTTTGATGATATTGATATTACAAGCGGTCATCCGGTACGGGTACATGAGAATGATGCAGATAAACCGCAGATGAAATACTGGTCTCCGGACCTTCCCAATACAGAAGTGAAGAAGACGATTGCCATCCGAGGATATGTTACATCGGTGGCTATGCCGTCGCTGGATTTGGGGATTCCTGCGGACACCAGACAACCTAAAATGATGGTGCGTTTTTGTACAGCACATAAACCCCAAAATTTTTTGTCTGATGAGGAATATCAAGCTGCTATATTGCAAGAACGTTGTTTAAATTCAAGGGGAAATGAACGAATAGAGGCCGGAAGTGTAGGAGATAAGCCGCTGAATTGGAGTTCTTTTCAGGAATATGTATGTTCAAATATCAGTATGTATCGGGATAGTATGGAAAAGGACTGTTTTATTACTTTTGTAACCGGACATAAGAATCCGGATACCGATACGGTCATTTCTTCTTTGTTGGAAGCATATCGAAGATATCTTGGTAATACGGATGAAGAAATGGTATATCTCCCTTTGATTCAAAGTGAAAATATGCCTGTTGAAATCAGATATATTCTTGGTGACAGGATTGCGGATTCGTTGCTCTATTCTGCTGATATGAACCTGCAGAACATTATAAAAACAGGAAAGATTCGATTTATATATACTGACCAAAATTATCAGAAAGAATATCAGAAGTATGTGACGGCAATTATTGACCATCACCAATTAAACAGAGAATTACAATCGGGGACATTGGAAATTCCTTGTGAAATAGAAATGTGCGGTTCGTGTACTGCGTTGATTGCAAGAAAACTCGTAGGTTCGGGATATGAGTTTGATTCGAGAATGTCCCGAATGACATACTCCGCAATGTTAATGGATACTGAGAACCGAGTGGCCCATAAGATGACGGCTTTTGATGAAAAAATAATGGATTATTTTCAGAAAAAGTCAGATGTACAATTCGATGACGTTTTGTATCAATCCATAATGAATCAATTAATTTCCATCAAAGACGGAGGATGTTTGTATCAAAGGGATTACAAGCATTATTGCGGCTTTGGTTTTTCTGTGCTTAAAGTTACAAATTTGCTTGGAACAAACGGCTTTGAAGAGTGGATTAAAAAGGTGTTTGAATATGCCGGGAGAGATAATGAGCGGAATAATGACTACTTTACCTTGGTAAAAGTTGTTGATTATTGCACCGGTGGTCTGGAAGTTAATAAAGAACGTATTTACTGGATTCGCAACAATGAAGAGAATCCGTATTTGATAGAAAAAGTACAGGAATTGCTATATCAAATTGCTCAATGTTGTATGCCCGGAGCCGAGGTTGAAATGCAAAAGGATTATATTCAAATTTCAAATTCAGGAAAACAACTGTCGCGCAAAAAGATTGTGCCGGCCATTGAAAGATTAGTGGAATACTGCGGGCAATATACTTACATAGAATCCCTAAAAAAATGGGTTGCCAAAGATTTCTTGAAGGAGAATGACAGAGTACGATCTTTTCAAGGCAATTATAAGACGGATAAAAACGGAAGAATATGCCGTATCAGTTTCTTGGAGGCTAAAAAACTTGCCGATTTTATGGGGGTGAAACTGCTTAATCTAAAAGAATACTGGCAAGTTTATCATGAAACGATAAAGACACATAACGGAGCACTGCAAGCATCTCTAACCGATAGTGAATTCTTGGAGTTTATAGATACTTGTTGTATGCAGGGGAAACTGATATATAATCCCGACGTGAAAAACGACTATCTTATTTGTGGTGATTCCGTATATACCGGTGAGATTTTAACGGCCAATCCGGGACTTATCAGCCCGGCGCATATCGACACGGAAACAGGACTTCCGAATCATATATTCAGTGCGGCAAATTATTATGATAAAAGCTTATGGCGTTACTGGAGTCCGATGAAAGAGGGAGAGTACGTTTATATCAGAACGTATATTTTTCTTTTACAGCAGCCATGTTTGGATGCAAAAGCAAGACCGGAAGAAAGCTTTGCTAACGTGGGAATTCGCCCGGTGCGGGAAACAAATTTGAAGGTGGATGTAGTAATTGATAAAAAGGGTTCGTTGTTAACTGTCAGATATAAAAGTGAGTACGATAATGATTACACTGTGATATATCAGGAAGATTACGGAAAGAAAAGTAATCAGGGATTATAAAAAGCACAATGAACATTATTATAAATACAAACGAGGATAAATATGCATAAGACACTGGTTGATACACACAAAGAGAGCAACATTAACATATTAAAAGCGCGAGATTATTATTTTAATAAAGCACGCATATATAACAATAATATGAGAAAAATCTGTCTGTTAGGACCGATTGTCATATCGGTTATAGGTATGTTTTTGGTGGGGATTTTAAATAAGTTTTGGCCGACGCCTTTTTCGGAGTGGTTAGGAAATAATATCGATATCATAGTTGGTTGTGTTGCGGTTTCAGCATTTGCAATAGATTTTTTCCTGAAGAAAAGAATCGGTGATTTATTATCAAAATCCAATGCACTCCGAGAATTATATGATGTAAAAGTTCTTGGAATTCAATCGAATGATTTTTATTATCATTTCTCAGAAAAAGAAATTAATGATTTTATTCAAAATGCAAAGTACATTAGAAATGAAAAGAAATATAATGTTTGGTATCGCGAAATTTTTAGTGAGAATAAATTTACTAATGCAATCTGTATGATGCTGGATAATATTATTTATACATACTATGTGTATCAAGAGAATCAGATTGTACAGTTATCTAAGTTGATAGTTATTCTGTCATTATTTGTTTGCTATTGTATATTTTATGCAACAGGATTAAATTTTTTTGTTGTTGTGAACCCTTTCATTCTGTTTTTGGCAATTTTTGACTATTTAAAAGATGCCGTAGACGAGTATTATGTTTCCAAAGAGTTAACGCAAAGAAATAAGGAATTAAAAGATACAATTGTCAACAATGCTGACAAACTTTTAAAAAGTACCAATCAGGATATGATTCTTCGTTGTATTCAGGATGTGGTGATAGATAATCGAGAAAAAGGATTATTTATTTTAAAGCGTATACGTGATAATCATCTAAGCAATGACAGTGACTTCTATAAAGAGCTGGATGTGGCTAAAAATATTTTTTGGGGAAAAGAAGTTGTTATGCCCGAAAAAGCAAAGGACTTTGAAATAGCAAAAGTAGAGGACGAAAATCAAACAGTTAATCTCGAACAGATACACTGTGAATTGGTGTCTATGTTAGAAGACGTTAAGGCTTGTTTGGATAAACATAAAATATCTTTTATGTTAGATGGAGGAACATTAATCGGAACTTGCCGAAAGGCTAATAATAATGGCTTTCTGGAATGGGATGATGATATAGATATTTCGGTAAAGCACACGGATGTGGACAAGATCATTCAGATTTTGCAAGAAGAATTAGGACATAAATATGTTATACAAGACTGTCAGTCGGAGAAATACTACTCTCCAAGATTATCGCGATTCAGAATAAGACAAAAAAATGAAAGAAGTATGGTCGCGGAAAAAGATAGTGTATTATATGAATTGTACGAAAATCGTGGTCTTTTTCTGGATGTATATGCGTATTCGCCGATTCTTGTAAATAAGGTGGTTGATATAATTTTTCGATACCTTATGATTCATTTGATTTATATAAGAATACGTAATGCGGAGTTGGATTGGAAACATGGAAGAAATGAAAAGAAGGCCCTTTTAAAATTCGAAAGGTTAAAAAAGAGATATATTAGAAGAGTAAACTGGTATGTGAAACATGTCAAAAACAAGAAAATTCTTTCCTATGTGCCTTACTATGTAGACAACCTGAAAAAGCCCGGTCCGTATATATTGGCAAAGGATATCTATGGTGAGAAGAAATATGGTATTTTTGAAGGAAAAACCTATGAAATTCCATCTGACAGTGAGGCTGTTCTTACAGCATTTTACGGAAAAGAATGGGAGACATCTCCGTATATTCCTTTGAAGGATTTATTTGAGGGAGACAAAGTTCAGTTCAGTAAAGCTAAATTTGATGCATCGAATTATAAACATTTGAAGAAAGCATCTGTGTATTCTTCCAAAACAGAGTAAGCATACCGGTATTAAATGAACAATAAATCAGCAAAAGATTATAAAGGACGAAAGATATATGTTGGAATGGATTAAAAAGATATTTGAGATTAAAGATATTGTTTGGTTTGTGATTGGATTGGCAGTACCTCCTTTGTTTAGTTTTATTAAGAAAAAGATTAAGACTGCAAGTATGCGACGCAATATCAAGAAGAATGCAATCAAATTTGAGGACAGCGGCATCGTGTCGATGGCTCACGGTGATCCTTTTTTTGAAGTTGACAGTAGACGTCAGGATGTAAAATTGGGAATTCCGCAAGACATATTTTATATTCAGATGCCGGAAGAAGTAAAAAAGCAGATTTTGCGGCAAAACCCGGATTTTTTTAACACTGAGTGGGAAAAAGATAGTGCTTTTCTTGACGGGATGTCTGAAGATGAAATGCTGGAAGAGATTTCTCGAGTGTTAGGCTTGGATATGGAGGAAACTAAGCAGATATATACGGAAGAAAAAGTCAACATTGCAAATATGTTTTTGGATAAGGTGGTTGCGGGAGAACCGTATTTTGTCGGAGAAATGTATGGCATTAAGAAGATGCAGACAAAACGTAATGACAATGATGAAAAGCCGATGGTAGACATTCAAAGTTATAAGACTGATTATTATACACATCGTGTAATGGCAGCAATATATAAACGCGTGTATAAAACCGACCCGAACATTGTTCCCGGAACTGATATTGGAAAATACAATAAAATGCGTTATTTTCTGACAGCAATGGGAATGAACGTCTTATTGATTCTGGAGGATGAAGGTTGTGTAGTATTTGCGAAACGATCCGGAAAATTGTTTAATATGATTAAACCGCTTTGGCATGTTTCGATGAATGAAGCAATCAGTATTACCGATATTTCAGAAATTAATAAAAATATATCTTTGGGAAAATGTATCTTCCGTGGTCTAAATGAAGAGTTAGGCGTGGACATCAGTAATATGAATATTAATATAAAGTATTCTGATGTGTTCTATTTGAAGAATCCGTTTGAAACAGGAATTTCGGCATTTGTAAGCGTCAGTAATTTGTCATTTTCTAAATTGCAGATTATGTATAGTGCTGCAAAAGACAGGGAATTAGAATCAGAGGATTTGATTGCTGTCAAACTTTCTGAAAAAGAATTAGGTAATTTTATCAATAAAAATGAGTTGACGGATGCAGCACAATATCTAATTAAGATGCTATTGGCTCGTCATTTAAAAGATTCTATTTAATACAGAGGAAAAATATGGTTGGATTACGTGAATTACAAGAAAAAGATATTGAGGGTATGTTGGAGTGGATGCACGATCCGGGCATTAATTGTTTTTTTAGATTTAATGCACAGGATATGGATTATGACAAAGCATATCAATTTATCAGTCAAAAAAATAATACGACAAAGCACTTTGCCATTGTGAATAGTGATGATGAGTATTTGGGAACCATTAGTCTGAAAGAAATAGATTTGAAAAATAAAAAAGCTGAGTATGCAATTTCAATTCGGAGAAAGTATCACGGAACCGGAGTGGCGACAGCGGCGACAGATTTGATTTTGAAATATGCGTATGAAGAACTTCAATTGCATAGAGTTTATCTTAATGTATTGAGCGACAATACGCGTGCGATTCGGTTCTATGAAAAGTACGGTTTTCGATACGAGGGTGAGTTTGAAGATGACTTGTATTTGAATGGAGAATGGAAAACTTTAAAATGGTATGCTATTGTTAAAAAATTATGCTGATAAACGAAATATTCTTTGGACATTAGCAGAAAAATGTGGTATTATATTGAGTAAGTACAGATGAGATGTACATAAAATAATAAAATGATATTTGGAGGGGAGAACAATGTCAAATTATTTAGGTATTTTGCACGGTGTAAGAGGTCGTAGCATTTTAATTTATGACAACAAGTGCGAAATCAAAACCACAGCAACAGTAGGAACTGTTTTAACAAGCAACATCACAAGTAATGCAACAGACGGTATTAAAACAATCTTTTATAGAGATTGTGTAGGCGTGTTGTTTAAGAAGGCCGGTATGAAGATTGGTTATCTTGAATTGGAAACACCGGGATTAAGAGCTCACAGTACCGGTAGCCAGTATTCAGAGAATACCTTTACATTTGAAGAAACTGACGTTTTATCTAATGAACTTATGCAGGAAGTATATACATACGTTACTGAACGTATTGAAGGATATAAGTATGGTGATCAGTATCTGTTAACCAAGCCTATTCCTCCTATGATGGCGTCTAAGTTTAAGAAGCCTATTTTCTCTGATTATGAAGAACAGGCAGAGGTTAAGTTGCGCAGACAGATGGAACACGAGGCATTAGCGGCTGCTCAGGGTAACTTGGACGATATTCTTGCAGAAGTAAACAGAGAGTATGAAGAGTTATTTGAAGCAAACGGTATTGATGTGGCAGTGAATACTCTTTCTGATATGGAGAAGACAATTATCAAGGCTGTGGCAGAGAATGATAAAGAAGCTACTGTATCAGACATTGCTAAGAAGATGCCCAGAACCGTTACACCTGCTGAAGTAACCGAAATTATGGATGGTTTGGTTGCAAAGGGTGTTATGAAGAAAGATGAAGATGTATATGCAATATAGTCATTAAGACATAATATTATGCATATGGTTTTATCAATGTAAATATGAACAATAAGAGGATGGATACTATTGGTATAGTACCATCCTTTTTTATGTTTTCCGGGGTAATAAACAGTAGCGGTATAGTGTTAAAAGGTGTATAATATAACCGTAAAAAATGTCGAAAAACCAAGATGTTAAAGGTATCAGCGACAAGGAAGAAAAGAGGTAAGAATATGTATTTTGTACCGGATGGCACGCAAGTGTGCGGATTCTATGAATGTGAAGAGTGTGGCATGCGTTATTTGTCACTTAAAATAATGCCGGTGATGACTTGTCCTTATTGCGGAGAAGAGCCGGATATGGAACTGGGACCGGATGATGAGATGCCTGTAAATACCGAAACTGCCAAACTGATTCGGGTAGTAGAAGGCGATGAAGTCGAGTTGATGGACGGCTTGCTTAGTCTTGCGATAACCGGTGGGGATACGGACTGGATATAGAACCGGTTTTAATTTGAAGTAAGAGTGCGTTAAAAGACAAACATTTCGGAAGGAGAAAGCTATGCCCAAAGCACAAAAGGTTGTTTTTGACAACAGCAGACATATATCAGCAGAAGAGTTATTTACGGATCGTGAAGAGCCAAGAAAGGCTTTCTGGGATGTGTATAATGAAATGGAGCAGGGTGACTATAATGTGGTAGCATATTACGGCATTGGCGGTGTTGGAAAGACAACTCTTTTGAATAAGTTGGTAAAAGAGTTATATGAAAGAAAAACAAACAAAAAGAAACTCAGTCATGCTTTTTTCAGCTTTGAAGGAAATCCGGGTAAAGAAGAGTTTCTGTATAATTTTTCCAGACAGGTTATGTTATGTCACAAGGGCTTGGAATGCTCGATTTTTGATGAAGCAATCGCCAAGGTTGCACATTCGGAGGGGAAGGATTTATACGAATACAATAAGAGAGCAACCGGTCCGCTGAATAGTCTTGTGGATATTGCGCGCAGTATTGGTGAAGAAATTGTTCCCTACGGTGAAACCGCAGGTAAGGCGATTGAAGCATTATTAAAGTTATATAAAGAAAAGAAGAAAGAAAAAGAGCATGAAGACGGGGCCAATGTACGGGTATATAATGAAATCAAATATCTTGAACCTAAGATTATCAAGGAAAAGCTCCATGAATATTTAAAGCAGGATTTGTGGGATACGTTGGAGAAACGTACAGAGCCTTTTGTTGTCTTTTTGGATGGGTATGAGAATTTTGTCAGCATAATCAGAGATGGGGAAATCTCTCAATATGAAGACAACTGGATGTATGGCGCCAAGAATAAATTGATTGAATTACCGAATGTTCTGTGGGTAATTGCAGGTCGGGAGAGAATTAAATGGGGAGAAGATGTACTTCCTCAGAGTAATTCCCACAGAATCGGCGATTTGTCGGAACAGGACGCAGTCCAGTATTTTGAAAAAGCAGGTATTATTGATCAGGAAATGGTTACCCAATTGTATAAATTGTCTCACGGAACACCGGCATATTTAGATTTGTGTGTAAGAAATTATTGGGAGATTAGTACAAAAAGAACGCCTGTCATTGAAGATTTTGGCAAAGATACCGTGGATTTGGCCAAGCGTTACTTATACGGCATGAGTGAGACTACACGAAACATTATGCTTATGTTAGCGTGGTTCCCAAAGGTTTGGGATAGAGAGATGGCAGAAGAAGTGGCGAGACAAATGCACCATGCCAATTACGAGGCAGAACTTGAGAAACTGCTGACACTGTCGTTATTTGAACCGGTTCTGGCAGGATACCGCCTGCACGATACTTTTAAGCAGGTTGCGAGAGAAGTGTCTTTGGAAATCGGGGATAAAATACAAAAAACAGTATTTTTATATTTAAAAGACTGGCTTTTGAAATCAGATGCATCCATGTACAGAATTGAAAAATTAAATCAATTGGTCAGCCTTATCAAGATTGCAAATTCTGAACTTTTCACAGATGATGAAATCAGCACAATCGTTAATATGATGGATGAAGAATATAATCGGGAATACGAGTTTGAGAAACTTTGTATGCTGTTGAAAGCGGTTTGTGATTATGTCGTTAACAGCGAAAGAAGTGTGGAAACTCGATTAGAGTGTGAAATTATATACAGCCAAAGCTTAGGTCAAATTGGTAGATATGAAGAAATGCTGGAATTGTCAGAGCGTATATATCAATGTGTTAATGAAGTAGGAAGTGAATCGGTGATTGCAACTGTAGCATTGCAAAATCTGGCAACTGCGTATGAGTATAACGGGCTATATGAAAAGCATATGGAGTATCAGCTAAAGTGTTATGAATTGGAGAAACGGGTGCTGGGGACACGAAATCCGGCAACGTTAGGTGCTGTAAATAATCTTGCCAATGCATATAGGAATCAAGGGAATTATGAAAAAGCATTAGAACTGAATCTGATATGTTATAATCTGCGTAATGAGTTGTATGGCGAAGAACATCCTGATACGTTAGAGTCTTTGAATAATCTGGCAATGTCATATCAAAATTTGGGAGATTACCAAAAAGCCAGGGACTTACAAGTGGAATGCTATGAAAAATCTAAGCGGATATTAGATGAAAAACATCCTAAAACGATGCTTTCTCTCCAACATCTGATAAGTTCCTATTATGAACTCGGTGATTATAAAAAAGCGTTGGAATTACAGTATGAATGTTATGAGTTGGAAGTGCAGGTCTTTGGAGAGGAACATCCGCATACGTTAAGCTCTTTGCTCAATATAGCCAATATCCATACAAGATTAGGGAACTATGAAAAATCATTGGAGATACAGACTGATTGCTATGAGAAGTATAAAAGGATACTAGGAGAGGAACATCCCGATACATTAGCTAATATGTTGAATCTTGCAATTGTATATTTGGAAATTGGGAATTATGAAAAAGCATTGGAGCTACAGATTAATTGCTATGAGGCGTATAAACGTCTGCTGGGCGAAGAGCATCCCGACACCCTGAATGCACTCATTATTTTATCAAATATATATTGCGGTTTGGAGGAGTTTGAAAAAGCATTAGAATTACTAACCCAATGTCATGAATCTTATAAGCGGGTGCTGGGCGAAATACATCCGAATACACTGCGTGCCGCACATAATCTGGCAGCTATATACTCTATACTTGGAGAAAATAAAACAGCTTTTCAAATGTTTAGAGACTGTTACAAAGCGTATGTGCGGATTCTGGGAGAGGAACATCCTGACACCTTACTTTCGTTATATAACATAGCTTTTATCTGCGAAAATATGGGGGATTATGAAGCGGCTGCGGAGTTTCATGAGATATGTTATAACGGCCGCAAGAACGTGTTGGGAGAGGAACATCCCGATACACAAAATTCTTTGTTTTGCTTATTAGAGGTACGTCGTAAGCTGGAAGAAATAGACGAGTAAAATAAGTATTATAAAAAGGCAATTTTCATATGTCGAAAGACATGTGGAGGTTGCTTTTTTTTGTGTGGAGAAATTGTGCCGGAACTTTTTGGGGGGCGGATTCGAAAAAAGGTTTGTAACTTTTTGTAACTTCTGACGTTATTATTATATTCACGTAGATAAAATATATGACAAAGTTGATAAAAGAATAAAAACAGTGGCTGTTTGAGGTAAAAAGGGGTGAAAAGGAGAAGGTATGAACTATACAGTATTTGATGTGGAGACTGCAAATGAGCGCAGAGATTCCATATGCGCAATCGGAGTAATACGATATGAAAATAACAAAATAGTGTATGAGAAAGAAATACTTATAAACCCGGAAACTGAGTTTAATTATTTCAATATCAAGGTGCATGGTATTACGGAAGCTGATGTGGCTAATGCACCTACGTTTGCTGAAATTTGGGACGAAATCAAAATGTATTTCGACCAGACGATTCTGGTGGCGCATAATGCGAAGTCAATGGATTTGTGCGCATTATATCGGACTCTTGAGAGATACGATTTGCCTTTGGTTAGCAATCAGTACATATGCACGCTCGAACTGGCAAAAAGCATATTCAAGGGAGATGATGCCGTTCAATCTTATCGTTTGGATGTTTTATCTAACTTGTATGATATCAAATTACTTAATCATCATAATGCATTGGATGATGCCAGGGCATGTTTTGAAATTCTAAGGAAGTTTGAAACATTATACCCGGCAGCAGTTGTGCCTAAAACGTATTATTACGGAGCGACGGAGAAGCGTAGTAGTTGCGGTTGCGGTATGGAGAGTATGTACAGTGATAAAACGAAAGAGATGCAGAAATTGCAAATGTTAGTATCGGAGATTATAGAGGATCGTGATATTTCAGATGCAGAGATGAATGAACTTCAGGCATGGCTTGGGGCACATACTGAGTTAAAAGGATTCTATCCTTTCGATAAAATTTATGAAGTGGTTGAAGGTATTATGCTGGATGGCATTATGGATGCAGAAGAAAAGGAACTGTTGTTAGGAATTCTGGATGCTTTCATAAATCCGCAGACACAAAACGTGAAGATTGATTTCAACGGGAAGCTGGTGTGCCTGTCCGGGGAGTTTAATTTCGGAAGTAAAAGTCAGGTGGAAGAGTGGTTGCGTGCGAAAGGAGCACAGATTGCTAAAGGCGTGACAGGGAAGTTGGATGTGTTGATATTGGGAGAAGCCGGAAGTGCGGCATGGAAGTATGGGGATTACGGTTCGAAGTATGAGAAGGCATGCCAGTTGAATGAGAAGGGAAAGAAGATTGTGATTGTGAAGGAGGGGGATGTGATGGGGTGAGAGGCGCATCATAGTGATATTTTAAATAGGGCACTTTAGAAATAGTATACTTTGAATATCATGGAAAAAGAAAAATGTATTTTAGGAAAGCGTGTATTGTAATGGAGTCTATGAATGCTAAAGCATTTATGATTTCTTCTATGTAAGAGATAATGTAATTAACAATCTAAATGATTAGAAAGACTTTTACATACGTAAAGGTATTGTTCGTTTATTGAGGCTCCATTACTTTACATATATAAGGAGGATGCATGATAAAAGAAGATTTTGAAAAGTTAAAAAATCGAGTATGGACAACCAAAACATCAAGAATAAACGCAGAAAGGCGGTTGGAATTAAAAGAAAGTTTTATTCAGGGAATAAATATATATTATTCATGCATATGCACAATTTTCTCTGTTTTATCGTTAATTAATGGAGATCAGAAGTTAAGTGTTATGACTGTTTTTATTACAATAGCGCTTTTTATGGCAATACTATATTCTAATAGTCAAAAAAATTTAGAACAGGCCAAAGATTATAAGATAAATTATCTTCAACTTATGGATATTGATTTCGAGTTGCAACACATAACTTGTGAGGATGAAAAACAAATTAGAGAAATAGAAACAAAATATTGTGAGATATTAAATCGAAGTCGTAATCATATTGAGTTCGATTATTATCGCACAGTATATTCGAGTACAGGAGACTATCGTAAAGAACGCTGGATAGCAGTACGCAAGATGTATTATTGGAATGTAATTTGGCGTTGGATAGTAAAAATTATAGTAATTTTGTTTCCTATTATTGTATATGTTTTATGTGAGGTTTTATAAATGCAAGCGGCCAAATTATGGAGAAATATATTAACAGAAGAACATTTGAAAATATTATATAATACGAAAATAAAGTTTCATCCATCTATAGGAATGGATAAAGTATCACCAGCAAATTTTGAAAAACAATTGGATGAGAATATACGTATCATTATTAGAAAATTGCAAAATGAAACATATCATTTTACAAGATATAGGATGATACTATTTAGTAAGGGGCCTAAGAAAGAACCACGAGTTGTATGTGTTCCGACAATAAGGGATAAACTTACGGCTACATTAATTAATGAGCTTCTGGTTGGTGTATATGGTGATAAAAGTAAAACGATGTTACCGCAAGTGGCTATTAATAAAATAACAAGTAATGTATCCGAGTATACACATTTTATTAAATTAGATATTAAGCAGTTTTATTCGTCTATTCCGCATGAAAAAATGATAAATGTACTCAAAAGAAAAATAAGGAAAAAGCAGATATTGAATACTATTTATTCGGCTTTGCGAACAGATGTAATAGAGTATCCAATAAAAAAACGTGAAGAAAAAAGCGGACGAATTTGTGGTATACCAGAGGGGTTATCATTTTCAAATGCATTAGCTAATATATACATGTTAGATGTTGATTGTAAGTACGAGGCAATGCAAGAGGTGGTGTATGTAAGATATGTAGATGATATATTAATTCTTACACATCAAGAAGATTTTAAGACGATAAAAGAAAGTATTAAAAATGATATAAATAAATTAGGATTAGCAATTAATTCAAAAGAAGCGGAAGGTTTAATTGAGGATGGTTTTGAATACTTGGGATATGCAATTAATGATAGCATGATTTCGGTAAAAGAAACCAATCTACTAAAAATAGAACAGTCTATAGAAAGTCTATTAAGAGAGATTAAAAATAGTAATAACTATGCATATATAGAGTGGAAGCTTAATATTAAAATTACTGGATTTATTATTGACGGAAAAAAATATGGTTGGCTGTTTTTTTACTCACAAATTAATGATGAGTCTATTTTATTTCACTTAGATAGCATAGTAAGTAAATTACTGGAAAGATATAATTTACAAGAAAAAATAAAAGTAAAAAGATTTGTAAGAACATATTATGAAATTACCAAAGCCTTACATACTACTCGTTATATTGCTAATATAGATGAATTTGATATAGATAAGAAAAGAACAATTTTGCAAGAGATATATAGGATGGAATTAGTTGAAAAAAGTGAGGAAACAATTGAGAACCTTTTCCGAAAAATCATGAGACGAGAAATTCGAGATGTTGAAAAAGACATACAAAGCATTTCGTAAACTATTCGGTAAATAAAACTGTATATGCTAATGAAAAAAGGAGAAAACAGCAATGCCAGTAGCAGGAGATAAATATATTGTACAAGTTAAACCATCACATATAGCGTGGGGAGAATATAGAAATCCTACAAATCGCGAAATAATTGAAGGAGAATCTTATGTAAAAATACCATCACAATATGCTAGAACATATAATATTAGACGTGGTGATATGTTCATAGCATATTTTAATAATGGTAGCCCATCTATACAAATTAAGGCATCTGGAAATGGCCCTTATGAAAATAGTACACAATATGCGAAGCAATTTGAAGGTATCGGTGTTGGTGCATGTAAAGCATTTACACCATGGTATCGCTCATGTGGTATAAATGTTGGTGATTGGATTTCTGTTGAGTTTATATCTGACATAGAAGTTGTCTTTGATATTATTCAACTGTAAGTAATAGGAAAAATATGTTAGAGACTTAAAAAAGAGCATATATAAGCTAATAAAATATTTTGACTTCATAAAAAAATCCGTTTATACTATCTGTAGGAGGATATATGTATGGCGACAATATCAGAACAGATAAAAGTATTATGCATTAGAAGCAATATAAGTGTTGCAGAATTAGCTAGAAGATTAGGCAAATCACCGCAAAGTTTGAATTCGAAATTGAAGCGTGAAAGTTTTACCATGAAAGATTTAGAAGAGATCGCTAAAGCAACAGGAACGGAGTTTAGGAGAAACTACATTTTACCGAATGGAGAAGAAATCTAATGAGTGAAGTTAAAGAATTTAGGCTTGGAGAATTGTTTTGTGGACCGGGCGGACTGGCATTGGGAGCATTGGCAGCTAAGATAAGTAATCCTGAGTATAAGATTGTACATCAGTGGGCAAATGATTATGATTTAGATACTTGTAATACATATCGTAGAAACATATGTCCTAATAATAGGGACAGTGTTGTACATGGAGATGTGAGACAACTTAATATTGATAGTCTTGGAGAGATAGATGCATTTGCCTTTGGATTTCCTTGTAATGATTTTTCAGTGGTAGGAGAACAGAAAGGGTTTGATGGTGTTTTTGGACCATTGTATACCTATGGAGTGAAGGTTTTAAAGAAATATAAGCCATTATGGTTCTTGGCTGAAAATGTTGGCGGTTTAAAGAGTGCAAATGAAGGAAAAGCCTTTGAAAAAATCAAGAAAGACTTGGAAGGTGCAGGATATAAAATTTATCCGAATTTGTACAAGTTTGAGGAATATGGAGTGCCGCAGGCAAGACATCGAATGATTATAGTTGGTATTCGCGATGATTTACCTTACGAGTTTAAAGTTCCTAGTACTGAACCTTATAAAAACTGTGATGTTACTTGTAAAACAGCAATTGAAGTTCCGCCTATTCCCAAAGAGGCTACAAATAATGAGGAAACAAAGCAATCAGCTGTGGTTGTGGAAAGATTAAAGCATATCAAGCCGGGGCAAAATGCATTTACGGCTAATTTACCTGAGGAGTTACAACTTAACGTTAAAGGTGCTAAAATAAGTCAGATTTACAAGCGTCTTGACCCGAATAAACCAGCATATACAGTTACGGGTTCTGGCGGCGGAGGAACGCATATTTATCACTATGCGGAGCCTAGAGCATTGACAAATAGAGAGAGAGCACGCTTACAGACGTTTCCAGATGATTATGTGTTTGAAGGTTCAAAAGAGTCTGTCAGAAAGCAGATTGGTATGGCTGTTCCTTCAAAAGGAGCAAGGATTATTTTTGAGGCTATACTAAAAACTTTTGCAGGAGAAGAGTACGATTATATTGAGGCAAAAAGTGCCGAATAGGTGTTTATATGATTAATTATTGGTGGGTTACACGTCCAAAAAGAAAATTAAATTCAATTCCAGAGATCCTTGCTGTTTTATCAACAGTTTCATTAGATGCGCAATGGCATGGAAGTATTAACTTACATCGAATGTTTGAGGATGGTTTAGAAGAAGCCGGATTAAAGCGAGTAGGTGAAAGAAGAGATGCGAGAGGAAGCGGTGGGCGTACATATTATGCATGGCTTGCTTCTTTGGGGCTTGTTTTTACGCAGGAAAGTACAAATAAATGCTATTTAACTTTAGCAGGAGAAGCTATTATGCAGGGAAAATCTCCAGTTGAAGTATTGAAAAGTCAGGTATTAAAGTATCAGTTTCCTTCGCCATTTTCTTTATCGCCAGCGACTGCAAAAGTACGCGTACATTCTAGATTTAAGATTAGACCTTTTCGTTTTTTATTAAGATTATTGCAGGATGAACGATTGGTGTATTTGACTTGCGAAGAAATTGCCAAAATAGTAATGGTAGAAGCCGAGAATGAAAGTGATAAATGTTTTGATTACATTGTAAGAAGAATTCTGGAATTCAGAGATTTAGGCGATGCCATTCTTGATGTTGATTTCTTTGAAAAGTATGCTCCTAGTTCTGGAAAAGTCAATCCGGAGCATCCATTTAGTCATCTTTTGGATGCGGCTAATACTATGGCAAATTGGTTAGATTATACGCAGTTAGTGTATAGAGAAGAAGGCGGAATTATTAAGCTGTTGGATGATAAAAGGTCGGAAGTGAAATATATTCTTGATACAAAGGTTCCTTTTATTGATAGACCTGAAGAACAAGAGTATTTCCAAAGAAAATATGGACTAGACCCTTGGCATCAGAAAGATACAAGAAATCTTGCGAATACCAAAACTATTACATCTCAGATGATTGATACACAAAAAGTGAAGCAAGCTTTTATCACTTTATCGTTAAGAAAGCCTATTCGTAGTGTATCAGCAGATGTTGTGGGATATATTGTAAATGCAACAGGAGTAGATAGCAAATTAGTAGAGAATACATTAATTTCTTGTTATCCGAATGGGGCAATCAGTGGTTTTATGACTGAATATTTTGAAATGGCATTTAAAGGAACAGAAGAAGCTGTGGCCTTTGAAATTGCAACGACTGAGTTGTTTAAAGATGTATTTGGTTTTAAAGCGATTCATTTAGGACAAACTGGTAGCAAGTCTGCGCCAGATGTTTTGTTACTATCTGATGCGGAAGGATATCAGGCGATTATCGATAATAAAGCATATAGTAAGTATTCAATAACTGGTGACCATAGAAATCGAATGATACATAACTATATTGGTAATATTTCGAATTTTAGTGATTTCAAACAACCTATTGGTTTCTTTTCATATATTGCGGGAGGATTTGGAAACCAAATAGATAAACAGATTCAGAGTATTGTAGATGAGACAGGTGTTCATGGATCTGCGATGACAGTTTCTAATATGATAAAGCTGGTAGAGCGTCAGAATAATCAGCCGCTTTCACATCAATCTATTAGGGAGATTTTTTCTGTTGATAGACAGATTGTGTTGGCAGATATTATTTAGCTTTTTATGTGTAGCCTGTATATCATTTTTTAATATCATACGCCGGCTACAAGGTTTAGTGTTACTATATATATACAAGTACATAGGAGGAAAAGCGTATGGCTAAAATTAAAGAATTTACAAGAGGAACAGGTGCAATTCGTGAAAGTATGTCGGAAGTAGAATGTATTTACAAAGTAGGGATTGTAAATGACAAGAAAATGGTTGTTTTTTCAACATATGGATCAGATAGTAGAAAGAAAGACGGAGCAAGTCAAGTCCTTCATTTTGATAAGGAAACGGCAAAAGAGTTTATAGATATTTTGAAAGAAGAATTTAGGTTGTAGTATCTTTGCGTTTATATCGTTTTATCGTATATTTATGATGATTTGGTATGCAAAGCATATGAAACAAACATTGCAGAATTAGGGATGAAATCAGATGTTTATATAACATTAAAGGATAAGGTACAGATATATGAGTGTATTTGGTGCAGAAAAAATTATTACTCAAAAAATTGCAGAGACAGAGTTAACAACGTATTTGGTAGGGTTTGATGTTGATGATGACGGAAATAGTGTTTACAGATTAAAATCGCTGATTCAGCTTCTTTTAAAAGCGATACCTGAATTTGCAATGGGATATTTTGGTAACGCGCGGAAAATTCAAAATGCAGAAATAATGGATGTTGTTATAGATTCTGCAAAGGCAATATACAAAATAGATGTATTTCAAAAGGTTAGGGATATTTATGGAGACGGAGTAGAAATTGATGATGAAGTTGCTGACCGATATCTGCGAAAAGGTGAATTTGGAGAGCTAATTTTACATGTATTACTAAGAGATTTTAAAAATACAATACCACTTATATCAAAGATATATTTTAGGGATTCTTATGGGACGGCAGTGCATGGGTTTGACGCAATACATATTCAGCCCGATACAAAAACATTATGGCTTGGTGAATCAAAAATTTATAAAGATGGTAAGGCTGGGGTAAAGGCGTTAATCCAAGATATTCAAGAACATATCCAAAGTGAATATATGGAATCTGAGTTTGCTATAGTATCGCGTAAAGTCAAATTGTTTGAGGACATTCCTGACAGACAATATTGGTTAGAGTTGATGGATAAAGCAACAACTTTGAAAGAACAATTAAATGACATTGTAATTCCACTTTTATGTACATATGAGAGTGAAAATTTTAGCAAGTATGATGACGAGGAATTACAAGAATTTATAGATGCATATGAAAGTGAAGTAAGACAGTTAAAGAAATATTTTGATGATAATAATAATCACCGCCTAAAAAGTAGGCTAAAAATAGTTTTAATATTATTTCCGGTGCAGTCAAAAAAAGAATTAGTGGCAGGATTACATAGTAATTTAAGTCGATTGCAGAGTGTGGGTGAGATTTTATGATATTTGATGAATGGAAAGAAGCAAAAGAATGTATGCGTTTGTTGAATGCAAATAAGAAGACAGAGGCTAATGCAAGGATAATTGTTGCGATAGAAGGGATTTTAGAGAATGGTACACAGTATGGACCTATGTGGGCGTCTATTATGGAGGCAGCCGGCTTTTATCCATACTTAAGTAAATATCGAGATGTTTTTCAAAATAATGATACAACTAGCATGATTGCACAGGAATTCTTTGCTTCAGATAACATGGACGGGATTTATTTTCATGAAGAACAGAAGGAGATACTGAAAAAGATTGAAGCAGAAAGAAATATGATAGTAAGTGCGCCTACTAGTTTTGGAAAAAGCCTACTTATTGAGGAGGTTGTTGCTAGTCAAAAGTATAAAAATATTATAATTATTCAACCGACATTAGCACTTTTAGATGAAACAAGAAAAAAGTTATCTCGCTACATAGATTATTATAAGTTAATTGTACATACTTCGCAGGAACCAGATTCTAATAGAGGAAATATATTTTTGTTTACGGCAGAACGTGTTTTAGAGTATCAAAAATTTCCAACGATAGAATTCTTTGTTTTAGATGAATTTTATAAGTTAAGTAAAAAGCGTGATGATGAGCGTGCAGATTTGTTGAATAATGCATTTCATAACGTAATAAGGAAGTATAATTGCAAATTTATGCTGTTAGGTCCTAATATTGATGATATTTCTTGTGGATTTGCATATAAATATGATGCAGAATTTTTTAAAACAAACTATAGTTTAGTGTTAAATGAAGAGATAAATATATATGAACAGCACAAAGGGAAATTTGGAGATAGGGGACAAAAACGTGACTATAAACAAAATGTGCTTTTTGAGCTTCTTTTTGAATTAAAGGGACAACCAACCCTGATATTTTGTTCTTCGCCAGAACGAGTTAGAAAACTTAGTAAAGCCTATGTAGAATTTCTTAAAGAGAAAAAAGGTTGGCAAGCTAAAAAAGAAGTGCCTTTGAATGAGTGGATCGATAAGAATGTTACTAAAAACTGGAGTTTATCAGAATTGTTGAGGCATTCTATAGGAATTCATGACGGTGCACTTCCAAAGCACATTACTTCATCTATAATTAGCTATTTTGCAGAAGGGGAGGTAGATTGTCTTTTTTGTACAACAACAATTATAGAAGGCGTTAATACATGTGCTCAAAATATTATATATTTTGATAAGACGAAAGGTTATAGAGTTCCGATTGATTATTTCGATTATTGTAATATAAAAGGTAGAGCTGGACGTATGATGGTTCATTTTACAGGTAAAATATACAATTTTAATGAACCGCCTAAACCAGAGTTGACAATAGTTGATATACCATTTTATGAACAGGAAAATATTTCGGATGAAATATTGATTAATTTAGAGCAGGATGAGATGAAATATCCTGAAAAGGAACAGAATCAGTATATTTTAAACTTGCCAGAGGATATAAAACGGATTTTTAAACAAAATGGTGTATCTGTTAGAGGTCAGGAAAAAATATTAAAGGAATTAGCAAAAGAGGAAAATTATAAAAATATATTTTGGTCAGGTAAGCCATCATATGAACAGCTGAGTTTTGTGTTAGAGTTAGCTTGGAACAATTTATTGCGAGATGGAGAAACAACGAGGCCAATGACTTTTTCTAAATTAGTTAAATTGACTTTTGACTATGGAAACGGAACTAGCGTTAAGGATATGATAGCTTCAGATTTTCAATATAGAACAAAGGACAAGAAGCTTGAGATTAAAGAGAAAAAAGAGATACTAGACGAATCAATACAATCAATTTTTCAGATTGTTCGGCATTGGTTTCAATATAAGGTTCCCAAATGGATAGGGGTTATTAATTCATTACAGGAATATGTGTGCTCGAAAAATGGAAAAAGGGTTGGAAGTTATGCTTATTATGCAAGTCTCATAGAACATGATGCCATTCCTGAAAATATCGCTTTATTATTAGAATATAATATTCCATCATCCACAATAAAGAAAATGTTAGGATTTTTACCATTGGACTTAAAGGATCAAGAATTGGTGGATTATATTTTTAAAAACAAGGTGCACGAGAGGGAGAATTTGCTTGAATATGAGAAGCAATTATTGTCTCGTAATTTGGTTTTTAGTAAAGAATAGAAGTACATAATGTTGTACGTGGCGAGAAACTTTTGGTTATTGTGACCAAAAGTTTCTTATGTATAAATAAAAATTAGATAAGGTTGACGGCAAGTATTTGCTTAAAGAAGAAGCAAAAAAACCAAGAAATGTTGTATGAGCATAAATAAGTTGAAAACATAATAGTATTGAAATAAAAATATGTTGTTTTGAATATGAGGATTGTTAACTTCAAAGAGAATAATGAGGAAATATAAGCTATTATATTATAAATATACAAATTACATATTTAATACAACAACTATAATCAATCAGGAAGAAAAATACTAGATGTTTATAGACAAATTG
This sequence comes from Lachnospiraceae bacterium, assembly GCA_045590655.1. GTDB lineage: Bacteria > Bacillota > Clostridia > Lachnospirales > Lachnospiraceae > UBA3766. The sequence goes on along the minus strand of JAZNRI010000072.1, from coordinate 29,181 downwards.
AGTGAGAGTTGATTATGACTGTAGATAGTAATAGTCACGATGGAGAACATAATGTATGAGAAGTTATTGTTTGCATAATGGTAATTATGTTGATATTGCTGAGATTTATGAAGTAAAAGCTGGAAAACAAATTAATATTCCAGAAAAACTAAGACATTATAGAACATTGAGTAATAACAGAGAACTTTTATGTCCCTGTGGTTGTGGTGCAGTAGTTGTTTTGGTTGCTGGGGATAAGAATTTACGTCGCCAGCATTTTCGATTGTTGCATAATTTTGCAAACTCTTATTGTGAATATCAGGAAGAAAGCGAAATTTCAATTAAATCGAAGATAATGTTAAAGTGTTGGATGAGCAAAAATTTGCCTGAAATGGAGCGTGGAATAAAGTACAGGATTCCTATCAGTCGATTGGTAGAAAATAAACGTAGATTTGAATTGTCTTTGTATTCTGAAGATTATGATATAGGAATTATATATAATAAATATTTATCCAATATATTAGAAGAAAAAGTTGATTTGCTATCTGAATACATGAAATCAAAAATAATATATGTAACTCGGATGGAAAATGAAGAAACAAAAGGACAATATCCTGAGCATATGATGCGTATACAGGAGGCGCAGGGATATTGTTTTTATTTAGATATGAATGAAAAAACTTTATATGAAGAGGTTGTTGCAAAGGTATCATTTTATGGTAAAACATATAATGGTTTCTGGGAAAAGATTAGTGTTTGTAATGGTAAACTTGATGAATTTGGATTGAGAACTGATGGTTCAATAATTTATAAAGGAGAACCTGTTTCTGATTTGGTTTCCCAACATAAAAAAATTTTTCAAGCGTTGCAAGAATATGAGTTAGAAGAGATCCGAAAGAAAGAAGACGCAGAGCGGTTGCGACAAGAGCAACTACGTAGAGAGCAAGAAGACGCAGAGCAGTTGCGACAAGAACAAATTCGACAAGAAAAGAAAGATAAAGAAGAAAAAAGAAAACAAAAAGAATTAGATGAGAAGAAAGCCAGAGAAGATATAAAACAACGCGAAAAAGAGGAATTTGAAAATTATGTAAAAAAGTATCCTAAGTATTTTAAAATATACAATATGTTAAATGAGTTAAAAAGTATTCAAAGTGAATTTGTACCTAGACAAAAGGTGGAAAATGAGAGAACACAAAGTATTAAGATAGAAGTAGATATATTAAGGGTTAATAGAGAAAAACATTGTATAGAGATATTAGAAAACAACGGAAAAAAAGTCCATATATACATATTAGAGAATGATTTTAGTAAAGCGGATATTAGAGCGAGTTATGATGTTCCTTATAAGATTCTTGATTATACAAGAGTGGATAATGTGGAAACGCAATTTCAAACTGCTTTTGTTTGTATTTTTAAGAAAAATGAAAATGGCGTGAGATGTTCTGAGCCACAAATAGGTTGTCAGTATATGAAAGATGGTAATATGTGTGTGTTGGAAACAAACTGTAAGTATCAAGAAAGATAATATTAGATAAGTGTATAAAAGTAAGTATAAAGGAGTTACGCTATGCCCACCATCCGCGTTACCGCCGCTATTATCAAATCCTACACCCAAGACAACCAACCTATCATCTTCGCCACCCAGCGCGGTTACGGTGATTTTGCAGGCGGTTGGGAATTCCCAGGTGGTAAAATCGAAGAAGGTGAAACACCGCAGGAAGCTTTGGTACGTGAAATCAAAGAGGAACTGGATATGGAGATTAAGGTCGGCGATTTGATTGATACAATTGAATATGATTATCCCACCTTCCATCTTTCTATGGATTGTTTTTGGTGTGAGATTGTATCCGGTGATTTGGTTTTGAAAGAGCATGAGGCGGCGAAGTGGCTTAAGAAGGATGAGTTGGATTCTGTGGAGTGGCTGCCGGCGGATATTACGTTGATTGAGAAGTTGAAGGAAATTTTAGAATAGTTATTTGACGTATATATTTTAGGAGCAGTATCGGAACGAATGCAAGGACGAGGCGTTTGATTTGATGAAGGAGCATTTCTATGCGCTGTGGGATTGAGGTTGGCGATTAGTATTAGTAATAGAGAATCCGCATATTAAGTAGAATGAAGTAGTACAGAAGACAACATTGCGACAGTAATAATAAACTATTGTCGTAATGTTTTTTTATTTGGGTACAATATAGTATAAATTTTCTATTTTGACTTGAAATTAAAAATAAACAAAAAAAATGTTTTAATTTCAACAAAACGGTGCTATAATAATAAAAAAGCGGAACTTGAGGTGATTTTTATGAAATTATTGAGGGTAAAAAGTAGAGGGTTTAAAAACTGTGCAGATGATTTCTGTATAGATATGTTAGCAAAGTCCAAGAAGACCAGTGAGGACAAAGAGTATGAGTTAAATGAAATTGATGAGGGGCTATATACTTATAGTACCGTTGGCATTGTGGGCAAAAATGCATCCGGTAAGACTTCTGCTTTAGAATTATTGGACTGGTGTTATGATATTTTAAGTACCTTCAGATTGTCAGGCAAAGAGTACAATTATGCCGGAGTGAATTTAGAAATCATTTTTTATGAGGAAGGATATATTTATAAATATCTGACTGAATTAGATAACGCGATGACATTGGAAGATAATGCGATTTTTAAAACACAGAAAATATATCAGAAGAAATACTATAAAACAAAACTAAAAGAGATATATAGTGAGGATTCTTGGCAGCTTGCCGATTTACCGGAAGATGTGCCGGAGGATGTATCAAGTGTTTTTTGGGTGCTCAAAAAGAATGAAATAAGAGAAGTGTTTTACGGTGATTATTTTCATAGATCTGATAGTTATAATGCGACGTTAAAATTAATGAAAATAACCAAAATGGATGAACGAATTATTGAGAAAGTTTTTAGAATATTTGATGAAAATGTAGAAGGTTTAGAACAGGTAGATACAAACAATTTCGTATTGACATATATGGGAAAGCGTTTGAGTTTATCTGATAAGGAGTTATTTCGTTTCCTATCCAGCGGAACAACCAAAGGATTTAATCTGTATATCCTTGCGATAATGTCACTACAAATGGGATTTGATTTGGTAGTTGATGAAATAGAGAATCATTTCCATAAGACTCTTGTGGAAAATTTGATTTTGCTTTACAAGGACAAAAATGTAAATAAAAAGAATGCAACACTTATATTCTCAACGCATTATTGCGAATTGTTAGATTTATTTAATCGCAGTGATAATATTTGGATAACACATAGTAGCGGAAAAGTTGAAATCAAGAATATGTATGAGAATTATGAATTAAGAACAGAATTGCTGAAAAGTAAAAAGTTCTATCAGAATGCATTTGACACTGCTGTAAATTACGATGCTTTGATGGATTTAAAGAAGGAATTGATGTAATGAAGTATTTAATTATGTGTGAAGGAGCAAATGAGAAAAAGATAATTGAAATACTAATGAAAAATCATAAATTAAAGATAGACTATGATGATTTAGTGGGACGACAAGTATATCAAGCCAGACAAATAGATAATCCTTATGTAACAGCATCATTAGGAATGTATCACGATAAAGTTGAAGTTTTGCGAATTGGCGATAAACAAAGCGATAGGCTGGCAATTCCCAAAGATTTTCGGGGGCAAATAGAAAAAATCACATTATACTGTACATTGCCTGAACTGGAAGTTTTATTGATAATATCAGAGAATTTATATAAAGAGTTTTTCAAAGTAAAAACAACGAAAAAAGCTAAAGTATTTGCTAAAGAAAATATTACATACAATAAAATGCGATACAAAAATGACACTAAGTTTTATGAAGAATATTATGGGAAAGATATTACCAAATTGATTGATGCAATTTGTAGGTATAGGCAATTAAATCATTCTCATAATAAAGACCAGCATTATTTGGCCGAATTGCTGAAAGAAAGTACATAATTACTAATAGGAGCCCACCATGACTACCACCTACATTCACCACAGTTGTTTCCTGGCAGAAACAGCCACTTGTTATTATTTATTTGATTATGAAAAAGGCGCTTTGCCTGCCATGGACGTCACAAAGCCTATCTTTGTTTTGTCCAGTCACGTGCATCACGACCATTACAACGCAGAGATTTTTACGATGCTGCATGAACAGGGGATGCAAAAGGTTTATGCGATTCTCTCAAGCGATATTGAGGCGCCTGCCGATGTAGATGTGATGCAGGTATCACCGAACAAGGAATATCAGCTTTGTCTCGGGCAAAAGCTTACCACGTTTCGGTCTACGGATGTGGGGGTTGCCTTCTTAATTGAAGATAAGGACGAGACTATATATCACGCCGGCGATTTAAATGACTGGGTGTGGGAAGGCGAAAGCGACTTTTATAATGAGCAGATGACTGCAGATTATCGCGAGCAAATTAACTTGCTTGCCAAGCTTTTGAATGGGCGAACCATAGATGTGGCATTTGTGGTTTTGGACCCAAGACAGGAGAAGAATTACGACAGAGGCTTATGCTATTTTTTAGAACATATACCTGTCGCCAAAGTATATCCCATGCATTATTGGGGCAAGCCTGAAGTGATTGATGCTTTTATCAAAGAGCATCCGAAGTATCAGGCTTATATCCGGAAGACTGAATAAAACATTTCGCGCGATGCGCAGAAAGAGGTTTTAATGCATTTCAATGTTGCATTAAAGCCTTTTTTATTATTGACAATCTTATAATTAATGATATACTTTAAATAAAGATACGATTTTTATGCAAACGGAAAAAACGTATCAAATAATAGAATAAAGGAGGAAGCCTATGGCGGAAGAACAGCTGGGACATCTGTGGAAGATACCCATAGAGTCCATTGAACAAAGCGTGGATGCGAAACCGCAAGTCCATTGTTCGCCACCGGAGATTGTACAAATGTTGCAGGACTTGTATACAGCAGTGGAGAATAAGGCATATGTTCCGCAGACACCAACTCCGGATACTCCTGCATTATCAGATGATTATATCTTCGATACGGAGGATGAGAATTTGATATTGAAGGATTTGAAGGAAGAGAATTTTGTTGGTAAGATTAAGGACCTTAGCAAAGGTGCTGCCAAGCGAAAAGAAAGGGGATTACTGCAAGAATACTTATACGTATTTCAATACCCCTGCAGATTACTTAGAAGAGATGCACAGGAAAGCGGAATAGCATCGGAGAATATATTGATTTATATCAAAATCAATAATCGAAAGACTCCGTATGAGAAAGTCTTTATAATATCATTTCATAAGAATAAAGAAAAGTTTTGAGTAAAAAGGGAAATATAGAATTAATTGAATTAATGGAAAAATTGTTTTGCGCATAATTTAGTGATAAGAAAAGATTAATTTAAGATTTAAAATACTACAGAATAAGAGAACGAAAGAGAGAAAAACGCCTCCGTATACAGATAATCTGTATGCGGAGGGTATTGAGATAAATAGAGATTACTTGAGGGAAAGAAGTAGGTGAGAATATGAATAATTTAGAATTTGCTTACTGTAATGAGTGCGAGGATTTGGTAGAATTCGAAGTTTTTGAGGAAATACTTGCGGAAAAGTACAAAGGAGAAGAAATACAATTCCAATTTAGAATTGGACGTTGTAAATGTTGTGGATGTGAAGTGGCAACCGACATTGATTATAATGCCAGGAAATCGGAGGCTAAGATTGAGGCTTATAAGAAAAAAAAGGGTATTATAGAACTTGAAAAGATATCCGAAATACTGGAAAAATATGATATCGGTAAGGAAGTTTTGGCTGATATTGCAGGATTTGGGAAGGTTACAATAAAACGATATTATGATGGAGTGATTCCGGCAAAAGAGTATTCGGATGTTTTATTGAGGATTTTGGAAGATGAGAATTTTTATATTGATTTATTAGTGCAGAATAAAGATAAATTAAAAAATGTAGCATATCAAAAGGCGATTTTAAGATATGAAAGATTAATGGAGATTGATAATTCTAAGATTGATCAAATTGCAAATTATATTATTACGAATTTGGGTGAAGTAACACCATTAGCGTTAGAGAAGTTATTGGCTTTTTCCAATGGTGTGAATTATGCATTGAACGGAACACAATTAATACCGGATGAATGTCAAGCATGGGCGCATGGACCCGTATATCCATGTATGTATGCCCAATATAAGAAATATGGATATAAACCGATTGATAATGGTATATATAGCAGTCATGGTTGTATGTTATCTAAACTGTCCGGTGATGAACTAAAAGCGATTGATTTAGTGATGAAAACTTTCGGTCTATATTCGCCCAAAGTATTAGAGATGATAAGTCATAGCCAGACACCATGGAAAGAAAAACGTGTAGGATATAATTTGAACGAAAAATGTCAATTACCAATAAGTGAGAAATCTGTAGAAAGTTTTTATATTGAAAATGATTTAAACTCAGAAGAAAAAATACTGGCTTATATATGGGATTGTATACAGAAGAATAGAGCATTCATTTAGAATAAGTATGGAATTTAATAGACAAAGAACAAAAATGGCCTGGGATAGTATAAAAATAGTATAAAAGTGCTATCGCCCGGCTGTTTTTTGTTGTAGAGACGTTTATTGGACATTAAAAAGGGCGTAGGCTTACATAAAAATGTGTGGGTAAAATGTTTGGAATAGTTAATAACTTTACTAAAGAGAAGCTAATATATTATAATAAAGTCAATAGAGAACGTGGATATACGCATTATGCAACAAAACACTTTTCTTTGTTTGAGTATTTTGAGGGATTTGCATGTGTATATGCACCATGAAATAAAAGATAAGGTAATTAGTAAATTGGTTGATGTATAAACATATCGCGCGATGCGCAGAAAGAGGTTACGTATGAATTTTAAAATGGTTCACGAAAATTACAATGTTGCCGATTTGGACAAGTCTATGGCTTTCTATGAGAAAGCGCTGGGGCTTCATGAGGTAAGACGTATCAATGGCGACGGTTTTATCATTGTTTATATGGGTAATGAGGAGAGTACGTTTCAATTAGAGCTTACTTGGTTGGAGGCGCATCAGGAGGCCTACAATTTGGGCGAGTGTGAGTTCCATCTGGCTTTTGAGACGGATGACTACGAAGCGGCGCATAAGCTTCATGAAGAAATGGGTTGTATCTGCTTTGAGAATCCGGCGATGGGCATTTACTTTATCACCGATCCGGACGGATACTGGCTGGAGATTATACCGGGGAAGAAGTAGGGAAACGTTAAGGAATTAAATTGGGCGGTTTTATCCGCCCTTTTTTTCGTTCCGATGTATTGCAGACAACTTTATGTTCGGCTTATTTTAAACTGTCGGTTCATATGAAAGCTTTGATACAGATGCTATATTTTATCCTAGGGACGCATTCGCTTTAATTTGTGGTGTGATTTCGAATTCGATATAAAAGGAGCAACTGCCGTATGATTAAATTTGATTCAAAGACAAAGATAATTGAACTTGATTTGCCGGAAGGGGAAGCACAGTTTATGAAAGAAGTCAGCTCGATTATTGCCGTACTTCGTGACAAATTGTACGAAGGCGGGCATTCGGAAGACGAAGTGGATAATATGTGTTTTGCGGCTTTTCGAATCGGAATGGAGGAGTTGTAGAGGTTTCTGTATTCGAAGTTTATAGTCGACTAATTTCTAAATAAGTAATATAATATAAGCATTAAAAAGTGATGTGACGATGCTTTTAGATGATGAGAGCAGATAGATACATTAGATAAACGGTATAAAGGAGAGGGAAAATGAATGATGCTATTACCGTAAGGATAGATGGGCTGATTGAGGCTTCAAAGATGTTACAGAATAAGTTTTTACACTTCTTAATAAGAAACAAATTGGCCAAAATTCTTGAGGAGTGGAATAGAAATTCGGAAAAGCCTGCATTATCTGTTATTCCGGGAATGCCGAAATGGATTCACAATCTTCAACAGTATTGTGTTGATCAACTTGAAATAAATAATAGATATCAGGTATTTTGTAATAAATTTATATCAGATGATGAAGCACGCTCAAAAATTACGGAAAAAGATGTGGATACTACGATGGCCATTCAGTTGCTATTGTTTGAGTACTATTTCTGTTCTCGTACGGTAGTAGGAGATAAGTCTGTCTATAAACGATATTTGGATAATTCAAGAATTAGCAGAAACGTTTTTTCTCACTATACACCTAAAACATCAAATGATACGAAGATGGCTGATATTAAAAATCTTTTAGATGATCTTGAGATTTTTATAGATTTTATTATTTCAGATTTGAATGCCCGTAATGAAAGCACAATAGAATTATCTAATTTAAAGAACGAGCTGGAAGAATTAAGAATAAAGTATAAGGACATAGTGGGAGAAAGGGAAGAACATATTCAGTATTTGTCAAAAATTACAGCGTATGTTAATAAAATTAAATATTCCTTTATAGAAATGGTCTCAAAGTTTGTGCGTTTAGATATAGATAAAGAGAATATTAAAGGTTATACATCTTCGTATGTTGATGAAATATTAACGAATGATAAAACAATACCCAGATGTGGAAAGATTGAAGACATTGTACCGACAATTGAAAAAAAGAAGATGATGCTTACTGGTGGGCCTGGAGCCGGGAAGAGTACAACTTTAAGCTTTTTAGCTTATCGTGATGCTCTTGAATATCTTTCCGGAGTTCGAGAGGGGAAAGAGTCAGTGGAGATACCTATATTGCTTCATCTTAATACCTTAACGAAAGAAGATGTATCCGTCATAGAAAAAATTGCGGAAGATTTAAAAATCAGTCCCGAACAGGTTAAAGATTTATTGAATAAAGATAACTTAAGAATTTATTTAGACGGATTAAATGAGATACCAAATGCGTCAGAGTCAATTCTTAAACAAAAAAGAATTACAGAAATAAGGGAGATGGCAGATTGTTATCCCAAAACACTGATTGTATGTACTACCAGAGAGGTAGATGCCCAATATTTAGATAATTTTTCTTGTTTTAGAGTGTTACCGATGAGTGATTCGCTTGTAAAAGAATTTATACAGAAAAATGCACAGTCCAATACGGTAAAAGACATGTTGCTTCAAGAATTTGAAAAGACCGTTAGTTTGATAAAGAGTATAAAAACTCCGCTGTATGTGACCCGTTTAATCGCTGTGGTTTCAGAGACCGGTAAAATGCCCAAAAACGAAGTAGAGATTATAGGAAAATATCTAAAAAACTTATTAAAAAGAGAGCGATTTGATAAGGCCGCAAATATTGACCCGATAAGAATAGAAGATTTACTTTCGGAATTTGCTTATGTTGTACGTGAGAAATATAAAACCAATGTTCCAATCAGTTATTCAAATATAATAGAAATTTTCCATAGAAAGCAAATATATTCCAAAGATAAACTATACGATATTCTTAATTTATGCATTGAATTGGAAATTATATCAATTGCTGATGAAAGCAGAAATTTATATGCATTCGCGCATGAAACATATCAGGAATATTATAGGGCAAATGTAGAAGACTTTACTATATAGGGGGTGTAGAATGAGGTTGGCACCGAAAGCAATAGAATATTGTCACGATCAAAATCAATACAACGTAATGAAGTTCTGGGCCTTAAAAGATGATGAATTAATAAGTGAGAGAGTGAATGCGATTACTGTCATGAATCCATATTTGGCTTTTTTATGCGCCCAAGGTAGTGGGGAAATGGCGCCTGTATTAGAAGCAAATATCATAGAATATATAGATAAGAAATTAGAGAATCGTATTAATAGTAAAAGGCAATTTAGTTCATTTTTGTTGGTCAAATTAAAAATGGGCTTATATGAGGATTGCTGGAGACTTATGTATGATAATGGTCCGAGACTTATTGATGAAATTTCTATACATGAGGTAATTAATGAACTTATGGATACTGAAAGTGGGAGAGTTGCATTAGTTGTTTTCTACGTGGGAGTACAGAAGTGCAAAAGAGAATTGGGACATATTGTTTTAGATATTATGGAGGATAACGATTTATTTTTTGTGCGAACTGAAAGTAATAAAAAATACTTCGACACGTCGATAGGATATATTGTTCAGAATAGAGATTTTAGAACGCTGCGTTTATATTTTGGAAATACAAATATATTAAAGAATTTATTCGATTACTTATCTGATTACACAGGAATCGCCCATATACCATTTGCTACCGAAAGGGATTTTATGGAAATGGCATTAAATGAAAGCAGTAATGCAGAACTTTTTTTGGTGGCGGAATATATTACTGATATTTTAAAAATTCCGAATCGCCTTGAGAGCAGGATGATTCCCGATAATTCAAAGGCTCCGGAAGAGGATGTTAAATATGTCAAAGAATTGTATGAACAATATGTCCCAAAAACCGATGGTATTAATTTGAAAGTATAGCCCATTTTAAAACAATCATCAGACTATTTGATGAAATAACTATGTTGAAACAAGCAAGGAGTGAAAATAGATGATTAAAATATTGTTTGTGTGCCACGGTAATATCTGTCGTTCGCCTATGGCTGAATTCATTATGAAATACCTAGTCGAACAACGTGGCCTTTCGACCGAGTTTTACATTGCATCCGCGGCTACAAGCACGGAAGAAATCGGTAGCCGCGTGCACCACGGTACGGCAGCGATTCTTGACCGTTTGGGAATAGATTATTCCGAGAAGCGTGCCCGTCAGATGACGAAGAAGGATTATCAGGACTATGATATGCTTATTGGTATGGATGAGTGGAATATGCGTAATATGAGCCGCATCGCAGGTGGTGGTCCGGAGGGCAAATTGCATCTTTTGTTGGATTTTACGGACAGGCCCGGCGATGTGGCGGACCCTTGGTATACCCGCAATTTTGAGGTGACTTATCGGGATGTTATGGATGGATGCGAAGGTTTATTGGCATACTTAGAAGAGAATGGTATGATCTAAAAAACAAGCTATCATTATTAAATGATTTGTGGTATACTATATTTTAGGTATGAAAGCAAAAGGAGGGACGGATATGACCAGAGATGAAATGATACAGGCAGTGTCAGATACCGCTTTTGTAGAGAAGGATGATTGTGACAGAGTGGTAACCTCTTACCATCGTGTGATTGAGACAGAAGTGAAGAAACAGGTAAAGAAGTATGCAATGATTGTTGGAGCGGTAACAGCGTTCCTTGGCATTTTTGCATTAATCTTTTATTTGTTGGGCAAGAGCTCACGCAATTCAAATGACGAGTAAATAAACAACACCCTACACGTACTTGTGTAGGGTGTTTTCATATCTTACGCTTTCTTTGCAAATGCAGCACGTTTTCTTAAGGTCGGGTCCAGAATCTTCTTGCGGATTCTAAGGTTTGTCGGTGTTACTTCCAGCAACTCATCCGTATCAATGAAATCCAAAGCCTGTTCCAGACTTAAGATTCTGGGCGGTGTTAAGCGCAACGCTTCGTCCGCGCTGGAAGAACGGGTATTGGTCAGCTGTTTCTTTTTACATACGTTTAATTCAATATCTTCAGCCTTGGGATTCTGACCTACCACCATACCTGAGTAAACCTGTTCGCCGGGTCCGATGAAGAGAGTACCGCGCTCCTGGGCATTGAACAAGCCGTAGGTTACGGATTCACCGCTTTCAAAAGCGATAAGCGAGCCCTGTTTACGATACTGGATATCGCCCTTGTAAGGGCCGTAGCCGTTGAAAATACTATTAATGATACCATTTCCCTTGGTATCGGTCATAAAATCGCCTCTGTAGCCGATTAAGCCTCTTGAGGGGATTGCAAATTCAAGGCGGGTGTAGCCGCCGGTGCCTGCGCCCATATTAAGGAGCTCGCCTTTACGTTGGCTTAATTTCTCAATTACCGTACCGCTGAATTCTTCGGGCACATCAATATAGGTCAGTTCCATAGGTTCCAGAAGTTTACCGTTTTCGTCTTCTTTGTAAAGTACTTCCGCTTTGCTGACTGCGAATTCGTAGCCTTCGCGACGCATATTTTCAATCAATACGGATAAATGAAGTTCGCCGCGTCCCGATACTTTAAATGCCTCGGTAGTGTCGGTTTCTTCCACCCGCAAAGATACGTCGGTATTTAATTCGCGGAAGAGTCTGTCGCGCAAGTGACGGCTGGTCACGTATTTGCCTTCCTTGCCCGCTAACGGCGAGTCATTTACCATAAAATGCATAGCAATGGTAGGTTCCGAAATCTTCTGGAATGGGATGGGTGCAATCGCATCTGTTGCACACAAGGTATCACCGATATGAATGTCTGCAATACCGGAGATTGCGACGATGGAACCGATGCCTGCTTCGCGGACTTCCGTTTTGGCGAGACCGTCGAATTCGTAGAGCTTGCTAACTTTTACTTTCTTCTGTTTCTCAGGTTCGTGGGCGTTTACAATCACAACTTCCTGGTTTACGGCGATGGTGCCGTTGTCTACCTTACCCACGCCGATACGGCCCACATATTCATTGTAATCAATGGTACTGATTAAAACCTGTGTACCTGATTCCGGATCGCCTTCGGGAGCAGGGATATAATCAATAATGGTTTCAAAAAGCGGTGACATGTTAACCGGTGTATCGCCTAAGTCTTTGACCGCGGTTCCCGCCTTGGCAGAAGCGAAGATAAAAGGACAGTCAAGCTGTGCGTCGTCGGCCTCTAACTCTAAGAAAAGTTCCAGAACTTCGTCAATGACTTCTTCAGGTCTTGCTTCGGGGCGGTCGATTTTATTGACACATACAATAACCGGCAACTTTAATTCCAGTGCTTTACGAAGAACAAACTTGGTCTGGGGCATTGCGCCTTCGAAGGCGTCGACTACAAGAATTACACCGTTTACCATTTTTAACACACGTTCCACTTCGCCGCCGAAGTCAGCGTGGCCCGGGGTGTCGATGATGTTGATTTTAACATCTTTATACATAACCGCAGTGTTTTTGGAAAGAATTGTGATGCCGCGTTCACGCTCAATGTCATTTGAGTCCATGACGCGTTCCGCAACTTCCTGGTTCTCGCGGAAGACACCGCTTTGTCTTAAAAGGCTGTCCACCAAAGTGGTTTTGCCGTGGTCAACGTGGGCGATAATTGCCACGTTTCTGATATCGTCTCTGGTCTGTTTCATAATGACTCCAATCATTTTTATACTAAAAAAATATATTTTTTATAATACTGCCGGAGGCAGAATATGCTCAAAACTTAAACAGTATAGCACCGGCAGACGGCAAAGGCAAGGCACTGATGTAAATTAAATTTCATTATTTTAATAAAAGGTATAAAATAAATGGAAATAAGAAACATTTTAATGTATAATAATAAATTGGGATGACAAAAAGACATCACACTACATAAGGGGAGTCAATATGAGCGACGAAAAGAAAAAAGAGATGCTCGCCTGGTTTTGTCTGGCGTTAGGTGCGCTGTTCATAGTCGGCGGATTGGTAATTTGGTTTTTGGCCAATAAAATGAATTTTCAGTTGAATAAGGTGGATGCTACCGTAATCGGTAAATATGAAATGGTTACGGATGCCGGTGAGCGCCATACCATGGTAGATTTATCATACAGAGTCGGTGATCAAATGATGATATCATCTTATGACCATCCCGGCGTATTGGACGATGATGTTGTCGATATGGAAGTATATTATAATGTGAAAGAGCCGGGAATGCTGGTTTCGACATCATGGTCCTGGGAATCGTTATTTGCGGTATTGATGGGAATTTTTATTCTGGTTCCCGGTTTATATTTGAAAGGAATTCTGGAATTTAACCCGGATGAGGATATTAAATTAAGCGATGAGATGAACAAGAAGTATGCGGATGCAAAGAAGCGGGTACTGGAAGGTGGCTTGCCGATGCTTGCGGGAATATTGTTTGTAGGTTTTGGTATTATTATGCTTGTGAGCCGTGGCGAGTGGTGGTTCTGGATGTTTATCATTGCCGGTGTGATTGAGTTACTGTATATCGGTATGGATTTTATTCCTGCATTGATTACATATATTGATATTACCAGAATTAACAGTATTAAAACGAAAGTAAAAGCAACTGTATATGATGTTGAAGCAGATGAGAATCTTCTGAATAATACAGAAGAAAAGAAAGAGAAAGATGAGTTTGCTGATATAGAGAAAGAGTTTGTAATTAAGAAATCATCTTTAAAGAAAAAGAAAAAATAGTTTAATTCCTTTTATAAAAGAAGTGAAACAAAGCAATGGGCGACTGTTGCTTTGTTTTTTTGTTTATATAAAAAATGCACTTGGGGTAAAAAACAAAGAAAAAATTAAAATTATTAAAAATTTATAAAATTTGTATTGACTTTTATATCTTCAGCTAATATACTTTGAATTGCAAAAGATTTGAGAATAAAAATATTTCAAATTAAAAATAATTTACATAAAGTTAACATTTCTCTGTTACAGTGTTTTGGGAATTAAATTTTAAACATACAAAGGGTAGTGACATGACAGGAAGAATTATTGGAACGGGAGCTTGTATCCCTACGCTGGTTTGGGACAATAACAAACTGGCGGAAATGGTAGAAACCAGTGACGAATGGATTCGCGAGAGAACCGGAATTGCCAAACGTCATATTGAAAAGGAAAGAACAGCAACCGAAATGGCAATTGAAGCAGCACAGAAAGCTATGGAAAGCTGTACGGAGTTAAAAGCTGATGAAATTGGAGCAATTATCGTATGTTCCATTGCACAGGAGGAAGTACTTCCTTCCGTATCTTGCCAGGTGCAGGCAGCAATCGGCGCAGAGAATGCGTTTTGTTTTGACTTGAAAGCTGCTTGCTCGGGATTTGTTTTTGCATATAATACATGTCTTGCATATATGAATATGGGCCTGATAAAGAACGCATTAATCATCGGTGTGGAGAAGTTATCAACCATCACCGATTGGAAAGACAGAAGCAGTTGTATTCTGTTTGGAGACGGTGCCGGTGCGGCAGTGATTACTGCTTGCGAGGAAGAAGGCGCCATGATGATGAAATGCGACGGTAGTCGCGGTGAAGTGCTTACCTGCCCGGCAGGAAGTACCTTGCTTATGAATGGTCAGGAGGTATTTAAGTTCGCGGTACGAAGCGTACCTGAGGCCATCAATGAAGTATTAGCCAAAAAAATGCTTGCAAAAGAAGATGTTGATTACTACATCCTTCACCAAGCCAACAGGAGAATCGTAGAGTCCGTTGCCAAGCGACTCGGGGAGCCTATGAGTAAGTTTCCCATGAACTTGGAAGAGTACGGCAACACTTCTTCTGCAAGCATCCCTCTTCTTTTAGATGAGTTGTACAGAAGCGGAAAGCTTTCCAAAGGAAGCCGCCTGATTATGGCAGGATTCGGCGCAGGCCTTTCCTGGGGCGCATCATACGTAACCATATAAAAACATTAAACTTTGGTAATTTCCGGCATGTCCGGATTACATATATTATGTTATTGGTAAAAAGCTTTTTTGAACGACAAATAGTTTTTTTGTCCGTATCGAAATATAAAATGTCGTGAAGGACATTATAAAAACGAAATGTTCAAAAAAGCGTTATATAAAAAATAAAAAACGGAGGATTAACAAAATGTTAGAAAAGATTCAGAGTTTAGTAGCAGAAGGTTTAGGAGTAGACGCAGAAAAGGTAGTTCCTGAAGCATCTTTTAAGGATGATTTAGGTGCAGATTCCCTTGATTTATTCGAACTTGTTATGAGCTTCGAAGATGAATTCGGTGTATCAATTCCTTCAGAAGAACTTGAAAAAATGGTAACTGTACAGGATGTTATGACATATATCGAAAACAATAAAGAAGCGTAGTTTGAATTGTAAGATTATGTGAAACCGTAAAGAAAACAGGTTGTTATATAACATAAGACCAGTAACGAAGAATAGGAAGTGGATGACGTGAAAACAGAAATAACCAAACTTTTAGGTATTGAATATCCCATCGTTCAGGGTGGTATGGCATGGGTTGCCGAATATCATCTTGCAGCAGCAGTATCCAATGCAGGTGGCCTTGGCATTATTGCAGCAGGCGCAGCCCCGGCAGAATGGGTGCGTGAACAGATTCGTGAAGCAAAGAAGCTTACCGATAAGCCTTTTGGTGTAAATATTATGCTGATGAACCCTTCGGCAGACGAAATTGCCAAGGTAGTAGTGGAAGAAGGCGTTAAGGTTGTAACCACAGGTGCAGGGAATCCTGAGAAGTATATGAAGGAATGGAAGGAAGCCGGCATCAAGGTAATTCCGGTTGTAGCTTCCGTTGCCCTTGCAAAACGTATGGAAAAGTGCGGTGCTGATGCCGTTGTGGCAGAAGGTACTGAAGCCGGCGGACACATCGGCGAACTTACCACTATGGTATTGGTTCCCCAGGTGCGTGACGCGGTAAGCATTCCCGTAATTGCAGCAGGCGGTGTGGCAGACGGCCGCGGAATGGCAGCTGCTTTTATGCTTGGTGCAGACGGCGTACAGATTGGTACTCACTTTGTGGTAACCAAGGAATGTATCGTACACCAGAATTACAAGGACTGCATCATTAAGGCAAAGGATATCGATACCAGAGTAACAGGTCGCAGTACAGGTCATCCCGTAAGAGCATTACGCAACAACCTTACAATGGAATACTTAAAGAAAGAAGCGGAAGGTGCTTCAGCAGAAGAACTTGAAATGCTGGCAGCAGGCGGTCTTCGCAAGGCTGTAGTAGACGGCGATACCAGAACAGGCAGTCTTATGGCGGGCCAGAGTGCCGGTCTTGTAAAAGAAGAATGCACTTGTAAGGAGTTCATCGAAAGAATTACCGCTGAGGCGACAGCACTCATGGGAAAGAAGGTTGACTAATGGGTAAAATTGCTTTTATTTATCCCGGCCAGGGAGCCCAGAAGTGTTTCATGGGTCAGGACTTTTATAATATGTATCCTAAGTGTGCGGAGGTCTTTGATAAGGCAGAGGAAGCGTTGGACGTGAGCGTGAAAGACTTGTGTTTTCGCGAAAATCCTTTGCTGGATCAGACCCAGTACACACAACCTGCCATGGTAACTACTTGTCTTGGTATTACAGCGGTTTTAAATGATATGGGAATTTATCCCGACATGACTGCAGGATTAAGCCTTGGCGAGTATGCAGCAATTGCGGCAGCCGGCGGTATGGATTATATTGATGCCATTCGTCTGGTAAGACAGCGCGGCGTTTATATGGAAGAAGCGGTTCCGGCGGGGAAAGGCGCTATGACAGCAGTGCTTGGTATGGAAGCGGAGGCCATTGAAAAGGTATTGGCAGAATTTGAAGATGTTTACATCGCAAATTATAATTGCCCCGGTCAGATTGTAATCACCGGTATGAAGGAGGGCGTGGAAGCGGCAAGCGTGAAGCTGACGGAAGCCGGCGCAAAGCGTTGCATTCCTTTGGTGGTAAGCGGACCTTTCCATTCGATTTATTTAAAAGAAGCCGGCGCGAAGCTGCGTGAATATATGGCGGATGTAACTTTTAACGAGTTAAAGATTCCTTATATTACCAACGTGACAGCGACTTATGTAAGTGATAAAGACGAGATTGCGCCCCTTTTGGAGAAGCAGGTTTGTTCTTCCGTAAGATGGCAGCAAAGCGTGGAAACTATGATTTCCGACGGCGTGGATACTTTTATCGAAATCGGTCCCGGCAAGACTTTGGCTGGTTTTATCAAGAAGATTGACCGCGATGTGAAAGTGATTAATATAAGCTGCGTGGAAGATCTTGAGAATGTGAAAGAGTTTATATCTTAACAGGCAATGGTCGGTCAGATTATTTGCAGAATGTGTAAAAGGGTAAAAATATTTGAGTAAGTCTGAGAAATGACTTAAGGAAGAGAGTAATTATGTCAGAAAAAATTGCGCTTGTAACAGGCGCATCAGGCGGCATCGGAAGAGCCATCGCAGTAGCTTTGGCAGGAGCAGGTGCTTATGTATATGTAAATTATAACGGTTCCCAAGGCAAGGCGGAAGAAACCGTCCGACTGATTGAGGAAAAAGGCGGTCAGGGTGAAATCTGTAAGTTCAATGTAGGCGATTTCGAAGAAACCAATAAGGCAGTAAGCGATATTATTGCGGCAAAAGGAAGACTTGATATTCTTATAAATAACGCAGGTATTACCAAGGACGGTCTTATGATGATGATGACCGAAGCACAGTTTGATGACGTAATTAACATCAACTTAAAAGGTGCTTTTAACACCATCAAGGCTGCAACCAAAACCATGGTAAAACAGCGTAGCGGACGAATCATTAATATTACTTCCGTATCCGGCGTTATGGGCAATGCCGGTCAGGCAAATTACTCCGCATCCAAGGCGGGTATGATTGGTCTTACCAAGTCTATGGCGCGAGAACTTGCTTCAAGAAATATTACGGTAAATGCGGTAGCACCCGGTTTTATTGAAACCGAAATGACAGCAGTTTTATCAGATACCGTGAAAGAAGCGGCTGTAAAGCAGATTCCCGTGGGACGCTTCGGACAGCCGGAAGATATTGCAAATATGGTAAAATACCTTGCTTCGGACGAGGCTGCGTACGTTACCGGTCAGGTGATTTGCGTAGACGGCGGAATGGCAATGTAGAAAGGTGATAAAAATGAAGAGACGTGTAGTAGTTACCGGTATGGGTGCCATTACCCCTATCGGAAATACAGTAGAGGAATTCTGGAATTCAATCAAAGAAGAGAAGGTGGGAATCGGACCCATCACCAAGTTTGATACAACCGATTATAAGGTAAAAATTGCAGCAGAAGTGAAAGATTTCGTTGCAAAAGAGAGAATGGATTTTAAGGCGGCTAAGAGAATGGATACATTCTCACAGTATGCGGTGGTTGCAGCAAAGGAAGCATTTGAGCAGTCCGGCCTTGATATGGAAAAAGAAGATCCGTTCCGTGTGGGTGTTATTATCGGTTCCGGTATCGGTGGTATGTCCTGTTTTGAAAATGAACATACCAAAATGTTGGAAAAAGGTCCTACCAGAGTGAGTCCTATGTTCGTTCCTATGATGATTTCCAATATGGCAGCAGGTAACGTAGCAATTGCCCTTGGCTTAAAAGGAAAATGTACCAATGTGGTAACTGCATGTGCTACAGGTTCTCATTGCATCGGTGATGCATTCCGTGCGATCCAGTACGGTGATGCCGAAGTGATTCTGGCAGGTGGTGCGGAAGGTGCAATTTGTCCGTTGGGTGTGGCAGGTTTTACATCCCTTACAGCATTAAATGAAACAGAAGATGTGAATAAGGCATCTATTCCTTTTGATAAAGACCGTAACGGTTTTGTAATGGGTGAAGGTGCAGGTATCCTTGTTTTGGAAGAATTAGAGCATGCTAAAAACAGAGGTGCTGAAATTCTTGCTGAAGTAGTTGGTTACGGTGCAACCTGCGATGCATTCCACATCACTTCCCCGGCAGAGGACGGAAGCGGCGCAGGTACGGCAATGAAGTTTGCAATGCAGGATGCAGGAATCGATCCTACAGAAGTAACTTACATCAATGCCCACGGAACCAGTACACATCATAATGATTTGTTTGAAACAAGAGCAATTAAAATGGCGTTTGGCGAGCATGCGAAGAACTTATACATCAATTCTACCAAGTCTATGATTGGCCACCTTCTCGGTGCGGCAGGCGGTGTGGAAGCGATTGTATGCGTGAAGTCTTTACAGGAAGGCTACATTCACCCCACTGTAAATTCCAAAGAGGCGGATGAAGAATGCGATTTGAATTATGTATTCGGTAAAGCCGTTCAGAAAGATTTTAAGTATGCTATCAGCAACTCATTAGGCTTTGGCGGACACAATGCGTCTTTGCTTTTGGCAAAGTATGAGGCGTAACCGGAAAGGAATTAAAATGGAATATAATCATATTTTAGAACTTATAAAAACAGTTTCAGAATCGAATCTTACCAACTTTCATTATGAAGAAGGAAATGTTAAAATACATATGTCTTCCGGTGATGTAGTGATGATGGACCCGGGTTTTACAACAACTGTTAATGCAGAGGCGGTTGCACCTGCGGTACAGAGCGTGGCAGCAGAGGCGGTTGCACAGCCTGTATCAGAAGAAGCTTCTGCAGCTGATAAAAAGAGTGCTGTAGCAAACGGCAAGACGATTAACTCGCCTTTGGTAGGTACGTTTTATGCGGCACCTTCTGAAGATGCGGAGCCTTTCGTGAAAGTAGGCGACAGAGTAAAGAAGGGTCAGATTATCGCCATCGTGGAAGCAATGAAACTGATGAACGAAATCGAATCCGAGTATGACGGTGTCATTACAGAGATTCTGGTTGACAATGCCAGCGGTGTGGAATACGGCGAAGCGTTGTTTGTTGTTGAATAAGAAAAGAGGACTAATATGAAATTAGGTATTAAAGAAATTGAACAGATTATCCCCCACAGACATCCGTTTCTTCTTGTAGATTACATTGAAGATATGGTGCCCGGGGAGTATGCGGTAGGTTATAAGTGCGTGACATTTCGCGAAGATTTCTTCAAAGGACATTTTCCGCAGGAGCCTGTAATGCCGGGCGTTCTTATTATCGAGGCCCTGGCACAGACCGGTGCGGTTGCAGCTTTGAGTCTGGAAGAAAACAAGGGAAAGATTGCATATTTTGCGGGAATCAACAAGTGCAAGTTCAAAGGCAAAGTTGTACCCGGTGATAAATTAAAATTGGAAACTCGTATCGTTCGCAGCAAAGGACCTTTGGGTGTGGGCGAAGCGATTGCCAGCGTAGACGGTAAAGTAGTGGTAACTGCTGAACTTTCTTTTATGATTGGATAATAAGGCGGATTAATCAATGATTCATAAAATTTTAATTGCAAACAGAGGAGAAATCGCGGTGCGTATTATCCGTGCCTGCAGGGAATTGGGAATTCAGTCTGTTGCGGTATATTCCGAGGCGGACAAAGATGCCCTTCATGCCCAGCTTGCGGATGAGGCGGTTTGTATCGGACCGGCACCGTCGAAAGACAGCTACCTGAATATGGAGAATATTATCAGCGCCACCATCAATACCGGCGCAGAGGCAATTCATCCGGGATTCGGATTTTTATCCGAGAATCAGAAGTTTGCAAAATTATGTGAAGAATGCAACATTACTTTTATCGGACCTTCTTCTGAAATTATCCGTAAAATGGGTAATAAAACAGAGGCACGTAATACCATGATTGAAGCCGGCGTTACGGTAATTCCGGGCTGGAATCAAAATGTGGAAAGCGTTGAAGAAGGCAAGGAAATTGCGGCCAAATTAGGGTATCCTGTCATTGTTAAGGCGGCACTTGGCGGCGGTGGTAAAGGTATGCGTGTGGCGATGAGCGAAGAAGAATTCGAGAATGCATACTTGACTGCAAGAAAAGAGGCCGGTGCGGCGTTTGGTGACGATTCGGTGTATATGGAGCATTTTATAGAGCATCCGAGACACGTGGAGGTGCAGATTCTTGCGGATTCCTACGGTAATGTAGTGCATCTTGGAGAGCGTGACTGTTCCATTCAGCGTAACCACCAGAAATTCATTGAGGAAGCACCCTGTAAGGCGATTTCGGAAGAATTACGCGCGCGTATGGGTGAGCAGGCAGTGAAGGCAGCCAAAGCGGTTGGCTACGAAAATGCCGGCACTATTGAATTTTTGCTGGAAAATGAAAAAGACTTTTATTTTATGGAAATGAATACACGAATTCAGGTAGAGCACCCCGTAACGGAGTGGATTACCGGCGTGGATTTGATTAAGGAGCAGATTAAAATTGCTTCCAAAGAGAAATTGTCCTTCACCCAGGAGGACGTTCGTATGGAAGGTCATTCCATCGAGTGCAGAATCAATGCGGAGAATCCGGAGAAGAACTTCCGTCCTTCCCCCGGTAAGATTGAGAATCTTTACTTGCCCGGCGGTAAGGGAATTCGTATGGATACTGCAATTTACAGCGGATACGAGATTCCGCCCTATTATGATTCCATGATTGCGAAATTAATCGTGCACGGAACCACAAGGGAAGAGGCTTTGCGCAAGATGCGCAGTGCGTTGGGCGAAGTCATCATTGAAGGAATCGACACAAATGTGGACTATTTGTATGAAATGATCAGTGATATGGCAGAGGCGGAAATTTTAGGCGAGTAGATGTATTTACTGAAATTCTACGGTGATAGAATGTCATATCTTGGAGGCGAATCATGAAGCTTGGTGCAAGATTTAAAAAAGAAGACGGACGACTGGAAAAGGCAGCAAGAGAGAAGAATGCGGCTGAAGTGCCTGAGGGCCTTTTTAAGAAGTGTAATATGTGTAAGGCACCGGTATATGTAGAGGAGGTAAAAGAGAATCTCTACATTTGTCCGAAGTGCCACGGATACTTCCGTATGAGTGCATACAAAAGAATAGCTTCCGTGGTAGAGCCCGGCACTTTTGAACGTTGGGACGAAGGCTTGAAAACAAGCAACCCTTTGAATTACAAGGGTTATGAAGATAAAATTACTGCATTACAGGAGAAAACAGGTCTTGATGAGGCTGTTGTTACGGGTACCGGTTTAATCGGTGCAAATAAGGTAGTGCTTGCAGTGTGTGACGGACGTTTTATGATGGCGAGTATGGGCCATGTGGTTGGTGAAAAAATTACCCGCGCAGTGGAGCGTGCCACTGAAGAGAAACTCCCTGTGATTATTTTTGCTTGCTCCGGCGGTGCAAGAATGCAGGAAGGCATTGTGTCGCTTATGCAGATGGCCAAAACGTCAGCGGCTTTGAAGCGCCACAGCGACGCCGGAAATCTATATATTTCGGTATTAACAGACCCGACAACCGGTGGCGTAACGGCAAGTTTTGCCATGCTTGGTGATATTATTCTTGCAGAGCCCAATGCGTTAATAGGTTTTGCAGGCCCCAGAGTCATTGAGCAGACCATCGGCCAGAAATTGCCGAAGGGATTCCAAAGAGCGGAGTTTCTTTTAGACCACGGTTTTGTAGATGCCATTGTAAAAAGAGAAGAGATGCACGATACCTTAAAAAGCATTTTGGATATGCACAGGGTAAGCCATACCGAGTTTACAGAGCAGGCGATGAAGTGCGAAATCAAGGATTCGGGTATGAGTGCCTGGGATAAGGTTTTACTTTCCAGAAGGAAGGACCGTCCTGTTGGAATGGATTATATCGATAATTGTTTTACGGATTTTATGGAGTTTCATGGAGACAGATATTTTAGTGATGATCACGGCATTGTTGGCGGCATTGCATATTTTAAAGGAATGCCCGTTACGGTAATTGCACAGTGTAAGGGGAAGACTACCAAGGAAAATGTATTCCGCAATTTCGGAATGCCTTCGCCGGACGGATATCGTAAGGCGTTGCGTTTGATGAAGCAGGCGGAGAAGTTTCACAGACCGGTAATCTGCTTTGTGGATACGCCGGGAGCTTTCTGCGGACTGGAAGCAGAGGAACGCGGACAGGGTGAAGCAATTGCAAGAAACCTTTATGAAATGTCTGCCTTAAAAGTGCCTGTTTTTACCCTGATTATCGGGGAAGGCGGCAGCGGCGGTGCGCTTGCCATGGCGGTGTCCGATGAGGTTTGGATGCTGGAGAATTCGGTATATTCGATTTTATCGCCGGAAGGCTATGCATCAATTCTTTGGAAAGACAGTTCTCTTGCGAAGGATGCAGCACGTGTGATGAAGATGACTGCCAAGGATTTATATGAGATGCAGGTAATTGACGGTATCATTGAAGAACCTGAGAAATTCAACGATGACAGCTTTTACAAGGTGGCAACCCGTGTAAAAAATGCCGTTGAGGGATTTTTATCACGCCACGGAAAGAAGTCTGCGGAAGAATTGGTAGAAGCACGTTATGAAAGATTTCGTAAATTTTAACTTTATATTAACATATTTTTGTGTTAAAATAGTTTGAAAGGGAAACAATCATAATAGTGTTGGGGATTGTGTCGGCACGTAAAGATAAGGAGTTATCATTTTGACTATACATGATACAGTAAATGAAATTTTAGTAAATTTGTTCAGGGAAATTCTTGTTGTAGAGGAGAATGCAATTATTACGGGTGAGTTTGAGGATATCACCGTAAATGATATGCATATTATTGAGGCAGTAGGTCTGGAAGGCCGTAATATGTCTGCGATTGCGAAGTCTCTCGGCATTACGGTGGGTTCCCTGACGACATCTATGAACGGTCTTGTGAAGAAGGGATACGTTCTTCGTGAGCGCAGTGAAGAAGACAGACGAGTGGTTATGATTAGCTTAACGGAGAAGGGTGAGCGCGCGTATGCACAGCATAAAACCTTCCATGACGAAATGACGGAAGCGGTGATTGCATCGTTAGACAAGGAAGATATCCCGACATTAACCAATGTGTTGCAGGGGTTGATTAAATTTTTCAGAGAGTATCATCCCGGAAAATAATTTGATAAAAGTAAAAGTGGCGGTTGGCATATGCCGGCCGCTTTTTTTGTGCAATGATATGCAAAGTGAGTTCGGGCATATAAAAGAAATATTATGTAAACTAAAAGTGATTTGGTGATGTAAACCGGCATACTATATAAAAAACAATTGAGAGAATGCCATGGACAGTCAGAAATTAGAGAATCTTTTAAACTTATCGCTTTCCGTAAGTAGGGAAGAACGAGAGGAGTCCCCGCTTTTACGGGAGGGATTTGATTTATTAAGCAATACCTGGGAGATTATTATAAAATACCAGGGGGATATTGAGCGTTACGAGAGCGACTTGATTCAAATCGAACCTTTGATTGCAGGTTACGCCATTGTAACCTTGCCGGACGCATTGTTGGAAGAATTTGTGGCCTTGCCTGAAATTGAATATGTGGAAAAGCCGAAGCCTTTTTATTTTCAGGATATTACGGCGTTGAGAGAGAGCTGTATCAGTGCGGTGACTGACAGGATACCTTTTCTTACGGGAAAGGGAGTGTTGGTGGCCGTATTGGACAGCTCTATTGATTTTTATAATGAGAATTTCAGGAATGCGGATGGCAGTACCAGAATTGTGGCCTTGTGGGATCAGTCGTTAGAGCCGGATGCAGAGGCCGGTTTTGTGCCACCAGAAGGATATGAAACCGGGGTGGAATTTACAAAGGAACAGATTGATGAGGCCTTGTCGCTTGGAAGTGAGACAGAAGCAAGGCGTTTGATTCCGACGGTAGATGTCAGCGGTCATGGAACCGCGGTGGCAGGGATTCTGGTAGCAAGCGGCACTACAGAAGAACCGTTTCGAAAGGGTGTGGCACCGGAGGTGTCTTTGTTGATTGTAAAATTAGGTGCACAACGAGAAAATGCTTTCCCGAGGACTACAGAGATTATGCGAGGGGTTACTTATGCATTGCGCAAAGCAAGGGAGCTTCAGATGCCCTTGGTGATAAATTTAAGCTTTGGAAATACCTACGGGGATCACAGAGGCAATTCTTTACTGGAGCGTTTCCTGGATAATGCAGCTGAAATCGGACGGACGTCTATTGTGGTGGGAAGCGGTAATGAAGGTACGTCAGGAGGTCACGCGGAAGGGGTGGTACAAAGCGGACAAACGGAGCGCGTGGAACTTGCGGTAGCAGAATATGAAAGGTCGTTAAATGTCCAGCTTTGGAAATATTATCAGGATGTATATGAGGTGACACTGATTACGCCGGGCGGGGAGAGGATTGAGATACCCATGAATTTGCCCGGTGCATATCGATATAAGGCAGAGGGGACGGAACTTTTAATTTATGTGGGGCAACCGCTGCCGTATATGGTATTTCAGGAGGTGTATGTGGATTTTATTTCGTCAGCCCATTTCGGCAGAGATGAAGACAATAGCGGAATGGCTCAAAGCTTTGATGGAAGCAATAATTCGACGGCTACATATATTCAGTCCGGTGTTTGGACGTTCGAACTTATGCCACGAAACATTGTATACGGCGGTTATCAGTTCTTCCTGCCAAGCGGAGTGACGCGAAGTGAAGGAACGAGGTTTTTTCGTGAGAGTCCCCGGGTGACTTTAACCATACCTTCCACTGCGCATAAAGTGATTACCGTAGGCGCATATGATATTTATACCGGAGGTGTGGCGGATTTCAGCGGTAGAGGTTATGTGTTTCGCCAGTTGATGGGAAATCGAGATAGTGAAAATGTTCTGTCCGGGCGTTTGCAATCATCGAGCAGGATACAAGTGAGTGAGATGAATGAAGAGGTGCGGACGTTAATTGATACTGTTAAACCCGATTTGGTAGCACCGGGAGTGAATATTGAAACGGTGTCGGTACGGGGCGGTTATACGAGAGTGAGCGGAACTTCCTATGCAACGCCTATGGTGGCAGGCGCGGCAGCACTTCTGATGGAATGGGGGATTGTGCGCGGAAATGACCCGTATTTGTACGGTGAGAAATTGAAAGCCTATTTGATTAAAGGTGCAAGGCCGATTCCCGGTGAGGAGGAGTTGCCTAATGACAGGGTGGGCTGGGGGGCGCTTTGCCTTGCGGACAGTTTACCAACGTAAAAAGAAGCGTCGTCGGCAGAGTTAAAGTATAAAGCGTGCGACAAGGATTGCAAAATGTGCAAATTTCGATACAATAAAATATAGATACAACTTTAGCAAGATAAGGAGGCAACAATGATTCTTTCGGAGTTAAAAGTTTTGTTGGTGGAAGATAACGTATATAAAAGAATCGATATCAGAAACGCACTTTCGATATACGGCATTAAAAATGTCATCTGCGTGAATTACTTGCAGGCGGGACTGGAAGAAATTTATAAAAGTATGAATACAGAGCCTGTTGGCTTAATTATTACAGATATGCATTATCCGATTGAACGAGTCGGCGAGGCTGTTCCTGACGCAGGCAACCAATTAATAAAACGATTACAGAGTGAGGACATTAACATTCCTGTGATTGTATGTTCATCGGTTCCGTATCAAATTCCGGAGATTCTTGGAACCATCTGGTATGATGAAAGAAGAGATTTGAATCGTGATATAAAAGAACTGTTGGATAAATTATAAGATAAAAGGGGATTCAAATGGAGCAAATCAAAGCAAGTAATGTGTGGGATGAGGATTACATTCCGCCTGCGGAGACGGATAAACTCCGCGGAGAAAAAGCAAAGCTATATATGGAATTGCGGGACTTGGATGTGCAGCTGGAAGATCTGAAGTACCGCCAAGGAAGGTGTCGCCGCATTTATTCGGTGTGTGTGATTGTTGCTGTGGCATTTGTGATTCTTGCATTATTTTTATTCGGAATGATGTTATTTTGGTATCACGTACCGATTTCCGGTTTTGTGGGAGTAATTATCAACGGTGGCTTGGCTATTTCGTTAGCGGTTGCGGGCATTGCGTCTGTAATCTTTTTCAGTGCAATGTCTGTAAATTCATTCTGGGCAAGTTGTGCGAATATCCTGAGAATTGATAAACTTGAAATCCGACGTCTTGGTTGCATCCGTGAAAAAAGTGCCATCGAGCATCGTTTGGAAGAACTGGACCGCATGATTTCTGAAGAAGGGAAAAAGAATTTATAAAAAATAATAAAACTTTAAAATAAAAATGAAACCTTTTCTGACTTTCGTGTGTTTTATTTGTAGAAGACGAAAAAAATCTGCACTATCTGATGCAGAATAAGCAAAACGGAGGTTTTATAATGAAAAAGAAATACATAATCACAATTGCGGTAGTATTGGCTGTTTGCTTGGTTATAGCAGGATGTGTTTTGGGAGTAAAGGAGTACAAGGCACGTATTCCGGAACTTACGGTAGAATATGTGGTGTATGCAAAACCGGGAGATGCCTTTGTTATTGATGATTTGATACAGGTGGATGTAAAAGGTGATTATGAGATAGAATACGAGATTTGGGGTGTCCCTGAGTGGGGATATGTCGATGATAATGAAGTACTTCATATCCGGGATAACGGTATGAGTGCGAAAGGGGATATCCATTTGAATATTACCGCTACAGGAAGCTTCAATCAATCAGACTATGAAATTGCTTCTATAGTCATAGAGAATGAAATCAATGAAAATAACAGTTATGAAGTAACCTATTCGGATATCAGTCTGCGTATGTATAATGAATTGGAAGAACAGGGCAATGGTGTTTTTGGCGATTCAAATCATGATGTCAGCATTCATATTGCGGATTCTGCGGATAATATGGCTGAGTTGGAAGAGGAAGTTAAGAAATATGCGGAAGAAAAGTATTCCGTGACAGGTTCAGCGGATGATAATTATTGGGCAGAAAATGTGACGCTTGAATCCGGGAAAACGGTTAGGGTGATAGGCTTTTCCTGTATTAAAAATGAAGGAGAGTATTATGCCAACGGAACGACCGGCGGAACTCATATTCCAGTGGTTATTTATGCATTCTGTGAGGAAGAACACCGATTTTTTATCGCGGATAATAATTCGTGGGCTTCTTCTTATGAAATGGAGCAGATTGCCAATACAGTAGAGTGTAATTGATAAGAGAATTATAAATGTTAAAAAGGGAGCCACCCGTTCATTTTAGAATGAATGGGTGGATTTTTTATTTTTTATAAAAAAATGTATATAGCATATTGACACGGTGTGCATATTGTGTATATTATATATATACAATGTTACGATGCAAAATGTAACAATTGTAAGCATGCATAAAATAATTACATTTAAAACAACGCGCGAGGTAACAAATGGACATTATTATCACAAACCAGTCGGACAGACCGATTTATGAGCAGATTATGGACCAGATCAAAGCCCAGATTATGAATGGCGAGTTGAAAGAAGGGGACGCCCTTCCGTCAATGCGACTTCTGGCCAAAGAACTGCGAATCAGTATTATTACAACCAAGCGAGCCTACGAGGAATTAGAGAGGGAAGGCTACATCGAATCCTACACGGGCAAGGGAAGTTTCGTCAAAGGCGTAAATCACGAAATGGTGAAGGAAAGCGTTATGTTTGAAATCGAGAACCTGATGGAAGAGGTGCTTGAGAAGGCGGCGCTTGCCAAGGTGCCTTTTGACGAACTTGTGGAGCGAATGAAGCTTTTATACGAAGAGAAGGAGAGTCAGAGCGATGAATAAGGAAGATAGAATGGAAGCGGTAGCAGATACTGTGATACATACAGAGAATGACTATGTGATTGAGCTAAAAGATGTCACCAAAGATTACGGCGACTTCGTTTTAAATAAGGTGAGTTTTAACATTCCCAGAGGCTGTATTTGCGGTTTTGTAGGTCAGAACGGTGCCGGTAAAACTA
>JAZNRI010000071.1:0-41852 GCA_045590655.1 Lachnospiraceae bacterium | reverse complement strand
AGAACGTGATAATACGGTTGTTGCATCCAAGTGCGCAAATGTTGTTGCGGGAGCAGGGTCAGTTAAGTCGTCCGCAGGTACGTATACAGCCTGAACGGATGTAATGGAACCGTTCTTGGTTGAAGTAATACGTTCCTGAAGTGCACCCATTTCAGTCTGCAATGTAGGCTGATAACCTACCGCTGAAGGCATACGTCCGAGAAGCGCTGACACTTCGGAACCTGCCTGGGTAAAACGGAAAATGTTATCAATGAAGAGTAACACGTCCTTACCACCCTTGTCACGGAAATATTCTGCCATAGTAAGACCTGTGAGACCAACACGCATACGTGCTCCGGGGGGCTCGTTCATCTGACCGAACACCATGGTAGTCTTATCAATAACGCCTGATTCCTGCATTTCATGATAAAGGTCATTTCCTTCACGAGTACGCTCACCAACACCGGTAAATACGGAATATCCACCGTGCTCTGTAGCGATGTTACGAATTAACTCCTGAATTAATACGGTTTTACCTACACCGGCACCACCAAATAAACCGATTTTACCACCCTTCTGGTAAGGGCAAAGCAAGTCAACGACTTTGATACCGGTTTCAAGCAATTCAGTTGCTGTAGACTGCTCTGCAAATTCGGGAGCAGCTCTGTGAATAGGATCATAAGTTACACCTTCCGGTGCAGGCTTATTATCAATGGGATCACCAAGAACGTTAAAAATACGTCCCAGTGTATTCTCACCTACAGGTACGGAAATGGGTGCACCTGTTGCCTCTGCTGCCATACCGCGAACAAGACCGTCTGTAGGTCCCATTGCGATACATCTTACGGTATCATCACCAAGATGCTGCGCAACTTCAACAACCAATGTTTTGCCGTCATTGCAAGCAATTTTAATCGCTTCGTTAATGTCCGGCAAGTTATTTTCTGCAAACTTAATATCCAAAACCGCACCGATAATCTGTGTGATTTTTCCTGTATTTGCCATCTTTTTCCTCCAATAGCAGACTACGAAATTGCTTCCGCACCTGCAATAATCTCTGTTAATTCCTGGGTAATAGAGCCCTGACGCGCTCTATTGTATAACAAGGTCAGACTGTCAATCATTTCCTGGGCATTATTGGTTGCATTGTCCATTGCCTGCATACGTGCACCGTTTTCACTGGCAAGAGATTCAATCAATGCACCGTGTAAAAGGCTTGTCATATACTTCGGAATAATCATCTTCAATGCTTCTTCATCCTGAGGTTCGAAATTCATAAGAAGTCCGTCACTTTCAATCTCATGCTCTTCCGGTAAAACAGGGAGCAGTTTCAGAAGCATCGGTGTCTGACTTACAGTATTTTTAAAATTAGTGTATGCAAGGTAAATCTCACCGACTTCCTTTTCATCGTAAGCCTTCAAAATCTGATTACATACCTTAATGGCATCTGCGTACTCAAATTCATCCGCCAATTCCGAAAAGTCAGCTTTAATGGTATATCCGCGACGTTCCAATGTCTCACGGCCCTTACGACCGATTGCATAAATATCCACATCTTCCTTGGCAAAACCGCCCTGGGTAATCAGCTTCACAACGTTTGAGTTGTATCCGCCTGCCAAACCTCTGTTGGAGGTCAGCACGATAATTGCCTTACGGGTGCATTCCTGCTTCTGTGTATAGGGAACATCCAAGTTTCCTGCCTTGGCAAGTAAACTTACTACGGTTTCATACATACAACTAAAATATGTCTTCGACTGCAAAGCTCTTGTCTTTGCACGCTGCAGTTTAACCGTAGAAACCAATTTCATGGCTTTGGTAATCTGCTGCGTACTCTGGACACCGGCCTTACGTCTTTTTATATCTCTCATTGAGGCCATATTTTAATCATCCTTTACTTTCTGACTTTGTATCGGTTTTATGAAATACCTGTTACAAAATCTTTCTTGAAATCCTCTACTGCTGCAAGAAGTTTTTCTTCTACTTCTTCTGAAATCACCTTATTTGTCTTGATAGACTCAGGAATTTCAGGATACTTGGTATCCAGGAATTCAAAGAATTCTGATTCAAATCTGGTAATATCATCAACAGGAATGTCTAAGAGACATTTCTTGGTTGCTACGAAAATGATGATAACCTGATATTCTACCGGCATAGGCTTGTACTGAGGCTGCTTAAGGATTTCCTTAATTCTTTCACCCTGTGCAAGCTTTTCTTTGGTATCCGCATCCAATTCGGAACCGAACTGTGCAAAGGAAGCAAGTTCTCTGTACTGTGCAAGTTCCACACGGATAGGAGCCGCAATCTTCTTCATCGCCTTAATCTGTGCCGCACCACCAACTCGGGATACGGAAAGACCCGCATTAACCGCAGGTCTGAAACCTGAGTTAAACATTTCTGTTTCCAAATAAATCTGACCGTCTGTAATGGAAATTACGTTGGTAGGAATGTATGCGGAAACGTCACCTGCCTGAGTTTCGATAATGGGCAATGCTGTTAAGGAACCTCCACCGTATTCTTCACTCATACGCGCTGCACGTTCAAGAAGTCTTGAATGTAAGTAGAATACGTCACCGGGGTATGCTTCACGTCCGGGAGGACGTCTTAAAAGCAATGACAGTGTACGGTATGCGGTAGCATGCTTACTTAAGTCATCATAGATAACAAGTACGTCTTCTCCGTTTTCCATCCACTCTTCACCGATTGCGCATCCGGCATAAGGCGCAATGTACTGTAAGGGCGCAAGCTCACTTGCAGTAGATGCAACAATGGTTGTATAAGACATAGCACCGTATTCTTCCAATGTTTTAACGATGGAAGCAACAGTAGATGCCTTCTGTCCGATTGCTACATAAATACATTTTACGTTCTCTGATTTCTGGTTAATAATGGTATCGATTGCGATAGCGGTCTTACCTGTCTGACGGTCACCGATGATTAACTCACGCTGTTCGCGTCCGATGGGAACCATGGCATCAATCGCCTTGATACCTGTCTGCAAGGGTGTATCAACTGATTTTCTTGTGATAACACCGGATGCTACTCTTTCAATCTGACGATATTTGGTTGTTGCAATAGGTCCTTTGCCGTCGATAGGCTGTCCCAAAGCATTAACAACACGACCAAGCATTGCGTCACCAACAGGTACTTCTACTACTCGGCCTGTTCTTTTAACAATATCGCCTTCGCTGATGCTCTTCTGATTACCGAGAAGTACCGCACCAACATTATCTTCTTCAAGATTCATTACCATACCGTACACATCGCCGGGGAATTCCAATAACTCACCCTGCATAGCGCTTTCCAGTCCGTGTACACGGGCAATACCGTCAGCCACCTGAATAACGGTACCAACGTCAGCCACTTCAAGACGGTCTGAGAATCTCTTGATTTGATCCTTAATAACGGAACTAATTTCTTCCGGTCTTAAATTCATGAATCTGCCGCACCTTTCTTCTAATTATTCTGCCAACTGGATTGTGAGAAGCGAACGCTCCATCTTCTCCAATTTGGTCTTTATGCTGCTGTCAACAACCCTGTCATTGATACGAACGGTCATACCGCCGATTAATGAAGGATCTACCTGATAAATAATTTCAATTTCGCGGTAAGATGTAGTCGCAAGTAATTTCTTGTGAATCTCATCCTTCTTTGCAGGAGTCAGTTCTACTGCCGTTGTAACATATGCAGTACCGATTCCTTCCGCTTCTTTTACCCGGTCTGTAAAGTAAGCAAGAATTTCTTCTACGTAAGCGTATCTTCCTTTTTGCACCAAAAGTATCAGGAAATTCAACAAATCATTACTGATTCTTCCGCCGAATACTTCTTTTACGATGCCTTCACGCTCTTCCTTGGATACCTTCGGATTGTTCATCAATACCGAAAGTTCCTTATTCTCTTTTAAAACCATCTGCAGCCCGGAAACTTCCTCTAACATTGCAGAAACCGTATTCTTCTCCTGTGCGAGTTCGAATAAGGCTTCTCCGTATGTGCCGGAAACTAGCTTAGCCATGTGTTCTCACCCATTTCTTTCAATGTTTCGTCCAAAAGACGTTCCTGAGTTGCGTCATCAATGGAAGTAGCCACAATCTTGCCTGCCATAGCAGTTGCAACAGAAACCATTTCATTCTTCACTTCATGCGCTACGCGCTGTTTTTCAAGTTTCGCTTCCTGGTTTGCACGTTCAAGAATGCGTTCTGCTTCTTCTTTTGCTTCAACAATAATTTTATTTTCGTTTGAAAGTGCTTTTTTACGGGCATCTGACAGAATTTGTTCCACCTGTGAGTCTACGCCGCTTAACTTTTCTTCGTATTCTTTCTTCAAACGTTCTGCTTCTTCACGTTCACTCTTTGCAGACTGAATATCATCAGCAATGCCCTGTTTTCTCTTCTCCAGAAACTTACGTGCCGGATTAAAGAAAAAGTACGAGCCTGCAAGGAACAAAACAAATACAGCAACCAAAGTAAGAACCGAGTCATGAAGCAACTGAATGTCCAAATCGAACAATCTCGACATTCCCTCTTCACCCGTCAAAAGCAAGTTCATGCTCTCTATTGTGTTCAAATTGTTGCCTCCTCTTCTATTTCGCTACGCGTTTGCTAAAATATAAACGCATCTGCACCTCTGATATCCGATTACGGTAATAAAGGTTTTACGAATAATAAGAGGAACGCAATTAACAAACCGTAAAGACCTGTTGTTTCTGCTACCGCCTGACCAAGTAACATGGTTGTCATGATAGCACCTCTTGCGCCGGGATTACGTCCTACTGCTGAAGCACCGTAACCTGCTGCGATACCCTGGCCTACACCGGGTCCGATACCTGCGATAACCGCAAGACCTGCACCGATTGCTGAACATCCTAAAATAAAGTTCTCATTAAATTCCATTTTTCTTTCCTCCTAGAAAATAATTTTAATCCTCTCCACCCATGGCATTTGAAATATATGTCATGGTTAACATACAGAATACG
The DNA here is from genome assembly GCA_045590655.1 of Lachnospiraceae bacterium. Lineage (GTDB taxonomy): Bacteria > Bacillota > Clostridia > Lachnospirales > Lachnospiraceae > UBA3766. The sequence goes on along the minus strand of JAZNRI010000071.1, from coordinate 36,904 downwards.
TATGTCTGAATTGCTCCTGAAAATAAATCAAAGTAGACATGAAGTGCTGCGGGCCATACAAGTGCAAACATCTGCAACAGTCCGTACACCAATGCCATCATTACAGTACCTGATAATACATTTGCGAACAAACGCAAAGAAAGTGAAACCGGAACTGCCACTTCACTGATTAAGTTGATAGGAAACCAAATCGGCAACCAGGGCGGCAACGGTGAACACATATCTTTCCAGATAGAACCGATAGAATTAAACCGGAACTTGTTCACGTGAATCAATGTAAAAGTCAGAATACCCAGCGGTAAGGTTACACCGTAATCCGCTGTCGGCGGTCTCAATCCCAGCAAACCCGAAATATTACTTACCAGGATAAAAATAAAAAGTACGCCGATGTAATTTCGAAATCCTTTGCCCTTTTCACCCATACCGCCGATTACGATACCGTCCAAAAGTTCCACAATCATTTCCACAAAATTCTGGAAACCTTTCGGAACCGTTTCTGCTTTACGGAATACCGAACCGCCGATGATGAAAAAGAGAAGCAATACAAGCACTACGATCAAAAGACATATGTGCGATGTTGTTATCCACACCTCTTGTCCAAAGAGATTGTAAGAGAAGACACCATGTATCATGAAGTCAATGTTGTCTCCGCCGGATAACAGGATTCCCTGTCCCATACTTCTACCTCCTTATTCTTCTGTGTCAGGCATTTCGGGATAGACTTCTTCTTCCCAGCCAAATACCTTAAACACGATTTTATGAGTAAACGGCTGGAGATATGCCGCTACTTTCAATCCGATGATACCGACAAACGTGCTGATGGGGTTCACCCACTCCGAAACAAACGCCGTGATGATTAAAACCAGCACCACGATACCGTAGCGCAACAGGCTTGACACACGCATTCCTACTCCGGGATCAGCGCCTTCTTCTGCCCGGTCTAACATTTTGTCGATACTTCTTGCCATGTGCCAGGCCAAATATATCGCGGTCAGCGCACCAACCAGCAAGCCCAGTGCATAAGCAATTTCATTCTCCACAAACCAGATTCCCGCAAGCAGGGAAACCAATGCAAAAAATACAATTCCCACCCATAATTCAATCAGGGTGGCATTCTGCTTTTTCAAATCTGATTACTCCTTACCTTCGCCGAAATATTTCTTTGCAAGCCGATACACGTTCCGTCCGCCCGCAAGTGCTCCGACAAAAAACAGCACAATCGCGATAAAAGAAGTTCCAAGCCATTTATCCAGAAACAAACCTCCGAAAAAACACATTGCAATGGGCACCAGCATGTAAATGGTAAACTGCGAGATACATACCAACACCCTGGCAATCTCACGCATGTTCATTTTGTTATCTCTTTTTCCGGCAGCCATAAAATTAGTACTTCTCTCCCTATTTTGTACCATCTTTATAATTATACTCACTTTGTCAAACAATGTCTAGTTAAAAAGTACGAATTTTAGGCACTTTTTGCAAAGTTTTTTCGTTGACTTTTGCCCCTGCAAAAGGTACTATTTTTACATATAGGACACACATCTTACCACCGAAAGGAATTCTATGGAAAATCTCACTTTATACCGCAGACGACTGATACCGGACGAAATCGTACATCTCAAGGACGACGTTGTTCTTTATCACGACGATACCGTTATTATTACCAAATGGAAAACCATTAAACCGAGAAGGGATATGGATCACGGATTTTCTGCTTATTTGCTGAAGGAAGGCATTAAAGTAAGCAAGTTTTATCGTGCCGACAATTCCCTGCTTTACTGGTACTGCGATATTGTGGATTATGAGTATGATGCGACAACAAATTCCTACACTTCTACGGATTTGTTGACCGATGTTGTGTTGTATCCCGACGGGCAGATTCGCGTGCTGGATTTGGACGAGTTGGCGGAAGCTTCCGTGAAAGATATGATTACCAAAGACCAGTTGCATTCTGCACTGGTGAGAACGGATATGTTGCTGAATACGATGTACAGCGGCGAATTTAAACGGTATATGGATTTGATAGATGAGTACGATATATAATATGTCGCCGAATATATTATGCATTCAAAAACCTCAGGCTTGATCACTAAGCCTGAGGTTTCGTTTTTTAATAAAAGATATGCCCACCAATCTGTATACCTGTAAGTCCCGGAATCGGTGTTCTGAAATATACACAACCGCCCACGTTTGTCTGTCCCGACATCGCGGCATCTGCTGCCTGATAACAGGAAGGCGTAGCTTTATTTTGAGACAATGCCAACGCCAATCGGCCGCTGGCCACCGGCGAAAATTGTCTTCTTTGGTAAATCACACCGGATACCGTATTAGGATATACGCTTGACAAAACTCGGTTAATTACTACCGCTCCAACCGCAAGTTGTCCTTCATAAGGTTCGCCCCCGGCTTCACAATAAATAAGGTTCGCAAGAAGATATCTGTCGCCTTCTTCAAACACCACCTGTGAAATATCTCTTTTGGCAGAAGAATTTGCTAACTGGGACATCAAAAGTTCTTCCTGATATTTCTTTTTAAGTGCTTCAATATCCGCTTCCTGCGCTGCAATTTCCGCTTCTTTTCGTGCAATCTCAGCTTCAATTTCCGCAAGTTCCGCCTCCGCGGTAGAAATCTGCGCAGCATACTTCTGCACATAGTCTGCCGTAGTTTGAATCAAAGCATTAATACGTTCCTGTTCATCCAAATTAGCCTGCTTCAACACTTCTAACTCCGCCAGTTCTTGTTCCAAAGCTACCTCTTTGGCAGCTACCGCTTCCTTAGTCGCCTGATATTTTAAAAGCACCTGATTGTCATAATCTGCCAACATACTGATATAGTCAGCAAAGTTCAAAAGTTCCGAAATACTGCGGGCCGACAGAAGCATCTCTAAATACTCCGAATCCGGACTTTCGTAAGACGCCTGCATACGATTCTGCATCGCTTCATACTGGTCTGCTTCCGCCTGCTTTGCTTCCTCAAGCTCCTTCTTTGTCTGCGCAATTTCGGCTTCTTTCTCTGCAATCTGAGTTTCCAATTCCGCCAAATGTTCGGCAGCTTCCGCAAGTTCTTCATTCAAGGAATTCAGCTCCGATTTTAAGGAACCATGCTGTTGCTCCAAACCGCCCAACTCACCTTGAAGTTCTTGACGCTCTTCATCTATTTCTTCTTTTTCCTGCTGCATCTGCTGCATCTGCTGTTGTGCATTTTGCAATTGTTCCAACGTTCCTGTAGCATATGCCGTCATCTGCGGCAATCCCATGGTAAACATACATACCGCTATGACCACCGCTACAAGTTTTTTCTTTTTCTTTCTCAACATAATACCTGCCTTTTGTTGTTTCCTGTAACTTTCAGCAAAAGCGAATTATATCTCGCACCGCATTACGGTTCATTACTTTTATACTTCAAAACTAATAGTACGTCCCGTGCGCTGATACTGCACACATTTTACCCCTGCTGCCTCAAACATTTTCTTTGCCGCAACATTGGAAGGCGTTCCTGCATATTTATCGGAATCATAGATTACTTCCTTAATACCTGCCTGAATAATCGCCTTGGCACACTCATTGCAGGGGAATAATGTGACATAAATTTTAGCCCCTTCCAAATTACCGCCGCGATAGTTAAGAATCGCGTTTAATTCACTGTGGGCAACAAAGGCATACTTGGTATCCAACTCGCCGCCTTCACGCGCCCAAGGGAATAATTCGTCCGAACATCCATTGGGAAATCCGTTATATCCTACAGATAAAATACGATTGTCCCTTCCTACAATACAGGCCCCCACCTGTGTATTGGGGTCTTTGGAACGCATGCCTGAAAGCATTGCAATCCCCGTAAAATATTCATCCCATGTAATGTAATCTTTTCTCTTCATGTAACCCTCCGTGCTATTTACTTCTCAATCAAATCAATTCTTCTCTGATGTCTTTCATCTCCCGAAAAATCAGTAGTCATGAAAGTATCCACGATTTTAAGTGCAAGATTCATTCCCACAATACCGGCGCCCAAAACAAGCACGTTTGCGTTGTTGTGCTGTCTTGTCAACTCTGCCGAAAGAGAGTCTGCGCAAAGTGCCGCGCGAACACCTTTTACCTTATTTGCAACCATAGACATACCGATACCTGTGGTACAAATTACGATACCCTTATCACACTCGCCGTTTGCAACCGCTTCTGCTGCCGGTCTGCCGTGATTGGGGTAATCGCAGGAATTCTTGTCATAACAACCAAAATCCTTGCAGGTATGTCCCTGTGCCTCCAAATGCTTCTTTACTGCCTCTTTTAAATCGTAACCGCCGTGGTCACATCCTAATGAAATATTCATTTACTCGTCCTCCCGGATATTTTTATATTTATGGCCTGCCGCCTTTAATAATCGATTCATAATGGCTTGTCCGATGCCGTCCGTGGCAAAACTTTCCGAATAAATCGCGTCCACTTCCTCATCATCGAACTCTCTTAAAATGCGATACAACGATGCCGCAATGGCGGTCTCTTCATTTCTTCCGCCTACCACCTTAACAACATCTGCTTCATACTTGTCCGCATTCTCACCGGTAGCAATCACTCCGGTTTTAAAACCTTGCTTTCGGCTGTCCGCAACGCATCGGTTGATTTCCCGCACTACCGCATCCGTTTCACCGTCTACAATCAGCATATCCCCTTTGGGCGCGTAATGGCGATAACGCATTCCCGGCGCCTTGGGGCGTTCCTTACAGTCTCCGTCCAGAAGTGTAGGATCGCATTTTACCTCACCCAACACATCCCGTAACATATCCAGCGTGATATAGCCCGGTCTTAAAATCATGGGCACATCACCGGTCAAATCCACGATAGTAGATTCTAATCCGATGGCAATATCACCGCCGTCAATAATCATATCTATCCGTCCGTCCATATCCTCTACAACATACTTCGCCAGGGTAGGACTGGGTTTCCCGCTTAAGTTTGCGCTGGGGGCAGCCACGAAGCCTCCTGCCGCTTCAATAAAAGCAAGTGCCACCTTATGGGACGGCATTCTTACGGCAACCGTGTCAAGTCCGCCCGTAGTTTCCTTCGGCACAATATCCGCTTTCGGCAAAATCATTGTAAGCGGCCCCGGCCAAAACGCTTCAGCAAGCTTCTTTGCTTTGTCCGGAATTTCTTTTACAAGGACCTGCAAATCTTCCAACCGATAAATATGGATAATCAGCGGATTATCCGACGGTCGCCCCTTTGCCGCATATATCTTGCGGGAAGAATCCGGATTTAAGCCGTCTCCGCCGAGACCATACACCGTCTCCGTGGGAAACGCCACCAAGCCACCGTTTCTTATAATTTCACCGGCCTGTATAATTGTCTGTTTCTCTATTCTATTTTCATCTTGTGTAACAACAAGAGTCTGCATACCATCCTCCAGGCATTTGAGTATCGGTTTGATGCTCGCGAACAACTATACATTCACACAAAACGCATACCAATATTCACTCAAGTATATCATACCACACTTTTAAAAGAATACCAAGCCACTTTTAAATCACCGGTTCCTCCGGCTCATTCATCTCCAAGGGCGCCACTCTCTGCAAATCCAAATACTCACAAATCCCCCGCTTGAGTGCCTCGGCAATCCTCTGCTGATATTCCTTATCATTTAAATGATTCTCCTCCTCGGGATTTGAAAGAAAACCACACTCTGCAATAACCATTACCTTGGAGCATTTCGTAAGCAAATAGTAATTATCATTCCCTTTTTGCATCCGCGGACGGGCAATTTCCAAATCGTCATTTAATGCATTCTGTACAAACTCTGCTGCATCAGCACCATTCTCACTGGTTTCATAATAAAAGACCTGAGGCCCGCATACAGATGCATCCCCGAAGCTGTTTTGATGAATGCTTACCACCAGGTCCGCCTTGCTTTCCTCAATGATTGAAAGCCGTGCCTTCATATCCTGCATCTTTTTATTGCTGCTGTTTGCATCATATAATCCGCTGTCATCAGTCCTCGTCAACACAACGGTGATGCCCTCTTCCTCCAACGCATCTTTTAAAAGCAAAGCGATTTGCAAATTGACATCTTTCTCCAAAGTTCCGTTCACACCGACTTTCCCCGGATCTTTACCGCCATGACCTGCATCTACCACAACAATACATCCGCTGTATGTTTTTTCCTCAGGTTCTACTTCCGTAAAAGGTAACTCTTCTATGTCGGTCCGGGCCTGTTTTTCATTTTTACTATGTAACACAATTCCCCGGATCAACAACGCCACCGCCATTGCTGCAACCATAACGAAAAACACCTTGGTCATTGTCTTTTTATCCATATATTCTCCCGTATTTTTCATTGTAATTTCTACAATATATGTAAAGGGACAAAATATTTATGATATGCCGGCGGCAGATTTCTTTTGACAGCAGATGACTTTAGTAAAAAAATATGGTAAAATCCTTTTTGACAACAAACGCAATTTATCTCAACAAAGAATTTATTGTTCAGATATGTTATTAAAACGAAAACAACGAGGTTCTATGAAACAAAAACTTTTTTCCTTTTACATAGGATTTATCACTTTTTTAATGCTGGCATTCACCTTTGCCTGCCAAAAATTATATAAATATGAAAACCTTGTTTGGGACAGCGGTAATCTATGCTCCGTTCTTATAATTCCTCTTGTTTGCGGAATCGCGGCTACAATACTGACTTATTTTATACTGCGTAAAAAAAAGACGCCCCTCGCAACAACACACAAGGAATTTTCCTTCCTTAAATTTTTTCTTATTTCTTTTATAAGTATGATACTACTGTGGCTGCCGGGTTTTCTTGCTTACTACCCGGGCATCTGTGCTTATGATTTTCAGCCGCAGATTTATCAGATTGCCAACAATGCCTATAACGACCACCATCCCTTGATTCACACTCTGCTTATTGAGTTTTTCTGGGAGTTGGGTAAAAAAATATTCCATTCGCCCACCGCAGGCATTGCGATTTTTACGGTTTTACAAATTATATTCGTATCCGCAAGTTTTTCCTTCGTTTCAACGAGTATCGCAAAACACTTCAACAACCGAAAACTTGGTTGGATTTTAACCGGATTATTTGCACTATACCCTTTCCATTTCTACTTAAGCATCAGTATTACCAAGGATATTCCGTTTGCAATGGGTATGATTTTGGCAGTAACAGCATTGTTTCTTGCTCTTTCTAACGGGCAAAATACTTTCAAACCGCAGAAAACGGATTTTCTTCTTCTGGCGGCTTTAATTCTTGTAATGTTATTCCGAAACAACGGAAAATACGGTGTTATAATTTACATCGGCGCCCTGATTGTTCTGCTTCCTTTTATGAAAGGAAGACGCATATTGTTCAGCCGCCTGGCGACCTATTCGGTTCTTGCTTGTGCAATTGGCTTCATCTGTTTAGAACTTTTAGGTTCTTACACGAATGCCACAGGCGGAGACCGCCGCGAAATGCTCAGTCTCCCCGGCCAGCAAATCGCCCGTGTTGTTCACTATCACGCGGAAGAATTACCCGAAGAGACTATTGCGCAAATTGAAATAGTCATATGGCCAAGCGCACTTTACTGTTATCGCCCCGATATTGCGGATCCTGTTAAAAAGGATATTATCAGCTGGGAAGTACTTCATTATCCGAAGAAGTATGCCCAGTTGTATCTTGACCTGTTTAAACAGTATCCGGACGAATACGTCAACGCATTTTTGGCTCTCTATGCCGGCTTTTTAAATCCTCTGGATGTCAGTTGCAACTATATTAACGCTGAAGACGGAATTGTTCCCGAAGGGTTGTACTATATTCAAACCGTCTTTTATGATGAAGACATGGCCAAATTTGATATTAAACAAACACCGGTACTTCCCTTTTTGCACAGATGGATGGAAGCCTTTGCAAACGGTAATGCTTTTCAAAAAATTCCTTTCATTAATATCATTTTGGTTCCCGGCGTATTCTTATGGGCGTATCTTTATTTATTAGGATTCAGCATTTATAAGCACGGTTCCAAAAACCTACTGCCGCTGGCTCTGATTGCAGGTTATTTCCTGACGCTGTTTGCCGGACCCACTGTGCAATTGCGCTACTTGTATCCGGTTATGATTTGCCTTCCCGTGGCAATTGTTTTTACTTTCTGTTGTAAAAGAAACACAGAAAAATAAATAAACTACCATAATAAAAATGCTATGTGCAGGTCATTCCGTACATAGCATTTTTTATAATCTTTTATCTCAATAACATTTACATATTTGCTGAATATGCATCTTATCTGTTCTTAAACCAATTTCACTGTTTCTCTTGCGATTGCAAGTTCTTCATTAGTAGGTACTACCATAACGGTTACCTTATCGCCGGGGTTAGAGATGATTGCTTCTTCGCCGCGAACTTTATTCTTCTCAGGATCAACAGATGTTCCCAGGTATTCGAAATATTCACCAACCATACCGCGTACACGAGCATCGTTTTCACCGATACCTGCTGTAAAAGCAATGATATCAACGCCGTTCATGGCAGCTACATAAGAGCCGATGTATTTTGCCACTCTGTAGCAGTAAGTTTCAAGAGCTGCCTTTGCAAGAAGGTTGCCTTCGTCCATAGCTGCAGATAAATCACGGAAGTCGCTGGATACGCCGCCTGACAAACCGTAAACACCTGATTCCTTATTCAAAATCTTGGTAACTTCTTCCAAAGACTTACCTAACTTCTTGCCAAGGAATTCTACGATTGCAGGGTCCATATCACCGGAACGTGTTCCCATAATAAGACCTTCCAAAGGAGTAAGACCCATACTTGTGTCTACACACTTGCCATGGTCAACGGCTGAAATACTTGCACCGTTTCCTAAGTGGCAAACGATAATTTTAACATCTTCACGCTTCTTGCCGAGGATTTCTGCAGCACGGGCTGATACGAAATCATGGCTGGTTCCGTGGAATCCGTAACGACGTACTTTGTAATCTTCGTAATATTTATGAGGAAGTCCGTAAAGGTATGCTTTCTCAGGCATTGTCTGATGGAAAGCGGTATCGAATACACCTACCATAGGTACATTAGGCATAATTTCCTTACAAGCATTGATACCTATTAAGTTAGCAGGATTATGAAGAGGTGCAAGGTCGTTACATTCTTCAATTGCCTTCATAACTTCATCATCAATTACTACAGAGCTTGCAAACTTCTCACCACCGTGTACGATTCTGTGACCTACTGCATCAATTTCATCCAATGACTTTACAACGCCGTGGTTAGCATCTGTCAAAGCATCGATAACCATCTGGATTGCTGTTGTATGTGTAGGCATGGGATTCTCGATTGCTACCTTCTCACCGCCTGTAGGCTGATGCTTTAATACAGAACCGGGAGCACCGATTCTTTCGCAAAGACCTTTTGCAAGTACTGCCTCTGTGTCGCTGTTGATAAGCTGGTACTTCAATGATGAACTACCGCAGTTAATAACCAATACGTTCATTTTTTCGTCCTTCTTTCTTTTTTATAAAATAATTTAAAATTAAAATATTTAAACTCTGTACCGTTTTGATTCTACGCTAAAATCATTTTAGTACGCCTTACCCCAATATACCATTTTTGAAGCAGGTTTGCCACAACAAATACACTTATCTGACAATTTTTCCTGTTCAAAAGGCATACAACGGCTGGTTGCCGCAGCGTCTTCTTTTACCTTATCTTCACAAACTCTGTCGCCACACCACATAGCTTTCACGAAACCGGGCTTGTTCTCTAAAATATCAAGGAAGTCTGCATAATCCGTAGCCGTATAGGTATGTTCTTCGCGATGTGCACGGGCTCTTTCAAGCATTTCAATCTGAATCTGATCAAGAAGTTCAGCCACCTTAACCTCTAACTCATCTAAATTAATTTCAATCTTCTCACCGGTATCTCTACGGGCAAGTACAGCCTTGTTTGCTTCGATATCGCGAGGACCGATTTCGATACGTACGGGAATACCGCGCATTTCCTGCTCAGAGAACTTCCAACCGGGTGACTTGTCTGTGTCATCTACTTTAACGCGGAAGCCTTTTAAGCGGTCTTTTAATTCATAAGCCTTATCGAGTACACCTTCCTTCTTCTGCTGGATAGGAATAATCGCAACCTGTACGGGTGCTACTCTGGGCGGTAAAACAAGACCTGAATTATCGCCGTGTACCATGATGATGGCACCGATTAATCTGGTGGTCATACCCCATGAAGTCTGGTGTACGTATTCGAGTTTGTTTTCTTTTGAGGTATACTGGATGCCGAATGCTTTCGCAAAACCGTCACCGAAGTTATGGCTGGTACCTGACTGCAACGCCTTACCGTCATGCATCAATGCTTCAATAGTGTAAGTTGCTATTGCACCTGCAAATTTTTCTTTATCAGTCTTCTGTCCTTTTACAACAGGGATTGCTAAAACATTCTCAAGAAAGTCAGCGTATACATTCAACATCTGAATGGTACGTGCTTCTGCTTCTTCTGCGGTTGCGTGTGCAGTATGACCCTCCTGCCATAAGAATTCACGGCTTCTTAAAAAAGGTCTTGTAGTCTTCTCCCAACGAACAACGCTACACCACTGATTATATACCTTAGGCAAATCACGGTAAGAATGCACTTCGTTTGCATAAAAGTCACAGAATAAAGTCTCCGATGTAGGACGTACGCACATTCTCTCCTGTAAGGGTTCCAAACCGCCGTGGGTTACCCACGCAACTTCCGGTGCAAAACCTTCCACGTGATCCTTTTCCTTCTGTAAAAGGCTCTCGGGAATAAACATAGGTAAGTATACATTCTCTACTCCCGTCTCCTTAAAACGCACATCCAACTGGCTCTGAATCAATTCCCAGATTGCATAACCTGCGGGCTTGATTACCATACAGCCTTTTACGCTGGTGTAATCGATTAACTCTGCTTTCTTTACCACATCCGTATACCACTGGGCGAAATCTACGTCCATGGATGTGATGGCTTCCACTAATTTCTTGTCTTCTGCCATGATTCTTCTCCTTTATTTTATATATTATAAACTTACTTTATTGAGTTTCTTTTTTCCTTGGCTATCCGTTTCTGTACATCCTTATAAAATCCTGCGACTTTGCGAAGAATATTAGTTTTTGAGTAATTTGTTTCATTCCCAGTGATTTTCCGACACGATGTCGGAAAAAGGTGCAACCGAGCCTGGACGGCGAGTTTGCACCGCTCACGTCCACTTCTTCCAACTGCTTCTCCCAAATTACGTCCAAAAACTTATATTCGAAGAACGGAGCAGATTTTATAAGGATGTACAGAAACCAATCCACGAAAATAAAAAAGCTCTCCCGTCCCCAAGGGACCGAAAAGCTCGGCGATACCACCCTAATTAATGCTTACGCATTCACTCATCCTACCGTTAACGCCGGTGCTACGCCTGTGATTGGCAGGAACTCCGAGGCGGGTTCGATACAAGGGAACGTCGGAATCTCACAGCCTGGCAGGACATTGAAACTCTCCTGTCGGATTCCTTCTCTGAAAACGTACTGATATCTACTATTCCTCATCAACGCTTTTACAATATATAACGATTTTAGGCATAAAATCAGGTTTTGTCAATGCCTAAAAAAGCCATTTTACGCATTTCCCCGTCTTTTTCTTATCCCCATCTTTACTAACGCTCAAGTAAAATATAATGTAAATAAAATTTACACAGAATTTACATTCAAGTGAACCAAACTTTACATGCCGGTTTTAAGATGGGATTGAAAAAAAGCTTTTTGCTCCTTTTTCTTATTTTGTTTGCATACATTAATAAAATTTTTAACAAAAATAATATAAATATGTTTTTACGGAGGATAATATGGACTTTTTTGACATTCTAACACTTATTGGCGGCTTAGCCATGTTTCTTTTTGGTATGCAGGTCCTTGGAGACGGACTTACACAGGCTTCCGGCGGACGTATGGAAAGCATCTTAGAGAAGCTGACTTCCAACCCTTTTAAGGGCGTTTTCTTAGGTATGCTGGTAACCGCTGTAATTCAATCTTCTTCCGCCACCACGGTTATGGTTGTCGGTTTCGTAAATGCCGGCATTATGAAATTATCACAGGCCGTAGGCGTAATTATGGGTGCAAACATCGGTACCACCATTACTTCCTGGATTTTGAGTTTGACCGGTATCGAAGGTGATAACTTCTTAATCCAAATGTTAAAACCCCAGAACTTCTCACCTATCCTTGCTATCATCGGTATTTCCCTTGTTATGACAGCCAAAAAGGAAAGCAAGAAAAACCTTGGTAACATTCTTGTCGGTTTTGCCGTTTTAATGTTTGGTATGAACACAATGAGCGATACCGTAAAACCCCTGGCCGACGTGCCCGAATTTGCGGAATTCCTTTTAATGTTTGAAAACCCCTTCTTCGGTGTTTTTGCAGGTATGCTTTTAACTGCAATTATTCAAAGTTCATCTGCATCCGTGGGTATTTTGCAGGCTCTCTGTTCCACCGGTGCCGTAAGCTATGCCGTGGCAATTCCTATTATTATGGGACAGAATGTCGGTACCTGTATCACGGCTCTTTTATCTTCCATCGGCGCAAGTAAAAATGCCCGACGTGCCGCTTTGGTACACTTATATTTCAACCTAATCGGAACCTTAAGTTTCTTAATTCTTTTCTATATTTTGCATGCAGTGATAGACTTTGGTTTTATGGGCGTTGCAGCAAATGAAATGGGTATCGCAGTGGTTCACTCCTGCTTTAATGTATTTGCAACCCTGCTTTTACTTCCTTTTTCTAAAATGCTTGAAAAGCTTGCTTGCCTTACTATCAAGGACAATGATGAAAAACCTGCAACCGCGGAAGAAAAAAGCTTCGCACTTTTGGACGAACGTTTCTTTGAAGCACCCGGTCTTGCGGTAGAACAATGTCGCAACGCAGCTTCCGATATGGCCGGCAAAGCCAAAGAAGCACTGATGTTGGCGCAAAGTCTCTTTGAACAATATGACGAAAACATTTTAAAAGAAGTAATGGAAGCAGAAGACCTTTTGGATCGCTACGAAGACGAATTAGGCAGCTACCTTGTAAAATTAAGCAGCCGCAGTCTTTCCGAAAAAGATAGCCACATGCTTTCAATTCTGTTACACTGTATAGGGGACTTGGAACGCATCGGCGATCACGCAGTAAACCTGGCGCACTCCGCGAAAGAAATGCACGATAAAAACTTGCGTTTCTCAAGCAGTGCCGAAAATGAACTGGCCGTATTTGTCCGTGCGGTAAACGAAATTTTGGAAACCGCTGTTAACTCCTTCGAAGAACAGGACGAAACCGTTGCGCGCAGCGTAGAACCGCTGGAAGAAGTAATTGACCAGTTAAACGACGAAATGAAAGACAGACACATTATCCGACTTCGCCGTGGCGAATGTACCATTGAAATGGGCTTTATTCTTGCTGATGTAATGAACAATTATGAACGTATCTCGGATCACTGTTCCAACATCGCAATTTGTGCTATTCAGGAAAATACCGATGTGGAAGCTCACGATTATATCGTTAATTTAAAAACCAAAGACAGTGCCGCTTTCCTGGCGTCTGTAGAACAGTACAAGAAGAAATTTTATCTGCCCCGCATCTAGTCGGGCATTGCATAATCCGCCTTTTATCAGGCAGAAAGGAAACATCCTATGGCTTTAATATATATTGTTGAAGATGATAAAAACATTCTGGAAATAGAAAGCTTTGCCTTAAAAAACTCCGGTTACGACATACGTGGTTTTGCCACTGCCAAAGAATTTTATAAAGCCCTAAATGATTTTCTGCCGGACTTAATTCTTCTCGATATTATGCTGCCCGACGAGGACGGTCTGAGTATATTAAAGAAACTTCGTTCCGACGTCAAAACCAAGTCACTTCCCATTATTTTGGTTACCGCCAAAACAACGGAAATTGACAAGGTCAAGGGCCTGGATTCCGGCGCCGATGATTATATGACCAAACCCTTCGGCGTAATGGAACTCATATCCAGAGTCAAAGCTCTGTTGCGACGTGCACTGGCCGGTGCATCGGATGCATCCGTGTATGAATTTATGGAAATTGTGATGGACGTGGACAAGCGCTTAATTACCGTAAGCGGTGAAACTTGTGATTTGACCTACAAAGAATATGAACTCCTGAAATTGTTTATGGCAAATCCGGGCATCGTAATCAAACGCGAACGCATTTTAGAGAAGATTTGGGGTACTGATTTCGAAGGAGAATCCCGCACCATTGATATGCATATCAAGAATCTTCGTCAAAAATTAAAAACCGCCGGCAAATATATCAAAACAATCCGCAACGTAGGATATGTTTTAAACGGCGAATAAAATGAAAACTCTACAAATAGGAGGATAACCCATGAGAAAGAAAATAAACATACAATTGATTGGCATTGCCCTTCTGTCTATGTTGCTGACCATGGTTCTTCTCCTTTTTGTTTACTACGGAATCTTCCAAAAACAGGTATTGGACGAACTAAAAACCGTTGCCCATATGATGGGAAGCATGGAAAACCTCACCGTATACAGCGTCAAAGATTATCAAACCAAATTAGACAACATACGAATTACACTGTTAGACACTGATGGCAGCGTATTATATGACAGCGATGCAAATGCGGCGGAAATGGATAATCACGCCCTGCGCCCCGAAATTTCCGAGGCCTATTCAAACGGCGAAGCTTACGCAATCCGCGAATCCGATACCTTATCCCAAAACACTTATTATTACGCTATTCTTCTGGATAACGGCGGTGTGTTGCGTGTTGCAAAGGAAGCTAACAGCATTTTAAGCATCTTTGCTTCTTCCCTGCCCTCACTTTTGATTATTATTATTTCGCTTACCATAGTCTGTACCGTGGTAGCACAACTCTTTACCAAATCCCTGATGAAACCCATTGATAATATAGCCAAAGATCTTGACCATATGGGAGAGGTAAAGACCTATGACGAATTAAAACCTTTCATCGAAACTATTCAAAGCCAACATAAAGACATTATCAAAAATGCCAAACTCCGTCAGGAATTTACCGCTAATGTTTCTCACGAGTTAAAAACACCCTTAACCGTCATTTCCGGCTACTCCGAATTAATCGAAAACGGTATGACCGGCGAAGAAGATACCATTCGCTTTTCAAAGGAAATTCATCGCAATTCCACAAGACTTTTAACATTAATTAACGATATATTAAAACTTTCCGAACTGGATTCCGGTGAACAGAATACGCCTATGGAAGATGTAGATTTGTATGAATTATCCAACAACTGCATCTCTATGCTACAGATGAATGCCGAAAAACATAATGTCACTTTGGATTTAAAAGGCCCGCACTTAACTGTATTTGCCAATCGTCAAATGCTGGAAGAAATGATTTATAATCTGTGCGATAACGGCATTCGCTACAACAAGCCGAGTGGCAAAGTAGAGGTATCAATCAGGGAAAATAATGAGAATGTTATTTTTATGGTAAGCGATACAGGCATTGGCATTTCGGAAGAAAATATCAATCGGATATTTGAACGCTTCTATCGTGTAGACAAAAGCCGTTCCAAGCAGACCGGCGGTACCGGTTTGGGCCTCGCAATTGTAAAACACATCGCCGAACAAATGAATGCACAAATTCAAATCGACAGTGAAC
This sequence comes from Lachnospiraceae bacterium, assembly GCA_045590655.1. Lineage (GTDB taxonomy): Bacteria > Bacillota > Clostridia > Lachnospirales > Lachnospiraceae > UBA3766. Next base: position 21,283 of record JAZNRI010000071.1, on the reverse strand, counting down.
TGGATAAAGGGACTACCATTACCATATTGTTCCCCAAGAATGTTCTTTCGTAAATCATAAATATTTCTAAATAATAAAAAAGAGACGTTGAAAACTCAACGTCTCTTTTGATGATTTCACTTTAATTATTTAATAAGTGTCCATGTACCGATCAAAGGTAACGGTGTATCATCATCCTGGCAAGCCTTAACGATACCCATGATTGCAAATACTAAAGCTGCAAGCTGAGTAATACCAAGAGGAATGATAGAAGCGATTGCGCAGATAAGACCCTGGTTTAAGTGCTGCTTAACGCCTTCGTCATCCTTGTGTGCACCAACGAGGAACACGATTAATGTACCAATCCATGTGATGTAGCTTACGATTTTAGCTGTTTTTCCAGTCATTTTCAATAAACTCCTCTCTTAAAATAAAATAATATCTGTTTATGTAACTACACATAATACACCTTGATTATACAAACACCGAACCGTTCTGTCAACAGTTTTACAAGGTTTTTCCGTATAATTCGCAAATTTTCTTTATAAAAATTTAATAATTTCTTTAGCAAGTAAAATTTTATTCTTTTAACATATTCTATTCACATTATTGAAGTAGAGTTATTTTATAACGACTATAAAAGTGATATAATGATAATCAACACATTATGTTACGAAACCAACGAAAAGGAGACATCTATATGGCTCACAAAGAATATATAAAAGAAGTCCCCGGAAGCGATACCGTAGTTCTTTGTATCCACGGAATTTTCGGTTCACCCGATGTTTTTAAACCGATTCTTAAGCAAATACCTGCAGACTGGTCCGTGTTTAACATTTTGCTGGACGGTCACGGCAAAAGCGTGCAGGACTTTGCCCGCAGTTCCATGACCAAATGGAAAGGTCAGGTACAACGTACCCTGACTTATTTAAGCGTGCGCTATTCCAAGATTATCATCGTCGGTCACTCTATGGGCACCTTATTTGCCCTACAAGCTGCGGACGGCTCCAATCCCCGCATTAAAGCCTTGTTTCTTTTGGATGTGCCTTTGATGCCCATCCTTCGTCCCTCTTGTGCAAGCAACGCTTTACAGATTCTTTGCGAACGGATTCCTGCCGATAACAAGGTAGCCTTCGCCCAGGAAGCCGCCGTCAGCGTCACGCCGGACAAACGCGTGTGGCGTTATTTAACCTGGTTTCCGCGTATTCTCGAACTGTCGAAGGAAATCGAAATTACCCGCAAATGTGTTTCCAAAGTAAAAGTGCCCTGTCGCGTCTTTTTATCACAAAAAGACGAGTTGGTTTCCTTACGTTCTTACCGATACTTAAAAGGAATTCCCCGCATCAAGGTCTCAATGTTACCCGGGGCTACACACTTTTATTTCTCAGAAGAAAATACCGCGCGTATGCAGCGTGCTTTTGCATCTATGTGCCGCAAAGTTAACGCTATGCCTTCAAAGAAATAATTTTTAAATTTTTCTAAAATCTACAAGAATAGTTGCTTTTTTCTTTACTAAATCTTATACTCTTCTTGTGGGGATTTTTTGACTTTGGAGGGATTACAATATGATTTTATCAATTGCTCAGGTAAAACCGGGTATGATTCTTGAGAAACCGGTTATGTTGCCGGGTTCGGACAAATGCTTGCTTAATGCCGGTGTAGCTTTAAGTTTAAAAAATATTGCACGAATGAGGGAGTTACAGATTCCTTCCGTTCATATTGCAGACAGAAATACTATATACATTTCTCCCGTGGATAAAATTGCCGAAGCATTCGTGTCAGATTTTATGCAGTATTCCAGATCTCTGTGCCCGAATCAGCCGGAAGCAAACTTAAGCGATGAAATCTGCGAATTAGCGCGACGCAACGAGAAACTTGCGATTAAGTTATCCACCAACGAAGATATTCTTTCCTTTCTTTTACAGCAAAAAATCACCGACAACAAAGGCTTGTACCGCTATAGTATTATGACCTGCGTTCTCTCCGGTTTAGTTGCTGCAAGAATGAATATGAGTCCCGACGGTATTATAAAATGTATGACCGGCGCACTTTTAAGCGATATCGGTTTATGTGAAATGCCTATGCTGATTGGCAAGGAAGATTTCGACGGACAGCAGCTGGCATTATATATGGAACACCCTACCTACGGCTATCATTTTGCGGTGCAGAATAATATCGACCGCGAAGCCGCAGAGTGTATCCAGTGCCACCACGAGAAATGGAACGGCAGCGGTTATCCCCGCAAGCTGAAAGAAGAAGAAATTCCATTATCGGCGCGCATCGTGGCCGTATGTGCCCATTACGCTTCGCATATCGCCTACAAGAATGACAAGCCCTATCTCGCTATTGAAGAAATCTACGGCGGTAGTGGAATCTTCTTTGATTACGAAGTTGTAAAATGTTTTACTTCCACGATTCCGGTATATCCCTTGGGCGCTTTGGTACGCCTCTCAACCGGCGAAGTAGGTATCGTAGCCAACATCCGCAAAAACGAAGGCGGACGTCCGATTGTGAAGGTTCACTACAATCGTTTTAACCGCCCCATCACCGAAAGTAAAATCATCGACTTGGGCAAAGAACGAACCATTTTTATTGAAGAAGTATTATAGAATTACATGATAAAAGGGAGTATTGTCATTTACGTTACAATACTCCCGCTTTTATTACCTTTTATATTATCTGTAAATCCCAGGGCTCTCTGCACATTCTGTAAATAGCCGGACGTCCCGTTACGCATTCCCTATATATTCCGCCACTTTTTTCTCTACGAATTCTTTTACATCCTTGCGATCCATATCCAGGGAAATCGCCAACTCACCATACAAACGGTCTTCCGCGATTTTTAAATACTTGTCATCGCCGGCGGTACTCTTCTTTCCCTCTGCCAGTTTTTGCTCCTGACGAATGTATAGGGTTTTGATAATTTTAACAAGATCCTTACAATCGTATGTTTTTAAAGCCTCATTAAAAATATCGTTTCGTTTCTTCTCCTCCTTAATTTCCAGGAGTTCCACGTCTTTCATCTCTGCAATCAAATCCATTGCCTCGCTCTTGTCCATAACCGCGCGCATAATAACCTTAGGATTATCCACCGCAGAATAAATCGTGGCGTCTTTCACATACGGCGATACCAGAGTGTAATAAATTTTATCTTTCGGAACCCCGCTCATGTCCAAGCTTCCTACCTTATTTACCTGATACACACCGTAACTGTCATAAACCACATAATCTCCTACTTCAAACATAAGCTGCTCCTTTCTTTTTACTTTTCTTTTGTTGTGAAATATTTCTCATTCGGTTATATGAAATTATCCTCTATGTATATTTTAGCAGACAAGAATTTTTTTCGTAAGCAAAATTTGTTGATAAAATAGTGCTTTTTTCACTGTATCTACTCTAAAACCTTATCTGTTGTGTGCCTCTAATCAATAGCATTTCCACTTTTTTACTGCTTATACATTTCTATCTTTTTTGAAAATAAAAACACCAACATCCGCAGATTTACGAATGTTGGTGCTCCTTATAAAATTATATGTAGCTATTTAAAACCCTTCACGAAATCGCACCTTTGGTGCTTGCCCCTGAGTAGTTCTGTTATATCTTTAATTTACCATTCTCTGCATTGGCAAGCAGAAGTTTCAAACGGTTCTGCTGATTGATTTCACTGGCGCTGGCGTCATAGTCAATGGCAACAATATTGACATTGGGATTCTTTTCTTTAATCACCTTCATAACACCCTTCCCCACAATATGGTTGGGAAGGCAACCAAAAGGCTGGGTACATACAATGCTCTTGGTTCCGCGGTGAATGTGTTCCACCATCTCTGCCACCAAAAGCCAACCCTCGCCCATTTTAACGCCCAGACTGATGTATTCTCTTGCCAGTTCCACGGTCTTCTTAAATTCCGTAGGCGGATCAAAATGACTTTCCTCTTTGATAATCTTGATGATGTCATTCTGGATTCCTTCCATCAGCTTATACGCAATTCGGAAGGCGTGTACGGATTTCTTGTGAATGCGGTACATTTTATACTCTTCCATACGACCGTATACGTAAAACATGGCAAAATCCACCAAACCTGCCATAGTAGGCTCTGCGCCTTCCTGCAAAAGATAATCTTCCAGATAACGGTTTGCAAGGGGCGAGAATTTTACATAAATTTCACCTACGATACCAACCTTTTCTTTCTTCTCACCGGTCTTCGGAATCGCTTCGAACTCTTTCACCATTTGGCGAATGGTCTTTTTCACTTTTTTATAAGAAACTCTCTTCTCGGCAAGCTGGGCTACCAATTTGGCAGTCCACTCATCCGCCAGTTTCTCGCTCTCGCCTTTGTTGACTTCATAGGCCTTAGCCTGATTGCAGATGCACATAATCACATCGCCGTAAACAATGGCATATAACATACGAAGAATCATAGGAATGGTCAATTTAAAACCGGAGTTTTTCTCCAAGCCTACAAAGTTTAAGGAAATAACAGGAATGTGACCGTAGCCTGCTTTCTTTAATGCCTTACGCATCAGGGAAATGTAGTTGGACGCACGGCAACCACCGCCTGTCTGGGTAAAAAGAAGGGCAGTTTTGTTCAAATCGTAATTACCGCTATTTAAGGCGTCAACGAACTGTCCTACCACCAAAGTCGCCGGATAACAGGTATCATTATGTACATACATAAGACCTGTATCGATTACTTTTTGCCCCGTATTTTCCAGCATCTCTGCATCATATCCATATACTTTTAAAAGAGATGCAATCATTTTCATATGGCGGGGAAGCATGGTGGGAAGAAGAATTTTATAATCCTTCTTCATCTCTTCCGTAAACTCCACGCGGGTGACTTTATCGTCTTCTTCCGTCCATACGGAGATAGCGGGCTCGTTCATTTTCGTTACATTGTTGTTTGTTTCCATTTATACAATCTCCATTTCATCGGTTCGCACGATTGCACGAACCGACGATACGTTCATAGTTTTTGCAGAAGATTTCTACTGTTTATTCTCGCGCATTTCAAGGGCGCCCATCAAACTTCTCAAGCGGATATTTACTGCACTTAAGTTGTTGATTTCGTCAATTTTAATCTGGGTATAAATTTTATTCTTACGCTCCAAAATGCTACGGATTTCATCCGTGGTAATCGCATCGATACCACAACCGAAAGACACCAACTGTACCAGTTCCATATCAGGCTGCTGTGTTACATACTTCGCCGCCGCATACATTCTGGAATGGAAAGTCCACTGGTTCAACACCGCCACGCGGGGCATGGTTGTTAAGTGGCTGATACCATCTTCTGAAACCACTGCAAAGCCTAAGGACTCTGCCAGCAAGTCAATACCATGACCGATTTCCGGATCAATATGGTAAGGACGTCCCGCAAGCACCATAATCTTCTTTCCTTCTTCGCGGGCCTTCTTGATAATGCGGTCTGCCTCAGCGTGATTCTCTTCCTGGAACTTATAATACAAAGCCCAGCCGGCACGAACCGCCTTACGCAAAGTCTTGGTATCAAACTTACCGAATTCTTCCGGAATGTACATTTTCAATTCACGAATAAATTCTTTTTCCTCTTTAATATGCAAGAAAGGCTGTATGTATTTGATTTCTTTTAACTCATTCATATTGTCCTTCAGAAGTTCCGGATAATATGCCACAACCGCGCAGTTATAGTGGTTATCGCCACCCTCTTCCTTTACATTATAAGTAAGACAAGGCGCAAAAATCGCATCTACTTTTTCATCAATTAATTTATGAATATGACCGTGCATCAATTTAGCGGGATAGCAAACCGTATCGGAAGGAATGCTGTCCTGACCGCGCAGATACAACTCACGGCTTGAGAATCCCGAGAACTTCACGTTGAAACCAAGCTCCGTAAAAAGTCCGTACCAAAGCGGTGCCAAATCGTACATACCAAGCTGTAACGGAAGGCCGATGATAATCTTTCGATCCGGATATTCCTTCATTGCCGCAAGACGATTACGCTTAAATTCATACATATTCATATCGTGTGTAATACTCTTGCTGTTGTTACCCATACGCTCGCAACGGTTACCGGAAATATACTTTCCTCCGTCAGAGAAGGTATTAATTGTAAGCGAACAGTGATTGGTACAACCCTGGCACTGTACCGCTTTGGATGTATGGGTAAAAGTCTTCAATGCCTCGCCAAGCATTGTGGTTGACTTCTCAATATTGCTCTGTTTTGCATACAAGGCTGCACCATATGCGCCCATAATTCCTGCGATGGCAGGTCTTATTACCGCATGACCGATTTCTTTTTCAAACGCACGCAATACCGCATCATTTAAAAAGGTTCCGCCCTGCACTACAATATGGTCACCAAGCTCTCGCGGTGAATTTGCGCGGATTACCTTATAGATGGCATTCTTAATGACACTGACCGAAATGCCGGCTGAAATATTTTCAATACTTACGCCATCCTTCTGCGCCTGCTTAATGGATGAATTCATAAAAACGGTACATCTTGAACCCAAGTCTACCGGTGCATCACCTTTTAAGCCAAGCTTGGCAAATTCCGGTGTCTTATATCCCAGAGATTTGGCAAAGGTCTCGATAAAAGAACCGCAACCCGAAGAACACGCCTCATTCAGCATAATACTGTCTACTGCGTCATTTTTAATTTTAATACATTTAATATCCTGGCCACCGATGTCCAGAATAAAATCCACCTCATCGCAGAAGTGCTTTGCCGCCATAAAATGCGCCATAGTTTCTACGATACCCTTATCAATATGGAAGGCATTGCGGATTAACTGCTCACCGTAGCCCGTAACTGCACTGCCGGCAATTTCAATACGTTCGCCGCAAAGCTCGGAAATCACTTCCAACTGCTCTTTTACAACGTCCACAGGATTTCCCTTGTTGGAATTGTAGTAAGACCAAAGCAGTTCCTTATCCTCACTCACCAGTGCAAGCTTTGTGGTTGTGGAACCACAATCGATTCCAAGGTATGCCTTGCCTGTATATGTATTAACATCTCTGTATTCTACGGTTTCTGTCGCATGACGGTCATTGAATTCCTTTAACTCCTCTTCGCTGTCAAACAACGCAGGCATACTAACCACCTGTCGCTGCTCTGAAAGTGTCGCCTCAATTGCCTGCAACAATTCATCATAGGTCAAAGACTGCTCCACACCGGAAGCAAACAATGCTGCACCCATAGATACGGAGTACAAGGCATAATCCGGGAAAATTGCATTCTCATCACTTAATTTCAAGGTCTGCCTAAAGCTCTTACGAAGTCCCTTATTGTAATACAGGGGACCGCCAAGGAACATTACCTTTCCTTCGATTTTACGTCCCTGGGCAAGGCCTGTAATGGTCTGGTTTACCACTGCGGAATAAATACTTGCCGCAATGTCGTTCTTTGACACGCCTTGGTTAATCAAGGGCTGGATATCCGTCTTGGCAAATACACCGCAACGGGATGCGATAGGATATTCTTTCTGACACTGAAGACTCATTTCATCCAATTCATCCGGTGTCACATCAAGAAGTGTCGCCATCTGGTCGATAAAAGCACCCGTACCGCCGGCACAGGTTCCGTTCATTCGCTCATCCACGCCGCCTTTTAAGAAAATAATCTTGGCATCCTCACCACCCAATTCAATTACCACGTCCGTATCAGGCTCTTTTAACTGAACAAGGGCATAGGTAGCATACACTTCCTGCACGAAAGTAATTCCTGCCGCCTCAGCCATACCAAGACCGGCCGAACCCGAAATAGCAATTTTAATTTCAGCATCCGCAAGATATTCTTTGCATTCTTTTAAAAGCTCCAAAGTCTTGGAACGTACCTGGGAATAATGTCTTTCGTACTTTCTGTATAAAACCTTGTCGCCTTCCGTAATTACAATTTTGGCAGTGGTGGAACCAATATCCACACCAACATTTAATATCTTCTTACCGTCCATGTCGGTCCTCTCTCTACGCTAAAAACTTTTTCACGTCTTCCAAAATTTTTCTGCCGTACGCATATCCGCTGTCGTACATCTGCTCTAATTTCACAGGATCCGTTTCCAGATGGCTGATTGCTACATCTCCCTGGGGCTGAATCAGGAATAACGTTCCTTCCTTCTGCAAATCATAAATCATATCCCACTGCTTGTAATACAAATCCAAGCGGTTCTTCATTGCAGTCAAAAAAGGTTTTACTTTCTTACCGTATAAAATACGCATCGCCCAGTTGTACTTGCTTAAGTCACTGGGGTCCATCCCTTCACCTTTGGTAGAAATCAAAATAATTTTGTCACAGCCTTTATCCAGTGTATGCTGCACCGGAATCGGGTCTGTCATACTACCGTCCATATAACATTTATCTTCTGTTTTTACCGGTCGTCCCACCAGCGGAAGTGCGCAGGACGCCGTTGCTATGGTTGCCAAGCGGTCCTCATCTTTCTTCTCGCTTAAGTACTCCGGTTTCCCCGTATAACAATTGGAAACCACGAACTCATTCTCGATGGAACTTGTAAAATATGTATCAAAATCAAAATGTGTTTTTTTCTGATAAGGCAAAACGCGGAACAACTTTTTCAAGTTCAAAAACGAACCGTGTAAAAGCAATTCTTTGACACCTGCGTAGCTTTCTTTCTTAGGTAAAAGCATCATATTTTTGGAACGTCCGATCTGGCCGGATACATAATTCATTGCATTGCAGACACCGGATGAACTACCGATAACATAATCAAATACAATGCCTTCTTCCATAAAGCAATCCAGGACGCCGGCCGTAAACATACCACGCATTCCGCCGCCTTCTAAAATCAATCCACTCTTCACGATATGGTCCTCACATAGAAAGGGAGCCTACAAAGCCCCCTTTTATATTTTTGTATAGTATAACACAACATTCGTGCTTTTTCGACAAGTAAATTTATAATACTTCTCTTATTATGCGCACGGCTATTTCTGCGCTTTCTCAATAAAATCGCACAACTCCTGAACTGTATTGAAGTTGGTATCATCACCGAATTCAATATTAAATTCGTCTTCTACGGAAATCGCAAGAAGCATCATAGACAGGGAATCAATTCCAAGATCAGTAATCAAACGTGAATCCATTGTCACGGTAGAAATGTCCACATTAGGTTTTACTCTCTGTAAAATTGCAATTAACTTATCAAAAATCATTCTTTTGTCCTCTTTTCTTATTACTATAGGCCCTTTTATTTAGGCTTTCAAAATACTTCTTCTTAACGGTATGCAGGGAATGCCCTAAAATAGAACATTCCCTGTTATTATGCTAGATATGTGCTTTACGGTCAATCTTCATTGCACCGGTACGTTTGAAGTCTTCGCTTCTTGTCATAACCTTAGTTACGCGCTTGAAGGTAGGCATTGTTGCATTTACCTTAGCAACTACTTCTTCTGCCTTCTTCTGAATTTCTTCAGGGCTTAAACCTTCTACTTCAGGTCCATAAGGGAAAATTTCAATTGCGATAACCGATTCACCGTTCATGGTATCTTCTTTAATCAAGCAGTCTTTTACAAAGTTTTCTTTGTAGTAAACTTCTTCGATTTCTTCCGGTGAAATGTTTTCACCATTGGATAAAATAATTAAGTTCTTGATACGGCCAACGATGGTGATGTAACCTTCTTCATCTTCTTCCACAAGGTCACCGGTCTTTAACCAACCGTCTTCCAAAACTGCTGCGGTTGCTTCGGGATCGTTGTAGTAACCAACCATTACGTTGTCACCCTTTATCCAAAGTTCGCCGTCAACAATTCTGTATTCCTGATCAGGATAAATCATACCCATAGAATGAGGTTTCTTATCTACATTATAGTTTGCACTGGAAAGGTTTGCACCTTCTGTCATACCATAACCTGCAAGGATTTTAATTCCCATTTCTTCGAAGGCTTTCATCATACGGGGAGGTACGGGTGCCGCACCAACCAACATTTCTTCTACGCTTCCTACGAATTCTTTACCTTTAACACTTGCAAGACCGAGAATAATTTCTGCAAGACCGGGAACCACTACGAGGCAGGTAGGTTTTACAAAAGGAATCATACCTACAGACTTCTTCATATCAGGATTTACATAGATATAAGAACCTGTTAAAAGACCTGTTAAAAAGCCTGCTACGGAACCGTAAATGTGTGATAAAGGAAGGAATGCAATGTATCTGTGGTGGAATACACGGTTGTCTCTCCAGCATCCGTTCTGTGCACCACGCATCAATGCACCGTGGTTTGTAACAACACCCTTAGGCGCACCTGTTGTACCGCCTGTAAAATAGATTGCTGCGATGGTTTCTTTTACAATGTTCTTGCCCATAGGCGCTTCATTATCGGAAATTGACTGAATCGGGAATACCTTGGTATTAAGTCCTGCTGCCAAAGGCGCAAATTCATCTGAAATAAACAATGCTTCAATACCGAATTTCATTGTACATCCCGCAAGTGCCTGCTCATTCAACTGTGCAGGAAGCATAATCATAACATAGCCTGCAGAAGTGATTGCAAGGAACCATTCCATAGAATCGATGCTGTTTCTTGACATAACAGCTACCTTTGCCCCATCGGATAGTCCCAGGTTATAAAGAAAATCTCTTCTTCTTGCCACGCGGCTGTAAAGTTCGTTGTAAGTATATTTTACTTCATCGTTCCCTACTGCTTCCAACTCGCCGTAGTCTTTCTTCATCTTCTCCAATAAGTCACAGATTGTAGGCATATAAGCCAATCTTTCTCTGTCTTCCTCTGATACTCTTCCGTTAAAATACTGCCATCTTGTCTCTCTGTCCATTTTTGTGTCCGCCGTTTTCACGGCTCTCCTTTCTTATCTTAAATAAAACTTTTATCTCGAATAGTACTTATTCGTATTACATCTGTCTATTCCATTGTCTGCGGTCAAGCAGTCCAATTCTATGTATGCTGCACTTCTGCCTTCTTCACACGTCTCTTTCCGAAAACCTTCTCGCTCTGCACTTCCATACCAAGCATATGCTGGCGGAATCTCTCGCTTTCGGCTTCCAGATATTCAGCTGCCATACCGTTGTCCGTAGGTGTCATAGTCATAGGTTCACCAAACAGAATCTGTTTGCGCTTTCCGATGAACTTACTGTATTCGCCGGACAAGTAAACCGGAATAATCGGTGCCCCCGTCATCTGGCTAAGCAGCGTAAAACCTGATTTAAAAGTATCCAACGTATCTACCTTGGAACGATGTCCCTCCGGGAAAATACAAATGGATTCGCCCTTCTTAACCGCCTTTACACTGGCTCTTAACCAATTCGTATCCAAACCGTTTCGATCCAAAGGAATAGCCCTGTTGCCTTCAAGGATCGTCTTAAATCCCTTCTTCTCGTACCAGTCCTTCGCAATCAGAATGTTCGCTTTATACTTATTCAATACCGAGAACATTACGATTCCGTCATAAAGCGTGGTATGATTCACAATAAAAATCGCCGGTTTGTTACGGTACTCCTTCAACACAGCCTTGTTGGTGTAACGAATCTTCGGCCTGAAAATCACACGTATACCGGCTACGATAAAGATTTTACACAGCCAACAATATATTTTTAAGAAAAAATCTTTTATCTTCTGCATCTTAATCTCCCAATTCTAAAGGATATCGAAATTCATCTTAACATCGAAATATAAACTTAATATAAACTTTTAATATAAAAATAATTTTATTTGCTAATTCTTTACCACCCTAAAATCTTGTAATGTTTCTTGTATTTATCACAATTTTCAGCTATTCTTATTTTAATATGATTTATATACAATCTTAACTTAAAGGAATTACCAAATAATTTTCAGTTATAAAAGAGTATAAAATAATACATTGAAAAACTTTTCTACAGATTAGGCAGGTGTAATTATGTTCACAATTTTGATTGCGGAAGACAACCGGAATACGGCACGATTGATGGAAGTGGTTCTGACTCAGAACGGATATAAAACCGTTTGGGCCAAAGACGGCGAAGAAGCTTTGGATATGCTTGACCAAAATCATATCGACTTGATTCTTCTCGATATTATGATGCCCAAAATCGATGGCTACGAATTTACGAGGATTCTTCGGGAAAGCGGAAGCCAGATTCCCATTCTGATGGTTACGGCCAAAGACAGTCCGGACGACATTCACAAAGGTTTCCTTACCGGTACTGATGATTATATGACCAAGCCTGTGGACGAATTTGAGATGCTCCTTCGTATTCAGGCGCTTTTACGTCGTGCCCAGATCGCCGCCGACCGCGAGTTGAAAATTGGCGACAGCAAGCTAATTTATGATTCTTTTAGTTTTCATTATAAAAATGAAGAATTAACGCTTCCAAAGAAGGAATTTCAGCTTTTATTTAAATTGCTTTCCTTCCCCAACAAGACTTTTACCAGAAACCAGTTGATGGAAGAATTCTGGGATGTGGATTCCCAAAGCGAAGAACGAACCGTGGATGTACATATCAACCGCCTGCGCGAACGCTTCAAAGACAATCCGGACTTCGAAATCGTCACCGTACGCGGTTTAGGATACAAAGCCGTTCGCAAGGATAATCAGGGATAATTTGCGGCCCACCACCTTCGACGTCGGGCCAACACCTGATTACACCACAAGATAGGATGAATTTATTATGTTAAAACTCATTAAAAAACTCATACCGGAACGTTTTATCCGAAGCATTTCCACACGACTGACTTTTTTTATGTTATTTGCGTTAAGCGTTTCCAGTCTTTTATCCGGTATTTTCCTGACCATTATTTACGTAACCGACTTGAAAACCACCTGGAATTTGGGCCCCGTTAAAATCACCTTAATCGCCCTCGGCATCAGCTATGTCAGCAGTGGTATCTTCTCAATTGTTTTAAATAAAAACATCTTAAAACCCTTAAAAGAATTAACTGCTGCCACAAACGAAATTGCGGCCGGGAATTTCAATATTAAAGTAGATAACGTACTGAATACTTTTAATAAAAGTAGTGAGCTGGGTACCCTGGTAGACGGATTTAATAACATGGCGGAAGAACTGAAAAGCACCGAAATGTTCCGAAACGATTTTATCCATAATTTCTCCCATGAATTTAAGACACCAATTATTTCCATCCGCGGTTTTGCACGACAGCTTTATCAGGGCGATTTGACACCGGAACAGGAACGGGAATTTGCCAAAATCATTATGGACGAGTCCGAAGAACTGGCAAATATGTCTTCTAATGTACTTTTGCTTACCAAGCTTGAAAACCAGGGTATTGTTACAGATAAAACACATTTTTCCCTGGACGAACAATTGCGTAACTGTCTCATTCTTTTTGAAGAGCAATGGTCGGCAAAAAACCTGAATTTAGATTTGGATTTGGAAGAGATTACAATTTATCAGAATGCGGAGATTCTCGCGCACGTTTGGAAGAACATTATCTCCAATGCGATTAAGTTTTCCAAGCCCGGCGGCTTCTTAAATATCAAATGTAAGCGGACCGTCGACCACATTCACATCTCTATCGAAGATACGGGAACCGGAATGACGGAAGAGACCATGTCGCAGATTTTTGATAAATTTTATCAGGGCGATACTTCCCACGCCACGCCCGGAAACGGCTTGGGGCTCCCCCTTACGAAACGTATCGTGGAAGTGATGGGCGGCAAAATTTTTGTAAAAAGTACCTACGGAAAGGGAAGCACTTTTACGGTGCACCTGCCGTTGCAATAATTAGATTTATACATCCTTTAAAATCTTTTCTATTTATGCAACAAAAAATCACCTTGTTTCCAAGGTGATTTTTCTTTTTGTCTTTTCTTCTTTTTAGTACCAGTCTTCCCAGTCCGAAGTATAATCGTATTCGTCCCAACCGAAGTCGTTTTGCTGATATTCTTCCCACTGGTCCCAATCTTCCCAGTTGTACTCTTCTTCCTCTTCTTCGTAGGTTTCCCAGCCACCCCACTCTGACTGTCCCCAGTCGTAGTTGTCCTGGACTTCTGCGTCTACGAAAGTTTCAAGGAAAGAAATATAGTCCTCATCAAAACCGCAATTGGTGTAAATTTCTTCCATATCATTATAAAAACGTTCTGAATTATAAGGAAGGGTAATGGATAAACCGGTCATTTCCGCATCCCCGGCAGTAGAACTACAGTATACCATAGCTCTGCTTAAGGCGGCTTTCAACGCTTCTGCTTCTTCCGTGCTTAAGGTCTCGGCCAATGCCATTAAGTCTACCGCATAATTATATTCTTTTAAAACACTCTCATTATCATTGCCAAACAAGTCTTCCCAAGGTGCACGGAAAATACGCTCCCCGGGTGTATAAAACCACAAAGATGCTCTGTCACTACGGGACATTTCCATACTGTAATTACACTCCAGCAAATCATCATGGGCAGAATATGCGAAGTCAATCCAGGTCTGGAAAAGAAGTCTTGTATATCTTAAATCGATGAGTGCCAGAATACCTTCCGAACCGTAGGATTGGGATTCTTTTACAAAGTCGTCTACAATAATTTTACCAATGTCTTCCATAGGTGTTGAAGAATTCATTCCCAGAACCGTAAGCCAGTTCTGATATTCCCAACCGCGTCCGGATTCGAAATCCTCGGAAGCAATCAAATAATCCGCAGAATCATAAAAGGCACAGGCAGTTTCCAAACCACCCATTAAGCAGGCATCAAATCCGATCATTTCAAACTTCACGCCGGAATTACGGATTGCAGTCTGCATTTCATCCAAAGTTAAAGCAGCGGTATAATCATACACATTTTCATCATAACCAAAACCATATACTGCACCGCTTCCGTGATTCCACATAATCAGCATATTACGGTCAGCGGGATAATACGTATCACAGAATACGATAAAATCTTCCAACGTCTGCGGGTCCGTAATATCAAGCTGTCCAAGACTGTCATCTACCAACGTCAATGCGCCGTTCTCTACAAGAAAACGCTGTGAATGATCGGAAGCAATTGCTTTAGTCTTCCATCTTCTGGTTCCGCCGGTCTGGATTACTACATTTACATTTTCAGATAATGTTGCATTCAGAATTTCACGGATATCTTCCGTAGCCATACCGTGGTCGCTTTCCAAGTTGGAACCGTTCATATAAATCATAACCGTAACGGTATCCTGATTATCGCCCTTCAAAGTGACAAACGGTTCACGGATTGCGCCGGCAACATAATCATCTTCAGGCGGCAATTCCACGTCCGAATTATCATATACAATAGGTGCTGTAGTCTCTGTCGTACTGCTTTCCGGATTGCTGTAATCGTTTACCACGATTTCCTCACCATCATCCATCAACAAGCCGGTTGCTATAAATACCGTCAGGAATAAGACAGCACACATACCTGCCACAAACACACCGCCGCCGGCAATTCCCAAGCCAATCAGCCAACCCTTTTTCTTCTTTTTCGGCTTTGCCTGTACAGGACGCATAGGCGGTTGGCCTTGCGCTCCCATAGGTCTTCCCTGCATCGGCTGGCCTTGCGCTCCCATAGGTCTTCCCTGCATCAGCTGGCCTTGCGCTCCCATAGGTCTCCCTTGCATCGGTTGACCTTGCGCTCCCATGGGTCTTCCTTGCATCGGCTGACCTTGCGCTCCCATAGGTCTTCCTTGCATCGGCTGCCCCTGCGCTCCCACAGGTCCTCCTTGCATCGGTTGACCTTGCGTTCTCATAGGACCTCCCTGCATCGGTTGCCCCTGCGCAGTATTCCCCTGACGGGGCATAAACCGTTCGTTTCCTGCAGACTGCGGCGCCTGATATCCCGACATCGATTGCTCTTGTTTCGCAGCATTCTGTAATGCAGTCGCACTCGCAGCTGCCGCCCCTGCTTTTCCCGGCACCTGATCCATATAAACCGTAGCAGGACTGCCTTCCACAATTTTAAAATGATATCCGCACTTATCGCAGATTAATTCATCTTTTTCAATTGGATCCCCACATTTTACACAATAAAGCATCATACGCGCTCCTCCTGCCGTACACACCGGCTTCTTTCGTACAAATTACTTTTCCTTCAGTGATATCACGCCTGCCATTGTTCCGCGACGCCCCTTGGTGGCACGGTGCGAAAACAACACATCGTGATTACAACAGGTACAAATTCCCGAAATGGTTATATTCTCCGGCAGAACGCCACGATTGGTCAGCGTACACCAAATCACGCGCCACAAATCAATGTCGTAATGTCCGTTCTCTTTCTCGTAATACCAGCCGTCTCCTAAATAAGTCAAATCGGTAAAATCATAGAAAACATCTTCATCCACTTCAAAACAACACATACCGATCGACGGTCCGATTCCCGCTACAATATCTTTCACATCACATCCGTAATCAGATACCATTCGCTCTACCATTTTGCCTGCGATTTCTTTGACGGTGCCTCTCCAGCCTGAGTGTGCCATACCGACCACCTTTTTCACCGGGTCATAAAAGTACACCGGCACGCAATCCGCGAAAGTCGCCGTCAATACAAGCCCGGGTTCATTGGTAAGAAGCCCATCAATCCGTTCATAGGTAAAAGGTTTTAAAAGCCCGCAACCAGCATCTTCAGCCGTTACATTACGGATATTTGCTTCGTGCGTAAGCTGGCCGAGAACAATTTTATTCAAATCCAGTCCCAGAGTATCGAAGAAAATCTTATAATTCTCTTTTACATTCTCCATAGAATCTTCCGTATTAATTCCCAAATTCATAGTACGGAAAAAGCCACCGCTAACGCCACCTTCTCTGGACGAAAACCCGTGAACGATGTCATCGTACTTCTCAAACTCCGGAAACGTATAATATAAAACTTCGTTATCAAAATTCTGTTGCATATCAATCCCTCACTTATCTACAAGTATAACTGATTGATTTTCAACTGTAAAGATAAAGCACTCTACTTATAACACAAATATAAGTGCCCAAAAGTTGCATTCCGGACACTCATTTTTATTTAAAATATTGCATAAAAAACCGCATGTATCTTATCAATTGACACCGCTACACGTTACCCGAACAGTTAGCTGGGCCCAGGTTGCCTCACGGCACCCGGAAGGTTCCTCTTAGTGCTGCTTTGTTCCCAACCTGACACGGTTCGTGGATTTCCGTCGCGCGAGACCCGAGCTTAAGCGCCACTTATCCGGGGCAGCTGTAACGATGCCGATTCATAAGATACCTACGGCATACCTAGTATACTCATTTTTTAAAATATTGTCAATGTAAGAATGCGGTGCTTTTGTCTTATGGATTACGACTCTTTCTCCACCTTCACCCTTTGTCTCAATGCCTTAAAAAACTCCTTCAGCATCAGACTGCACTCTTCTTCCAAAACGCCTTCTTCAATCTCCACCTGATGATTAAAAGCCGGCATCTGCAAAAGATTGATAATGGTTCCTGCGCACCCTGCTTTTACATTGCGGCAAGCCTGAACTACCTTAGGAATTCTTGCCTGTACAATAGCTCCTGCGCACATCTGGCAAGGCTCTAACGTCACGTAAAGCGTGCATTCCTCCAGACGCCAATCGCCCAGTTCCTTGCTTGCCATTGCAATGGCATTTAACTCTGCATGAGACAACGTATTTTGATCGGTTTTACGACGGTTATAGCCCCTGCCGATAATTCGGTCCTGATATACAATCACGCAACCGATGGGCACTTCTCCCAGTTCGTATGCCTTACGTGCCTCAATCATAGCTTCGCGCATATACAATTCATTTTTATTTTCTTCTTTTATAATTTTCTTTGAAGTTGCCATATTCACTCCGATGTTCCTGTTTTAAACTCTACATTCTTCTATCAGATAGACATAAACTGCTACGACTTCGACTCGCCCGTATATTGCCCCTACTTATCACCATAAAAATAGCCGCAGGACTATGCCTACGGCTATATCATATAACAATTTTAAACTTAACGCAATTAAACCATTTTCTCTTTCTTGAAAATCACAAGGTTTCTTGCAGGAATATTTCCGCTCTTAGGTGCCGGCTGAATTCTGTCAAGCTGCCAACCTGCCTGGCTGTATCTGTTCAAGAGCTCTTCAAGCGTCTGGAAATCACCGCTCAAGTGACCTCTGGGTCTTTCTGCTTCTGTATAGAAAGCATCAACAGTCTCTACTCTGTATTCGTAAGACATATTTGCCATACGCTCTAACTTTGCGTTCATAGCTGACATTGTGTTCAACATACAAACGTCCATAGCATCTCTTAATTCGTTGATACCAACCTTCTCGAACAAGTCCTGTTCAACAACACTCTTTCTCTTAATAATAACGGTGTCATAACCTTCAGAGCATTCCAAAATCATCTTCTTTGCGTATTCCATATTGTCCACGCGACGACGATATCCCTTTTCATCCAGGTAATTCAAAGCTGCTGCCTGAATATTTTCCTCAGTCTTAGGTAACCCTGTGTCAATGTACTCTTCGGTTTCACTGATGGAAGAAGTCTGAATGTAAGAACTCTTACGAATTTCTTCCAACATAACTTTTTTCATATCTGCCATGTCTATTCCCCTCTTTAAACATATATTTTCGTCTGTAGACGAAGACCGATTTTAGTATAACATAAAATTTTTGGAACTTGAACGCTAAAAGTTGTTTTTTTCCATAAAATAGGCACTTTGCACAAATTGACACCAACAAAAACTTGCATTTCTTCCAATAAAAATTCATAATAGAGAAGAAAGATTCGGCAAGGAGGCAGTTATGCAGATACACGGACTGAACAAAACAACTCTTCTAGACTATCCTGAACACGTGGCTTGTACAGTTTTCTGCGGCCACTGTAACTTCCGTTGTCCTTTTTGCCAAAACGCGGATTTGGTTTTAAATCCCGCATCACAGCCCTGTATTTCCGAAGAAGAATTCTGGTCATTTTTATCTAAAAGAAAAGGAATGTTGGAAGGCGTCTGCATTACCGGAGGGGAACCTACCCTGTACCCTGATTTGGCAGATTTTATCGCCCGCATCAAGGCACAGGGCCTGCTGGTCAAGCTGGATACCAACGGCTACCGTCCGGAAATCATAAAGAAGCTTATGGAGGAAAAATTAGTGGATTACATTGCCATGGATTTAAAATCTTCCAAAGAGGGTTATGCCCTTTCTGCCGGTCTTAACAATTTTAACTTAAACGCCATCGAAACATCCGTCGACCTGCTGATGCAGGGAAACGTCCCCTATGAGTTTCGAACCACTGTTGTAAAAGAGTTGCACAGCCGTCAGGACTTTTTATCCATTGCCGAATGGATTAAAGGGTGTCGCGCCTACTATCTGCAGTCGTATACAGAAAGCGGTGCGATTCTGCAGTATGTGTTGCCGGAAACGGAACGTCTTTTATCTGCCAAACAGCTCACTGCCTATTCACCGGAAGAACTGAAGTCCGTGGTGAATCTTCTGAACGAAAACGGTGTAAATGCAAAATTACGTGGAATTGCCTAATACCAAAGCCTGCATCAAAATGTGCAGGCTTTTATTTTATTTATCCCGATTTGTTTATTTGTACTTTTAAGTAAATACTTTCTGGGTATTTGATATGCATATACATCTACAACTCGACCCGATACAAATAGTACCCCAAGTCCCCGGAATGTTCGTATCCTTCAAAGCCAAACATCGCCGCCGACTCCTGCTCTTTCTTTACAAATTCCCCGGGCACTCCCACATAAAAATATGTACTTCCGTCCTGCTCGTACTCGCCAAGAATCATATGCCTGTACTGATAAAATGCATGCATCAGGAAGGAATTCTCTGTCAGCTTATGATACTTCTCATCCAGAAGTTGCAAGTCCACAGGTTTAATGGATACATATGGCCCCTGACCACGGAAAGGATAGAGAATCGGGTATTTCTTCTTGATAACTTCCCACTTGTCAGGTTGTGGCTCAAGGCAGTCGCAGAGTATATCTGACTCCGTCTCGTTTATAGAATGTATTACTTCTGCTTCTATTGTTTTTTCTTCCTCCAATGCCTGATCTGCTTCTGCTTTTTCCTCTTCTATTATCAACAAGTCATCTTGCGCCTGATTCTCTTTTCTTTTTGAAACTTCACACAAATCCGCTATTCCATAGCAATCATTTCCCAAAGCAAAGAAAATTTTAGAATCATTCATTTTATACAATAAATCCACCGGCAGACTGTATTCCTTTTTTCCAAGACCATTGCATACATCCATCTCAAAAACCGGTTGTCGCTCTCGGGCATTTCCAATGCTTACCTGACAACGCATACTTTTCCAGTCTTCCAACCCGAACAATTCCACCGCTATTTTAAGATTCTCTTCTGTCAGACATTGCTTTACCACGCCAATGCTTCTGCTTTTGATTCCGTTTATGTAGTATCCGATAAAACTTGTTTTTCTCTGATAACACAACATGTCCTTCCCTCCACACTTGAAACTCCGTTATATTGTCTGCTGCTGACGGCACCTACAACATAACAGGCTTTTCTTAAATGTATGAAGAAAAGGACATGTTTATGAATGTTCAATTTATATTTTGATACTCTGCCGATTACCACTCTTTTATAAACCAACTCCGCTTATGTAAAAACATTTAGCCATACCGTAATTAAGGCATCATACACACCATGTGCAATAATAACCGACAACAACGTGCAATTCTTAATTTTAACTCTACAGATACAAAAGATTGCGCCAATAAAACCTGTTAATATTATTTGTCCGATATTTCCGCCCAAGAAATGAAACAAACCAAACAAAATGGACGAACCTATAATCGCACCTACGGCGGAACCGAAAAGTGTTTCTAACTTCTTGTAGAAGAATCCGCGAAAAACAAACTCCTCTACCAACGCAACTGCACCAATATATTGAATAAAATCATATATATACTGCCATGCATAAATATATATATGTTGATTATTCACCCAGTCACTCTTTCCGATCAGATGCGGTATTACCGTAAATACAAATGACATACACAAAGCAATGGCAAAACCAATCAACAACTGATATCCTATCTTCTCTTTGGAAAAACCGTAATCCGACCACTTTTCCTTATTAAATATCACAATACAAAAGGGAACCAATGCAATCGGTAAATATGTTACAATCATCAAAACCATACGAACAACAAGCGGAAGACTCATAAGCACATATTGATTAAATGCATTCACACCCAACAAACCGGCAACCACACCGATAATCGCTACTACTATCTGTATTATTATTTTTTTACGTTCCTTCATTTTCATCTCTCTTTCCTTGTCAGCACCTTCAGACACCATCTCCATTTGCCACAACGTGGGCATCGCATCATTCTTAACGCAACAATATTTATTGCTACTGTATAGTTAATGAAACCGGGGACAAAGGTTTCTTCACAATGTAAACACTTATAATATCC
>JAZNRI010000070.1:0-170221 GCA_045590655.1 Lachnospiraceae bacterium | reverse complement strand
AAGTTTTTTATACTTGATACGGGAATCCGTATATGTTTTTACCACCTTTTCTACACTGTCTGTGGTACTGGCATCCGCCAAAATCAACTCAAAACTCTCATACGTCTGTGCAAGCACAGATTCTATCATTTCTCTTAAATATCCTTCTTTGGTTTCATACGTGGGAACAAGAATACTGAATTTAATATCATACTGCCCGCATTGCTTTCTCTGCATGGCAAGGACATCCTCTGAAACAGGTTCAAACCTGTACGTATCGGCTTTTTCACATTCCATGCGCTCTTTCGCCGCATAATATACCTGCTTAATACCGTGACGTTTCAGATAATGATATGTTTTTTTGAAATTACTGAGTTTCAGTATTTTGCCCATAAACCGCTCCCGTTTTTTGATAACTTAAGAATCGCCCTGCAAAAGGCAGGGCGATTCCGATAATTACTCTCACATATTAGCTGATTAGATATATGCCTTCAAATCCTCTGTCAGCTTTTCTACCTTAGCCTGTGCATCTTCCAGGCTGGTTCCCTTTACACCCATATAGAACTTAATCTTGGGTTCTGTTCCGGAAGGTCTTGCACAACACCATGAATCATCGGATAAATCAAAATAAAGAACATTTGAAGTAGGTAAACCTGTTTCGCCTTCTTCTCCTGTTTCGGGATTTACAGTCTTACCGCTCTTGTAATCGCGCATTTCTTTTACCTTCCAAGCTCCGAATTCCTTGGGAGGATTTGCACGAAGTTTCTCCATAATTGCAGCAATCTGCTCTGCACCGTCTTTACCTTTCATGGTAATGGTATATAAATCCTCTTTGAAATAGCCGTACTTCTCGTACATTTCAACCATCATATCCCAAACGGTCTTGTTGTTCTTCTTGCACCATGCAGCCACTTCACAGAGACACATAACCGCTACGATTGCGTCCTTATCTCTTGCGTGAGTACCTGCAAGACAGCCATAGCTTTCTTCCAAGCCGAACACATAATTGTAAGTGTTGTTCTCTTCAAACCACTTGATCTGCTCGCCGATGTACTTAAATCCTGTTAAAACTTCAATCATCTTAACATCATAAGCCTTGGTGATGACATCTGCCATATTAGTTGTAACAATTGTCTTAACCAATGCCGGATTCTCAGGCATAAGACCTTTAGCCTTTCTCTGGCTTAAAATATATTCCGCAATCAACATACCTGACATATTTCCGGTAAAAGGAACATACTCACCACTCTTGGTATCATATGCATAAATACCGAGTCTGTCCGCATCGGGATCGGTTGCAAGTACAATGTCAGCGTGCACTTCTTTTGCAAGTTTTAATGCAAGTGTAAATGCCTTGGGATCTTCGGGATTCGGATAATCCAATGTAGTAAACTTAGGATCCGGCATTTCCTGCTCAGGTACAACATATACGTTCTTGAAGCCGATTTCTTTTAAGATACGGCGTGCAGGAACGTTACCTGTACCGTTAAAAGGTGTATATACAATCTTAATATCGTCTGCAACTTCTTTGATTACTTCAGGATTGATAATCTGCTTCTTCAATTCCGCGATAAAAGCATCATCCACTTCAGCACCAATGGTAATATAAAGGCCTGCATCGATTGCAGCCTGCTTATCCATAGTCTTTACTGTATGATAATCAGTTACTGCTTTTACACAGTTGATAATATCAACGTCCCTGGGTGAAGTTACCTGTGCGCCGTCTTCCCAGTATACCTTGTATCCGTTGTATTCAGGAGGATTGTGGCTTGCAGTAATTACGATACCTGCAGTACATCCCAAATAACGAACTGAGAACGAAAGCTCAGGTGTAGGTCTTAATGCATCAAATACATATGCCTTAATTCCGTTTGCAGCCATACAAAGTGCTGCTTCATCTGCAAATTCAGGGGACATGAAACGTGAATCGTATGCAATAGAGATTCCCTTATCCTGTGTACCCATTTTTAAAATATAATTAGCAAGACCCTGGGTTGCCTTACGTACGGTGTAAAGATTCATTCTGTTAGTACCTGCACCGATTACGCCTCTTAAACCGCCGGTACCGAATTCCAATTCACGATAAAAACGGTCTTCGATTTCCTTTTCGTCGTTGGCAATCGCCTTTAATTCTTCCTTGGTCTTTGCATCGAAATAATCATCTTCAAGCCAGAACTGATACTGATCTTTGTAATTCATACATTGCCTCCATTCTAAGTATGGGCATTTTCGCCCTGTAAAAATGTTATTTCCCCAATTTTTTCATTTTCCCACAAAGATTTTACACTAAGTCAACAGAATATTCAAGACGAAACGCCCTCTGCAAACTTCCTATTTTTAAGCCGTTTACGGCTATTTTTTCGGCACATTCAACGAATAATCGCTCCTGTCCAAGGTAAAATTCGGATTGTAGTAAGGATCTCCCTTAGAAAGAAGCTCTTTCCAGCGCTCCTTAAAGCGTGCACACTCCTCTTCATAGCGCTTCGCTTTCTCAGGCACCGTATCCAGTCCTCTGGACGCCGATTCATAATGGTACGCTTCCGCAAAAGGCGTAAACACGTTCAAAAGGCCTTTTTCTCTTAAACGAAGACAGAAGTCCACATCATTCAAAGCCACCGCATAATTCTCATCCAAACCGCCGACGGCGTCGTAATCCGCTTTCTTAACCATAAGTGCAGCGCCGGTCACCGCAGACACATTCTGCGCATAACACAAGCGTCCCATATAGCCGATGTGTGTATTTTCATCTTTATAATGGATATGCCCTGCCGTCCTGTGCGCACCAAGACCAATCACAATACCCGCATGCTGAATGGTATCGTCCGGGAACAGAAGCTTGCCGCCTACCGCACCCACGTCGCTTCGCTGGGCATACATCAACAGTTCTTTGATAAAATCCTTATTGATGAATTCTACATCATTGTTTAAAAGAAGCAAAAACTCACCCTTCGCTTCATTGGCCGCAAAATTATTGATGCGGGCGTAATTAAATTCACCTTCGTACTTTAAAATGCGTACCTTCGGGTCTTTTTCCAATTCTTCGTAATATTGAAAAGTTGCCTCGTCCTTGCTGTTATTCTCCGCAATGAGAATTTCATAATTTTCGTAAGAATTCTTCCTGCGGATAGCTTCCACGCACTTGCGAAGTTCCTCTACATGATCGCAGTTTGGAATGATTACGGAAACCATACCCTCCGTAGTTAACTCATACTGCAGGCGGAAAATCGTTTCAAACGCCCTGGTACTCGTAATAGCCGTATTGTAAATGCCGTATTTATGCAAGTGGTCGGAAACCGCCCTTTTGGCAGAATCGATACAATAGGTCTTGGCATTGATATTACTTGCCACACTGCCTGCATGGGCACGCCAGTAATAAAGAATTCTGGGCACGTGCACCACGTTCTTCGCAATGCCTGTCAAACGCAGAATCATATCGTGGTCCTGACTGCCGTCACATTCCTTGCGGAACAACTCCGTTTCCTGTAAAAGAGTCTTCTTAAATACACTGAAATGGCAGATATAATTGTTCGCTCTCAAGGTATCTACCGCATAATCCGGCTTAAAATGCAGGGTAATCATATTATTGATGCTATCCCCCGTAAAAGTAGCCTCGTCGCAATAAACATAATCAGCACCCTTCTCCTCAATCACCCTTGCATACTCAAAAAGCACTGACGGATGAAGGATATCATCATGGTCAAACAGACCGATATAATCGCCGGTTGCCAGCTTATAGCACTGGTTGGTATTTCCTGAAATACCCTCATTTTTCTCTAACTTATGATATACGATGCGCTTATCTTTTGCTGCATAATCAAGGCATATTTTACCTACGAAATCATGCTCCGCATCCGAACCGTCCGCAAGACAAAGCTCCCAATTTTTATAAGTCTGGGTAAGTACGGAATCAATCATTTCGCGAAGGAAATTCTCCGGTGTATTATACAAAGGCACCAAGATGGAGATTTTATGATTCTCTTTGAATTCCCAATTCTCCTGCTCCATACGTGTTGTACTATCGGGAAGTGACTCTGTTCCGAAATACTTGTACGCACGCTTCTCAAGGCGCTTATTGCGGATTTTACGGGCGATTTTCTTCGGGGATTTGTAATATCCCAAGCGGATAAAAGCCACACGAATCAGGCGCAAAGGTTTGGAAAGCTTCCAGGGAAGACTTCCTTTAATCTGCGCCAGTTTCTGCTCCACTTCACCCTTCTGTGCTTCCAATGTGGTGATTTTGGATGCAAGTTCAATATTCTCTTCTTTTAATTTGCGAAGCTCTTCTTTATAAAAGTTAAGCTCCTGCAATTGTTTCTCGTTGTCCATGACAATCTCCGTATTGCATTTATATTTCTTTTATTCTATAGTCAGCACACGCCCGGTATCCTGAAACAGTTTCTGGCGTGAACATCGGTCTGTTGCATACAAACCGATGCGATAATCCCCTTTCGGCAAATCCGTCGCCGTAACCCAGCAGTAGAAACCGCAAAGTTCCAGGTGCGTTGCATTGGGGAAGCCTGCCGACATATTCGGGCGTAATTTCTTTTCCACAGGCAAACGGTAATTCCGGCCATCTCCTTGGAAAATCATTTCAAAATCATACCTGCAGTTATCCGACTCCGGCAGAATTGCATAGCCCTGTACCACGTAAATATCCTGTTCCCTCGACTTTAGAAACGCATCTTTTTCGATACGGTCAAAGCCCACATAAATTCCGGCAGGATATGCCGTGTAAGCAACACTGCTTACCGAAACGCCGTCCTTTTTACTTCGGATACGGTCATAATCCGGCTGAATCTGCACGCCGAATTCCGCACCACCGCTGTTATTGGCACCCTCATAGGGGTCCTTACAATAAAACTGCGGATGACAGCTGTATAAATAGTCGCGCTCCCATTTTAAGCGCTTCATTTTCTCTTCCGACATAATGTCCGCACCACGGCTCAAAGACTCGTGATGATATAAAATTACGTCATTTCGAATAACATTGCGAAGCCCTGCTTCATATAGCGAAAAGCACAAATCCACATCGTTGTAGGCAACCCGCAAGTCTTCTTTCAGTCCGCCCAATCTCTCAAAATCGCTCTTTCGAACCATCAGGCAGGCTCCGGTTACGCCGATTACGTTGTAAACCAGCTTGTTTCTTCCGTGATTATAGGAGGCAGTATCATCTTTTCTTAAAAGTTTATGCACCGGTCCGTCTACTGCATTGGTGATACCTACATGCTGAATCAAGGCAGAATCCGGGTACAAAAGTTTCGCACCTACGGCACCGATTCCCGGCTGCAGAAGTTGTCCCGCCATACGCTCCAGCCAATCCGGCGTTACCACTTCCATATCATCATTCAGAAGCAACAACACATCGCCTTTCGCTTCTTTTGACGCTATATTGTTCATTTTGGAATAATTAAAATCCATAGGCCGATAGAGATAGGTAAAAGGATATTCCTCTTTTATCGCCTCTATCATCGCCTTATTCTCTTCGTTGCTTCCGTTATCCACTACAACGATTTCAAACTTCTTATAAGTACTCTTCTCATATATAGAAGAAATGCACTTACGCAACACTTCCGGATTATCCTTTGAAGGAATTAATATGCTGACCAAAGTTTCAGCAGGCACAGGATAAACCGGATAGGAATATCCGTCTTCCGCGTTCATCTTGCATTCAATGCCCTGTCTGTGGCAATACGCCTCTTTTATAGTATTATAACCGGGCTCATTTCCCTCATAGAAGTCTTCATCCCGCAAAACGCGTTCCATTTCTTCCCTGGAATAAAAGCTTCCGTTCTCGTGCTTTCTTCGTAATTCAAACTTGTGATAAAGAATCTCAGGCAAGTGCAAAATCCCTGAAATCCCGGCCTTTTCCCACACATTTAACAGAAACGCATACTCAGCCTGCTTCTTATCGCAATCTGCCGGCCACGCAATTTCTTTGCACAATTCAGTGCGAACCGCCCAAACATTGCCCAAATACTGATAAGATAAAAATGTCTCCGGCGACGGCATAGGCTTTAAGTTCGGATAACAGCGTTCCGAAAGTTTTACGCCTCTCTGGCGGAAGGTTTCCAAGTCCCCTTCCCTGCCGATACACACGTCTTCATCAGCATATAAAAGCTTGCCTTGGGGATTCTCTTCAAAACAGCATAAAATTGCCTTTTCAGCCACGGGATTCAGGATACCGCAGGAATTTACCACAATCAGTATATCTTCTCGAATCGGTTCGAAGTTTCCGCAAAAATCCACGAATTCTTCTTTTGTCACAACCTTGGCAGTAAGATTACAAGCCTTGTTCTCGTAGGTACGACGCAGGTTTTCTTCCTGTTTTAACATAAAAGCATCATAGGCATTCTGCTGTGCTTTTAAGTCCGCCTCATACTCTTTGACGCAACGCACAATCATGCAATTCTGAATTTTTCGTTTCAGACCGTTTAGCATTCTTATCTACCACTCCCAAGTTTTCCTTTGATGCCAAAACCCGCATACAACTTCTGCGCAATTTCCGGCGAAAGGTATTCCATCTTCAACTTTACGTGCAATACCGCATCCGTCTTCTTGGCATATTCCGATACCTTCCACTGAAAATGCGGATCACAATCCGCAAAGAAGAAGGACGTATCCGTCAATCTCACACCATTATGGGAACGCATTCCGTTCTTTCCCTTGCCTGCAAGCGCAGATACCTTTTCTTCACCCTCAAACAATACAGACTCGACATTTACAATGCAAGGTCTGTCGCAAGGATCTATTCTAATATTTGTTAAATCTCGATTTAATTTTATATCAAACTCATATATATCGCCGACGCGGGCAATTTGATGGATACGATAGGACTGCTCTTCCGAAAAGCCCTTTCCATAATCTTCGTATATCTGGATTCCGTTGTTTCTTGCGCCTACCGCATTCAAAAGGTAATCCAGGGAATACACGGGATTACCGATGGCATGACGAAGTTCAGATACCGCCATATAGTCTCCCTGCACAAAACGTTGAAATTCTTTCTCTGCTTTTAAAACAGTCTCCCAGAGTTCGCCTTCAAACAAAGTAGTGTCATTGTAAAATGCCACAATCCACTCTTTTGCTTTTTCCCTGTTCTTACGGTCTGCAAAATAGCAATACAACGCTCTTCTGAATAAAAGTTCCGCAGAAATTTTACGTTCGAATGTCCACTCGTAATCAATTACGGTCCATCGCTCACCGCTAACCATAATATTCTGGAAAATCAAATCGTAATCCGCAATTTCAGCCTCGCAACCTTTTTTAATAATTGTTCGGTACTTATCTATTAATGCAAGGAATTCTTCTTTTTTATCCTTCATCAAAAGTTCGTCCAGAATTTCTTCCAAGGTAACACCCTCTAAGAATTCAAATTCCGCGCAATCATCTTTTTGACAGATATTTATTTCAAGCCCCGTTCCTTCATAAGCCTCTTTCAACCTTGCATACATATTTTCCATATTGGAAATATGCGCCTTTGCCGAACTTGTATTGGCATATTTACGTACAATACGCTTCCCCTGTTCTTTGACAATATCCGTACGGATTGCAAATTCCGGTGCACGATCGTTGGAATATTTTACATATTCCGTTTCAAACTCCGGTCCGATAACTACCATATAAGAGTTGGAATACCGTTCAAAAGCGCCTTCTCGTATAATCATATCAAACGCTTTCTGCTCATCGAACAAAAGCACTCTGTCTCTGTCAAAATTGCGGATATTCTGGTACAATTCACCCACCTTCGGAAGTTTCCGGTCCGAGAAAACAGTGGTAGGGAACTTATAGTCCGGATACGGATAATAGAAGGAATATTCCTCCACACCGCAATTTTTCATAATTTTTTCAAGACCTTCTCTTGTGAAAGTTCTCGCACTGCCTTCGCCCGAAGGATAATCTTCAATGCCGTCGAAATATTTGCCGGTATGATCTTCTTTACATCCCGCCAAGTACTTAAGTCCCAGCTTATTTTCAATGGCAATCACCATACGCCCACCGGGTTTTAAGTGTTTTTTTAAAATATTCATAAAATCTTCATAGGGCGTTTCGGCCCCCATATAACCCTGTCCGTATTCAAACACGCCTATAAGCATTACATAATCGTAATCGCAGTCCAAATCCTTTTCCACGTCCTTAAAATTACCAACGTGAATATAGATATTATCCAAATCCTGATGCCTATACGCATTGATTTGACTGCGCTTTCTGGATAAATCGATACAAGTTACGCTTCCTGCCTTGCGCGCCAGGGCACCTGTAATGGCACCGCAACCGGAACCGACTTCCAAAACCTTGTCATTCTTCTCAATCGGAAGCCATTCCACAATATTTTCGCGCAAAGAAGAAAGATGATAAAAAATCGGCCAGCTGGCACGCTCTTCAATCACCTTGCGGTAATCTTCCGGCTTGGTTGTTTGCACAATATCAAGAATCTCGTCCTCAATTACGCCGTCGCAATACAAATCCACACCGGGATAATACTTTTTATCAAGAATAATCTTTCCGATTTGTTCCTGCATCTTTCCTCCGTCCTCGTAAGCTTCTATCTCGCCTGAGGCATTCTTATAATTTTATCGTTCTCGCCGTTTTTTCCGACGTCTTTTACTTCCACTTTGGAATTCATATCATAGAATCCCACAGTATCCTTGTCTGAAATAACGCTGATGCTTACCGCATCATACAAGCGATGATATACCGTAAAATCGCTTCCCTCATAGCCTGTAAGACCTAACGACAGCAGGTAATCACCACCCTGTAAATCCATCTTCTGGGTAAATGTTACTTCCTTGGTTACACCCTTGTCCACTGCCTCCATAAAGGCTTTTTCGAACATAGTGTTAGTACCCGTAATCTCCGTACCTCTTGCATTTTTAATGGTAAACGCAAAAATCGGCGCCTGCACACGTTCCGCAAAAGAAGCCTTCATATGAATGGTAAAAGGCTCGCCCTTAATCAGGGCATTGGTACGTTTTCCCTTATTATCGGTAATATAACACTCCGTAATCTCCGCTTTTCTGGAACCATACTCCAGCAATTCTTCATTGGCGCCGCCATCAATGTTTGCCGTGGTTTCCGTCGCCTCTTTCGTATCGTTTTCATCATATTGTCCTACAAGCACCTGCTTATAAACATCAATCATTTCTTTGGCCTTGCCTTCGCCAAGTTTCGTACCTTTATTAAGCAAGACTACGCGGTCACAATATTTTACGATACTACTCAAATCGTGGCTTACAAAAAGAATGGTTTTGCCTTTTTTCTTAAATTCATCAAACTTACGATAACACTTCGCCTGGAAGAATACGTCACCTACCGCCAAAGCCTCGTCTACAATCAAAATTTCCGGTTCGATATTGATTGCTACCGCAAATGCCAGACGCACAAACATACCGGACGAGTATGTCTTAACCGGCTGATATACGAAGTCACCAATATCTGCGAAATCCAGAATATCCTTTAACTTCGCATCAATTTCCTCTTTCGAGAACCCAATCATCGTACCGTTTAAGTATATATTTTCAATACCGGTATATTCTCTGTTAAAACCGGCACCCAATTCTAAAAGTGCAGAAATACGGCCGTTTACTTTCACATCACCCTTTGTAGGATGAAGAACGCCGGTAATGATTTTCAGAATGGTTGATTTGCCGGAACCGTTAGTACCGATAATACCCACCATCTCGCCCTGTTTTACCTCAAAACTCACATCGTTTAAAGCATGATGCTCCGGCACTTTTTTCCAGGGTGCCAAATGTAACGCATCAATCACACGGTCCGCAGGCTTTGTAAAAAGCTTATAGACCTTGCTGACATTATCCACCGAAATGGCAATCGGACGTTCTTCTGTATTCACTTTTTCTTTTACATCCGTTTTCTTTATATCCATACCAGTTTCTAAACCTTTCTATAAAACATCTGCAAAATGCACCTTCAATCGCTTAAACACCAAGGTACCGATTGCAAAAATGACAACCGTTGTAATCCAGAAAAACATCGTGGAATAAAAATCTGACCAAAACCACTGCTGTTCAAACAATGCACTGCGATATCCGTTCACAATATAGTATACCGGATTCAGCTTGAAGAAAATTCTGTACTTCTCCGGCAAGTAGGTTAAATCCCAAAGGATCGGAGTCGCCCACATTCCCACCTGCAATACAATCTGAATAATCTGTGTCAAATCCTTAAAAAATACTACAACCGCGCAGGTCGTATAGCTGATTGCGAGCACCAGAATAAACATACAAAAACTAAAATACACTAACTGCAACAAATACAAGCTCGGTGCAAATCCGTAGCAGAAATATAAAACTAACAGGATTCCCGCAAATGCAATATGAATAAAAGTCGCTGCAATTACTTTAATAATCGGTAATATACTGATTTTAAATACAACCTGTTTTACCAAATAGTTGTATTCCATCAGCGCGGAAGTACCGTTGCCCAAGGCCTCCGAAAAATAAAACCAGGGAACAAGTCCTGCCGTCAGCCAAACTACATAAGGAGCCTCAATTCCGCTCGCTACCAACTGTGCTCTTGCCGGAAAAATTACACCAAACACGAAATAATACATTAACACGGTTACTACAGGCTGTACAAACGCCCATACACGCCCCATGGTTGAGCCTGCATATCGGGTCTTAAAATCATTCTTTGCAAGTTTCCATATTAACTTTCGATTCTGCCACAATTCCTGAGGCAAAATCATAATTTTATCATATAAAACCGTAATTCCGATTACCGCCACCGCAATAATACCGCACGCAAGTGCTTTCTTTACGTTTTCTTCCTGCGGGTCTGCCAGCGGATTATGATGCAACAATATAATTGTCGCCATAATTACCGCAATCACAATGGTTAATGTAATTCCCAACCACTTCGGAAAACCTTTCTTTACGGCCACACCACTCTCTGCCATATCCGTTTCCTTTCTCTCAAAGATCTCTCTTGTCTTATTTCTTTAAGTCCTTGATAGAACCCCATTTTTTATCTTTGTCAGAAATAGTAAGCTCCATGCCTTCCGGTATCGGCCATTTTACGCCAATTTCGGGATCGTTCCAAAGCAAGCCACCCTCATCATTCGCATGGTAGTAATCCGTACATTTATAAAAGAATTCCGCATAATCAGAAAGGACTACGAAACCATGCGCAAATCCCTTCGGAATAAAGAATTGTTTTTTATTCTCTGCCGATAACAGCTCGCCGTGCCACTGTCCGTAAGTCGGCGAACCTTCTCTTAAATCCACTGCCACATCAAACACTTCACCACTGATTACACGTACCAGCTTATCCTGCGGGAAGTTGATCTGGAAGTGCAATCCACGAAGTACGCCCTTCTTGGATGCAGACTGGTTGTCCTGTACAAAGGTAACATCAATGCCTGCCGCCTTAAAATCCTCGTACTGATAAGTCTCCATAAAATATCCGCGTTCGTCACCGAACACCGTAGGTGTAATTACTTTTAATCCTTCTATTTCACAGTTTTCCACTTGAAATTTACCCATTATTACTTCCTCTTTTCTGTCATTTCAATCTTTTATAATCTGCTAATTCGTTCTTAGATAATCAGCAGTATCCATACATACACCTTAACATACACTTCTTACAATTATGACTTTTGCTTAATGAATGTATGATAAGTTTAAATCTACTCTTCCGTTAATACCGTCAATCTGACCGGAAGATGTATATTGCCAAATGTCATATCTGCCCGTGTATAACGGCTCCTTACGATACTCCGCAACCCAAATTGTATAACGGGATAACAAATCATCATCCACGTTATTATAATACCAGTTACGGCTGGCATAAACGCCCGCTTCCTGCCCGGCCTGTTCGACCGTTTCGCAGAATGCCTCACATACGGCGGTTCTTGTTATTGCATCCAAAGTATCAGCGCGACCGCCGGAACCTTCCGTATCAATAAAAATCGGATAATCCAGTTCATATCCTTCCGTAAGGCTAAGTACCATACTGGCTTCTTCCACAGCTTCAGCCTGATTGATTGCCTGTGTAAAGAAGTATACACCTACCTTCAGTCCGGCTTCTTTCGCCCCTTTAATATTCTGTCTGAAATAAGGATCCTCTACTAATACACCCGTCTTGGAACCACGGTATCCGCATCGGATAATTACAAACCGGACTCCCGCTTCTTTCACTTTATTCCAATCAATATTCTGGTTCCACTTAGATACGTCAATTCCCAATACAGCATTCTGTTCACTGTCCCAGGCGCCCGTATGCTCGCTTTCATCCGCATCCACCTGATGATTTGCAGTATCTTCCGCTTCGGCATCAATTTCATCTTCTGTCTTAATCAGGTATGAAATATCATCCAGTTTCACAAATTCTATTTTATCTTTGACGTTGACCTTCACTTTGTCAGGCACTTCATAATCACCGATTTCTCTCAGCGAAACATAGTAACTGCCCGGCTTAATACCGCCGATATAAATAAAACCGTCCGCGTCCAAATCCTTGTACTCGCCGATACCATCTACCGTAACAAAAAATTTCTCACCTTCCACGGCCGAGCCCTGCTCATCAATCACCATAACTCGCAAATCGCGCTCTACAGAACTCACAAGAAGATTCAGTTTTACTTTTCCATCCTCACGGACTTCTCCTGCAAAGGGCTGATACTCATCCAAAAAGGTTGGATCGTTTAAAAAGCCTTTTTGATCGTTTTCCTCACTCACATCTTCACTAATCGTTTCTGATACCTGCTGCGAGTCTTTGCTCGGATTCTGTAAAATGTTTACAAGCAAAACCGTCGACACAATCAGAAGCGCAGCCACAATCACGGATGCAATTGCTGCATTCCTTATTTTTTTATCCATCGTTGCACCTCTGCCTTCACAACTTTTATAATCCGTTTGCGACCTCAACTAAATACTGGCCGTAAGCAGTTTTCATCAAAGGCTCTGCCAAAGCCAGCAACTGTTCTCTGGTAATAAAACCACGTTTAAACGCAATTTCTTCAATACAGGAAATGTATAATCCCTGGCGTTTCTGAAAAGCAGCCACAAAATCAGAAGCATCCAAAAGCGCATCATGATTTCCCGTATCCAACCATGCAAAACCGCGTCCCAAGGTTCTTACATTCAACTCACCACGTCTTAAATATTCATTGTTGATGCTGGTGATTTCGATTTCACCGCGCGCAGAAGGTTTTACATTCTTGGCAATTTCCACTACGTCATTATCGTAGAAATACAAGCCCGGCACCGCATAATTACTCTTCGGATGTTCCGGTTTCTCTTCGATAGATAATGCCTTTCCGTTTTCATCAAATTCAACCACACCATACTCTCTGGGATCACGCACATAGTATCCGAAAATCGTTGCGCCCTTCTCCTGCGCTACCACTTCACGCAATACTCTCGAGAAGCTCTGTCCGTAAAAAATATTATCTCCAAGAATCAGTGCCACGCTGTCATCACCGATAAAATCAGCACCGATGATAAAAGCATCCGCCAAACCTCTCGGATACTCCTGCACAGCGTATTCCATACGAAGTCCAAGCTGCGAACCGTCTCCGAACAAATCCTTAAAAACAGGCAAATCCCTCGGAGTGGAAATAATTAAAATGTCCTGAATTCCTGCCAACATTAAGATAGACAAAGGATAGTAAATCATCGGCTTGTCATATACCGGCATAATCTGTTTTGAAATCGCTTTGGTCAGGGGATAAAGTCTGGTTCCGGACCCTCCTGCAAGAATAATTCCCTTCATTTTTGTCTCCTTTTATACGCACTGAATGGGAACGGCGTTCACCGTCCCCATTTATAATTTTATTGATACATTTCTTCGTAGTATTTCTGGTAGTCACCGCTGGTTACACGCTTCATCCAGTCTTCGTTCTCAAAATACCACTGTATGGTCAGCCTAATGCCGTCCTTAAACATTGTTTCAGGCTCCCAGCCGAGGTCTGCACGAATCTTGTCCGGTGCAATGGCATAACGTCTGTCATGGCCCTTACGGTCTTCCACGTAAGTAATTAATTCCTTGCTTACATGCGCCTTACGGGGATCATTATCAGGAAGCATTTCCTGTAAAGTTTCCAGAATAATTTCAATAATCTGGATATTCTGTTTTTCGTTATGACCGCCTACGTTATATGTTTCAAAAAGTTTACCCTTTTCCTGAACCATATCAATGGCTTTCGCATGGTCTCTTACATATAACCAGTCACGCACGTTCTTGCCATCACCGTATACCGGTAACTTCTTGCCCTGAAGCGCATTGTTGATAATCAACGGAATCAACTTCTCAGGAAACTGGAACGGTCCGTAATTATTTGAACAATTTGTAATGTTTGCCGGGAACTTATAGGTATCCATATAAGACTTCACAAGCATGTCCGAACCTGCTTTACTTGCCGAATACGGCGAGTGAGGATCGTAAGGTGATGTCTCATAAAAGAATGCATTCTCATCATCAGGCAATGAACCATATACCTCATCCGTAGACACATGAAGGAATTTCTTGCCTTCCTTAAATCCACCGTCAGGCAATTCCCAAGCTGCCTTCGCACAGTTAAGCATAACCGCTGTACCAATCACATTAGTCTTCACGAAGACTTCCGGATTACGGATGCTTCTGTCTACGTGACTTTCTGCCGCAAAATGCACCACTCTGTCGATATCATTCTCCGCAAAAATCTTACCGATTGCATCTTTGTCTGTAATATCTGCTTTTACAAATGTATAATTAGAACGATTCTCTACTGCTTTCAAATTTTCAAGGTTACCTGCATATGTCAAAGCATCCACATTAATAATGCGGATATCATCGCCGTATTTTTCAAACATATAGTGAATATAGTTGGAACCGATAAATCCGGCACCGCCTGTCACAAGATAAGTTCTCATCTTTTATCTCCTTTTAGGTTCTTTCTACTCATTTTCCCAAAACATATTAGCAATTATTATAACATAAAACACACAAGAAATCTACACTTTTCATATATTATGCCAATCCTCTAAGGCACCCACAAATCCGCGTAATCATCTACATAAATATCATATCCCGACGTTTGAAATACAAGGGAGAAATTTCCATCCGCCATATCGCCATTCATCACATGATTCTGATTTATAATCACATAATGGCAACCATATTCCCTTGCCAATTTAGTTACACAATCCGCATCCGAGATTTCTTTAGACATCTCTTCTTCTAACTCATTGCCCAGCCGCCAGCGTTCCACCAGCGAATCATATCCATAAGGCATAACAACAAACGGTGAATACTGTCGGACATACTGTATCAGTTCCGGCGGAAATGCAGCCTTAATTTCACGTCCCGGAATTACAATATAATCACAAATATTAACAACAGCATCTGGCACCTGATACATATTCTCTGCCTTACTGAACTGCGGACTTTTATATACCAAATGCCCACCAATCATAATATAAGCCGCCAGCAAAAGTAATAACCCTGCCTGTAACCACTTCTTTTTTAATGCCGACAAAAACTTTACAGCCGCATAAGATATAACTATTCCCATGGGCAATGCCCATAAAATTCTGTAATAAATCTCTTCCTCATTTAGTACACTTACCACAAAATAAGACAAAACCGGGAACAGAAATAACGCCAGGATCGCCACTGACACATATACAAGAATTGCTTTACGCCCTTTGTTTTTCTCCACAATCCACAAATAAATCAAAGAAGCAACAAAAAGCAAAATAAGACTGCAATTACCGCCATACATTTTTAACATCATCAACGCAGAACCGTCTGCACCTACCATATCGTCACTCCTTTCTTTTTAATTTGATTATAACCGGCTTATCTTTTCATGCTTTACCAATATATTAATCTAAATCACCTTATTTATATCCCACAATCGCCCGTGCAATACGTATGGCGCCTTGACCATCCACCATTTCGCAAGCTCTTTGTACAAGAGCCTCACGTTTTTCCTTATCAGATATAAGCATCTCCGATTCATCCGCTATCACTCGCAAAAAAAGTTCTTCTGTTTTCGGCTCATAATGTCCGATTGTAACCGCTGCCTTTTCCTTACCGAAAGCCTCTGCAATCCTTTTTTGATTCTCCACAAAGGAAAATGTTATCGCAGGCACACCTGCCACAGCCAGTTCACACATAGTAGAGCCGGCAGCAGAGACTGCCAAATCACATTTCCGCATTAGATTCCACATATCTTTCACATTTTCATAAACCATCACTCTCGGCTCATTTGCGGCCAACTCATGCAAAGCCTGCTTATGCAGGTTAAAAGGTCCGCACACAACGTTTAAACGGGCATCCGTAGCTTTTAAAAGTGCCTTACTTATCTTATATGACAGATTATATGCATCACTTCCGCCCAATGTAATCAGTATCTCCGAAACAGCATCGTTTATTTTGGTCCGGCAAGCAGCAAATTCTTTACGCACCGGTGCATACTTCGGCCCTGCAAGCACAAGTGTGATATCTTCTTTTACAATACTACCGTTCTTTCCGTTTTCTTCATATTCAATACCGTATGGATAATCTAAAGCCTCGGCAAATACATTGTAATTCACCAGCAAATCCACCGGATACGGAAAGCTGTCCACATCATCCAGATAGACCGTGACAGCCTGCTCCCGCAAATCCTTCAAATAGTCTTCCGTTACATAATATGAATCTATCAGTAACCGGTCAACTCCCCACTCAGTCATCGCAGTCTGTAGCAATGCTAACTCCGATTCCATATCATCAAACGCAGTTTCAAGCACATGACATCGAAAGCCCCGGTCGGAAATCATTTCTTCACACCCATGGTCCGCCGTAAAGAACATTACATCCTCCCCGATTTTTTTCAACGCGTCAGCTATTGTCAGGCACCGCATAACATGCCCAATCCCTATTTGATTGTTTCCGTCCGCTCTAATTCCCGTCATTTTGTATCCTGTCCAAAACTTGTGCTATGTTTTCATTCCATGCAAAATCCGTTTTATTTCGAATTGCAGTCAACTCTTTGGAGGTATGATACGTACCTTCCCCGACTTGCTTGGAAGCATTTATTTTCCTGGCTTTTAACGCAGTCCAATTATCAAAAAACAACTCCATTATCGCAGCCATCAGCTTATCGTAAGAAGTTGCAAACGTTTCACTCTCCGCGTTCATCGGAACTTCTTTCTGCAAAAGAATTGCTCCTTCATCCAATCCTGCAACCATCTCATGAATAGATACACCTTTGGGCGTATTTTCATAAAACGAGAAGAAATTGGGCGCAGCCCCCTTATTATAAGGCAAATAGGAAGTATGCAGATTGATGATACGTCCTTTCATGTAGTCCAATACATCTGCCGGTACAATATATTTATAATTGAAACTCACCACAAAAGAGGGGTCTAATTCTTTTATAATATCCAAAGTCAACTTATTGGTAAAGCGATATACCCGTTGTTCACAGCCGCATAATTTCTTATAAAATTCTTCCGTATTAGAGTTATTTGTAAGGAACAATACCGCACCTTTTTGAACCTGTTCAAACTGAAGAGGTTCACCGCGCTTAATATCTCTCCCTGCGCACATAGTAAGAAAATCCTGCTGATACTTCGGTTTTACCCCATATCCGGGACGAATACTGCGAATATTATCCCGTGTAAAAACTTCACCTTCTTTAATATCTGCTACCGCAAACAAAGATCGTCGAAATACCATATTATTTTTTTCCGAAGGGGCCATTCCGTAAGTAGGCTTACCCATAGCCCGTTCCACAGCCCTAACATCTTCCACCATTTGTTTAAACTCTTCCGGCGTCATCGAAAACGATGCGTCCGGATTCTCAATTTCCCTGCTCAGGCAAAAATGTTTCTCAATGATGCAGGCACCCAAGGCAACCGCCGTTACAGCACCAAGAGACCCCATAGAATGGTCCGAAAGACCAATGGGAATATCAAACACTTCCTTCATATGCTGAATGGTTTTTAAATTCATTTCATCCGACACCGCCGGATAAGCGCTGGAACATTTTAAAAGGGCCAGCTGATGATTTCCGGTCTCATAAATAGCATTAACAGCCTCTTTCATCTCCTCTAGGGTAGACATACCCGTCGATACAATCATCGGCTTCTGCTTAGCCGCAACATGACGCAGAAAATCCAAATCAATCATCTCAAAAGATGCAATTTTATAAAATTCCATCCCCATATTTTCCAAGAAATCTGCAGTGGCATTATCAAAAGGCGTCGAGAAAAAATCAATCCCGATTCTTTTTGCTTCTGCATACAATTCTGCCTGCCACTCCAACGGTGTATAGGCTTTGCCGTATAAACCGTAAAGGTTTTCGCCCTTCCACGTCCCGTCAGTAATGGCAAAATATTCGTTATCACAATCAATCGTCAAAGTGTCCGGTGTATAGGTTTGAATCTTCACACAATCTGCGCCTGATTCTTTTGCCACACGAATGATTTCCTTGGCACGCTCAATACTGCCGGCATGATTTGCCGACATTTCCGCAATGATATACGCAGGATATCCTTCACCTATAACTCGATTGTTTATTTTAAAAGTTTTCATCCAAAGCCTCCACAACACTTATCCACTACTGTTTTTACGACAACATATATAATATCCCTACCAAACCAACAGGAATGCAGGTCAAAACTCCTTTTAACAGCATCAACGGTTCCCTGCGATAAATAGTCAGAAAAGTAATTCCCAACATAAAAACCATAGGCAATAACGCCACTGCCATTGTTGTCATGGAACTTCCGGCAAACATAATAATACCGGCCACCACATACAATACATTCTCTATTTTCACCTCTTTGGTTTTATCCCCCAGCCACAAAAGGCACAAAAGTAACACAGGAAGGAACAAATTAGCAAAAATACTTTTCCCCTGCCATGTTCTTGTCAAAAAGAAAGTCTGGGCAGTATAAATACTGACATACCCATACATATTAAACAACGAAACAAGAGAAGCAAACAGATACTTTTCATTCTTCTTATTCTTAAAAAGCAATTCTCCGATTTGAAGAATTACCAAGTAATGCAATACAATTAAAACAGGCGCAAGAACAGTGTGCCCCATAATTGCAGGATGAATCATTGTAACCTTGGATAAAAAAGCAAGCCATGTCGGTGCCGCTGCAAATGCATGGCGCATATCAATATTGTTAGATACCATTCCCGTGTACGGTTGCACATAATTCATAGTTCCGCTGGTATAAGAGTTTGCTGCAGTCGCAATATAAAAAGCATCATCTCCGTCAAAAACCTGTTGCGTAAGACGCATCACTACTTGTATTACCAAAAACAATACAAAAACAATCTTTAAAGCAAGTGCTTCTCTGCATTTCATCCCGGCAAAACATTCTTTTACAATCTTACGCCCAAACCACGCAGAAACACCTGTAAATAAAAGAATAAAAATGGCAAACACCAACGTCAAATTCTCAAAAGATGTA
Organism: Lachnospiraceae bacterium; assembly: GCA_045590655.1. Lineage (GTDB taxonomy): Bacteria > Bacillota > Clostridia > Lachnospirales > Lachnospiraceae > UBA3766. The sequence goes on along the minus strand of JAZNRI010000070.1, from coordinate 150,830 downwards.
CTCTCTGCCACAAGAAATCCTAAGTAAAAGCACTGAAAGAAGGCTATCGTTACCAGATAGCCGTTCAAAATAATCATCCCTATACTTTGATGCTCCTTGGGCAGTTTGGATGTAATCCAAAGTCCGCTTCCAAAAGGAACAAGCAACAACCAAAATGTCGCCATAAGAATCTGAAGCATAATCTACACCTCTTTCACTATAGTTATTATACATAGTAACTGTCAAAAAAACAATGAAAATGATTGAAACAAGCCTTAAGTTGACTTATACTTAAGAAGTTGAAAGATACTCTTGTGCAGAAGCGACACAGATTATCGCATCCAAACATTCAACCAAATCATTCAACAAATTAAATTCGCTTCAGAACGGAGTTTTATGAACAAACCGGCAATTCTTGGCGGAACCCCCGTCAGAGACACCAAAATATCTTACGGCAGACAATACATTGATGAAACCGATATTCAGGCCGTTGCCGAAGTATTAAGAAGCGGTTACGTAACTTGTGGGCCAAAAGTAAGTGAATTCGAAGCCAAATTATGTGAAACAACCGGCGCCAAATATGCTGTTGCCGTCAGTAACGGAACCGCCGCGCTTCACATCGCTTGTATGGCCATTGATTTGGGTCCCGGTGACGAAATCATTACAACACCTATTACATTTGCTGCATCAGCAAATTGCGCATTGTATTGCGGTGCAAAACCTGTTTTTGCCGACATCAATCCCGAAACCTATAATATTTCTCCTGCTTCCATCCGGACATGCATTACTCCGGCAACCAAAGCAGTAGTCGCTGTAGATTTTACGGGACAAGCAGTAGAATTGGATGAAATCCGCGTTATCTGCAAAGAATACAACTTAACCCTAATCGAAGATGCTGCTCATTCAATCGGCACCAAGTACAACGGACAAGGAGTAGGAAGTATAGCAGATATGACTACTTTCAGTTTTCATCCGGTTAAAACCATCACCTCCGGTGAAGGTGGTGCAGTCACTACCAATGACGAAAACTTATACCGCAAGTTATTACGTCTCCGCGCTCACGGCATCACACGTAATATGGACGAAATGAACAATCCCTGCGATGATCCCTGGTATTATGAGCAGGTGGAATTAGGATACAATTATCGTATGACTGATTTCCAATGTGCCTTAGTTGCAAGCCAGTTAGACAAGTTACCGGCCTTTTCCAAACGACGCAAAGAAATTGTAGCTCGCTATAATGAAGCGTTTGCTGACACACCGGAAATCATCATCCAGAAAGAAATTTCCGAATCAGACACAACGAGACACTTATATATTTTACAATTGGATTTGGCGAAACTCAACTGTACCAGACGCGAATTTTTCAATGCGCTTGTTGCCGAAAATGTTTGTCCCCAGGTCCACTATATCCCGGTTTACTATCACTCTCATTACGAAAAACTAGGTTATCATAAAGGTTTATGTCCTAAGGCAGAGGCTCTTTACGAACGTATTTTAAGCATTCCCCTCTTCTATTCCATGACAGATGAAGACGTAGAATCCGTAATTACCGCAGTAAAGAAATTAATTGCTTATTATAAAAAATAAAAATATGACAAAAAATGCATCATCCTTACTTTCCGATGATGCATTTTTATATGCATACAAAAAGGGCAGAGATTACTCTCTGCCCTTTTCTTTAATATCCTAAATAGCTGATATTCATATCAACACTTGTACTGATACCGTTTACTTTACCCTTATCGGTATACTGCCACATATCATACCTTCCGGAATAAGTAGGCTGTGATGCATACTGTGCAAGCCAAATCTTATATCCGTTCAACGTACTTACATTTAAAGAATCCTGATACCAGCTCTTACAAGCATATACGCCCGGCGTATATCCGGCACTCTTAATAGTTTCACAGAATGCCTTACATACCGCTGTTCTGGTATCTTTGCTGATGCCATTTGCTCTACCGCCGCTGGTCCATTCCGTATCAATGAAAATAGGGTATGAAATCTTATAGTCTTTTGCTAATGCAATTGCCATCGAAGCTTCTTCTACGGCTTCTTTCTCATTTACAGCCTGCGAGAAGAAGTAAAGTCCGACTTTTAATCCCGCTTTGGTCGCACCCTTAATATTTGCTTCAAACATAGGGTCTTTTACCAATACACCGGTAGAAGATCCACGGTAACCGCAACGGATAACTACAAATGAAATTCCGGAGCTCTTAACCGCATTCCAATCAATGGTTCCCTGCCACTTGCTGACGTCAATACCCAATACGCCGCCGTTCATTGATAATGAACCATCGCTGGCAAAATTATATTTTACACCGGAGATAACCTGCTCACCGGTTACCTTTTTACCATTCTCATCAAAGAAATAGGTCTTACCGTTTAAAGTCTGCCATCCGTAGTAAGTGTAAGTAGGCTCTGCCTCAATATAGAACGCGGTCGCAGTATAGTAATCTGCCCATTTTGCCTGTACATACTTACCATTAGCATCTTTGATATATACCTGCTTACCGGAAGCATCTTTCAAAAGCGTCTTAGTATCTTTCTTTGGATTGGATTTTACCGTTATTGTCACCTTAGCAGTTAACGGTTTGCCATCCTTACCATTTTCAGTAGTGGTAACAGTAACTACCGCTGTACCTTTGGCTACACCTGTTACAACACCCTTGTCGTCAACTGTAGCAATATCTTTTTTATCTACAGTGTATTTAACGGTTTTTTCCTTCTGATAGTTCTCTACAGTAGGAACAATTGTATAAGTCTCACCGACAAGAACCTCAGCCTTCTCCGCATTTAACTTAAGAGTTAAATCGCCGGCCGCCTTTACCACAACCTTACAGGTAGCTGTAAATGTGCCTGTTTTACCATCTTTATCTTTACCTGCAGTAGTAACTGTAATTGTAGCTTCACCTGCTGCTACAGGAGTAATAACACCATCTTTTACAGTTGCAATTTTTTCATCGCTACTGCTCCACGTTACCGCGGTGTCATACCCGGTTCCTTCTCCGGCAACAGTTGCCTTCAAAGTTGCTGTAGCACCCAGCTTCACTTCCAGTGAAGTTGAATCTAATGACACACCTTTTACGTATCCGGTTGCCACAGGAGCTTTAATTTCAACAGCAAAGGTATGTGTATCTGTCACGGTTTCAGCTGCAGGCGCCGGTGCATTCTCTGTTGTTTCTTCAGAAGAAGACTCACCGGGATTTTCTGTTGTTACTTTTGTTTTAATAACTGTACAGGTTACGGTTCCGTTTCCCGCGGTATTACCTGCGGTAATTGTAGCATTTCTTCCGCTTCCTGACACTGTAAGCCCTTCCGAAGCAGACCACGAATATTCATACTTTGAATATTTATCAGGTTCCTCGCTTCCGGTTAATGTAACCGTCTTTGATTGTCCTGTTTCAATAGTAATCCCGGGTTCAGAAATATTATCTACTTTTCTGTATCCGCCCAAGGATGCACTTGTCAAAGTCATCGGATCTGTAATCGTTGTTTTATCTACCTGCGCATATCCGTCGGCGCCGCCTGTTACTTTTTTCTCTGAAGGCACCCATTTAACAGTATCCGCAAGGAGTGTTTCTTCTTCAATATTATCCTTATCTTGTGTATCTTCTACAGCTACATTAATTTCATCTTCCGTTTTAATTTCATCAAGCACATTAATTACCTGATAAGAAATCTTATCTTTAACCATTACCTTAGTAGGGTCTGTAGGGAACGAAAAATCACCAACCGACTTAATGGTAATCATATAGGCTCCGCCCTTTAAGCCTTCCTGATAAATCAAACCATCCTTATCTTCATCAATCCAGGTTAAGGTTTCGTTAGAAGGTGTTACAACCTCTAATTCAAAAGCCACACCGGTCAATAACTTATCATTGGTTTTATCGCTAAACTTAATTTTTAAATCCTTTTCAATAGAAGTGAAGTTTACCGAAACCATGACAGCCTCTTCTTCTCCCTCTTCGGAAGGAATAAAAGCCTCACCAATGACATCACCGCCACTGGTAGAAACAATTCGGTTAATACCGTTTCTTCCGATTGTATCCATTTCACTTAACTGCATACCAATCGTAGTAAATTCGCCCAAATCCTTCACTTTACTGTTATTGTTCATCCAGAAACCAAGCACAAAGACAAGAATTACAGCTGCCAAAACACCGGTAATACCAATAACCGCATCCATCCATGATAACTTTAAAATGAACTTTTCAAAAGCATTCTTTTTCTTATGCTGCACCTTAATCTTTTTACCGTTTCCGGTTTTGACATTTGGCTTACCGCTTGCTTTCTTAACTGAAGCATGCTCTCTGGCCTGACTGGGATGTTTCTTCGGCGCAGTTTTGGTTTTCTGCACTTTCGGCACATCCTCATCATGATAAGTCAAGTCGCCCAATTCATCAGCAAGCTCTCCTGACAAGGTAACATCTTCCACATCAGCAACCATTGGTACAACAACAGGGATTACTTTTGTCGCTCCCAAATCCGGCTCTTCTTCAACACCCTCAATATTCTCAGTCACATCCGAAGCTTTCTCATCCTGTCCGTCGATAAAATCCAACAGCTCCTGCACTGCATCGTTGCCTGCTTCCTCTTTAACCTGCGAGTTAATATCTGCAACCGGAATAACTTTTGTTGCAGCTACATCGACCGCATCTACATCTTCTGCCTGCAAAGTTTCAATTGTAGAACGATATACAGATTCTTCGTCTACCTGAAATTCTTCTTCATCAGACCATTCCAATTCTTCCAAATTTAAATCTTTTTTAATCATCTCTTATCCTCAATCTTTATAATTTAGCCACTTTATCAACATTGTAACATTTGCGTAACATTATAACATGACACTTCAAAGCTTTCAATATGTTTTCTTTTTTAATTATCTGGTAATTATTCTCTATAAAAAAAGCCTGCGGTAAAAACACGCGCCGCAAGCTCTTTATTAACATCTTATTTTTAGAAGTTGCATTTCTCCAACCAATTTCACCTCACCATAGTTTGCCGGTATCCATGCCGTTCTTCCTTTTTTCAATTCAATTTTCTCTGCGCCTTCTATTTTTCCGCATCCGTCCAGACACAGAAGGACGCAAAATGATTCCTCACCTACATGGAAAACAGCTGCCTTATCTTCCTCGCTTCGTACCAGAATTCTCTCAACTTGAAAATATTTGCATCTGCACAATAATTCCGTCGCGCATCCCGGCTGATACTTTAAAACTCTCATTGGTTGTCGCGGTTCTGAACTCTTCTTTAAATTTGCCACTTTCAAAGCCTTATCTACATGAAGATCACGTTTTTTTCCATATTGGTCTGTACGATTATAATCATACAACCTATATGTCAAATTTGAATTCTGCTGTATTTCTGCCAATAATACTCCTGCGCCGATTGCATGCACGGTTCCCGGTTCAATATAAAAAACATCATCTTTGTAAACATTAACTTTTCGAAGATACTTCTCGATAGTTTGCTCTTCAAGAGCTTTTTTCACCATTTCTTCATCCATATCTTCATAAAAGCCATATACAAGTTTCGCATCATGGTCCGAATCCAGGACATACCACATTTCTGCCTTGCCATTTTCACCATTCTCGTACATTTGTGCATAATCATCATCAGGATGAACTTGCACAGATGCCTTTTGTCCTGCATCAATCAGTTTTATCAAAACAGGCAATTCCCCAGGCTTTCCGATACGGACCGGGTGTGTACCGAGCATCTCCGGATATCTTTTTATTACTTCACTCAACGGCATTCCTTTTAAACTACCGCTGTCAATCAAGCTAATACCATCCGGGTGTACGGAACATTCCCATGTTTCCGCCAACGGTTTTATTCCATAGTCTTTTCCGTACTCCTTTTCCAGACGGTCACCACCCCACAAGTAGTCTTTACAAGCCGGCTTAAGCAAAAAAGGTTGCATATTATATTTCATTTCTTCTTTCATAATCACTCTTATCACTATTCCAGGCTATGTTTCTTTTTATCATTTACAGAAATCTCCCTGCCCAATTGCACTTCAATCACCTTAAGCTCTGTAATTGCTTTTATTGTATGTTTACAGCCCGCCTGCATAGTGATCACATCCCCGGCACTGACTTTCTGCTCCATTCCGTCTACAACAGTCACACCTTCTCCCGAAATAATTGTCCACATTTCATCACGATATTCGTGACTGTGATAATTCATTTGGTGACCCGCTTTTAATGTTACCTTAATCGTCATACTGTTTTCTTCCACATCCACAACGCGATAACTTCCCCAGGACTTTTCTGCGTACATAATTCTGCTTTCAATGTTATCCACATAGGGTTTAATATAACTTGACTGCGCCTTGTCCGAAACCAGAATTCCGTCAGGGCTCGCTGATACCACAATGTCTTTTAACCCCATACACAAAAGCGGCACATCCAATTCATTAATGATGTGTACATTTTCGCAAGAATCATTCAAAACACCCTTGCCGATTACCGTTTCCTCCATAGCTTCCGTTAAGGTATTCCATGTACCCAAATCCTTCCACTCTCCGGCATAACGCATCACAGCAATACTTTGCTCTTTTTCTACCACAGCATAGTCAAAACTGATTTTGGTTAATGATTCATATTTATCAAACAAATCATAATAATCCGTAAAATCAATTAATTCATGCGCTCTGTCTAATACATATTTTATTTTATATGCAAACACTCCGCCATTCCATAATGCCCCTTTGGCAATATAGTCACGAGCCGCCTGAATATCCGGTTTCTCCTTAAAAGTCTTTACACTGCTTACTTTTTCCTTGCTTTCCGGAATAATATATCCGTATTTTTCACTGGGATATGTCGGTTCAATCCCCATCAAAACAAGATTGGCTGCATTCTGTTCCGCCAATTTCCCAAGTTCTTTAATTGCTTCAAAATATGTTTGGTCCACATAAGGATCCACCGGGCAAACCACAATTGCTTCATCTTCAGGTATATGCTTTACATCATGCAGGTAGGCAGTTGCCAATGCAATGGCAGGAAAAGTGTCTCTGCGACAAGGTTCTAATGAAATTCCTACCCCATCCCCCAATTGATTATGAATTGCAGAAACCTGGTTTTTAGATGTGGCAATTGTTATCGTAGCATCCGAGTCACATTTCTTAATCTGCCGGTAAACACGTTGTAACATAGACTCATATTCACCGTCCGCCCCTTTAAATATTTTAATAAACTGCTTTGAACGGATATCATTTGATAAAGGCCAAAGTCTTTTTCCGGAACCGCCGGACAATAACACAATATTCATAAAATCCTCCGTTTTTAACGTTCTGCTCGCATCGGATTATTAAGAAAATCCTCATAAGCCAGTTTTATACCTTCTTCCAACTCAGTTTTATAGGTCCACCCTAATTCCTTTGCCTTAGACACATCCAAAAGCTTTCTTGGTGTTCCGTTTGGTTTATCGGTATCCCAACGTATTTCACCTTCATATCCTACTGTTTTTGCCACAAGTTCCGTCAATTCTTTAATCGATAATTCCTTTCCGGTTCCGGCATTAACAGTCTCATCCCCGCTGTAATGATTCATCAAAAACACACATAAGTTGGCCAAATCATCCACATATAAAAATTCTCTTAACGGACTTCCGTCGCCCCAGCATGTCACAAAAGGCAATCCCGCCTCTTTCGCTTCATGAAAACGACGAATCAACGCAGGCAATACATGACTGTGGGTCGGATGATAATTATCATTAGGTCCATATAAATTTGTAGGCATAACAGAAATATAATCCGTTCCGTATTGTTTGTTCAGAAATTCACAATACTTCAAGCCTGAAATTTTTGCCAATGCATAAGCTTCGTTTGTTTTTTCCAGCTCCGATGTCAGAAGGCATTCTTCCTTCATTGGCTGAGGCGCCATTCTGGGATATATACAGGATGAACCGAGAAATTCCAATTTTTTACAGTTATTTTTCCACGCAGAATGAATAACGTTCATTTCCAGTATCATATTCTCATACATAAAATCTGCCAGGGCGCTTTGATTTGCAACAATCCCCCCGACTTTGGCAGCTGCCAGAAAAACATACTCCGGCTTTTCTGCCTCAAAAAAGGCTTCCACCTGTTCCTGACGGCACAAATCCAATTCTGCATGAGTTCTTGTGACAATATTGGTGTATCCTTGTCTGATTAACTCTCTGACAATGGCGGATCCTACCATTCCTCGGTGTCCCGCCACATAAATCTTCGCACTTCTATCCATCATTTCTATATTCTCCAACTCCGAAACAACATCTGTTTCTATATACTCTTCTTCAACGCTGCTTCTCTTTTTGCCAACGCTCTGTCATGTTCTGCCATAATACGAATTAATTCTTCATAGCTCGTCTTCTGCGGATTCCAACCCAGAACGGTTTTCGCTTTTGTCGGATCCCCCCATAAATTATCTACATCCGTCGGACGGAACCATGCAGGATTCACGCATACCAGCATTTTACCGGTATCGGCATCATATCCTTTCTCATCCAGTCCTTCGCCTTCCCAGCGAATTTGAATTCCGTTAGCCGCAAAAGCCTTTTCCGTAAAATCCCTAACCGTATGCTGAACGCCCGTGGCAATTACAAAATCTTCCGGCTTATCATGTTGTAACATCATCCACATACATTCTACGTAATCTTTTGCATATCCCCAATCGCGAAGCGAATCCATATTTCCAAGTTCTAAATGATCCTGAATTCCTTCAGCTATTCGACCTGCTGCCAACGTAATTTTACGAGTTACAAAGTTTTCTCCGCGTCTCTCAGATTCATGATTAAACAAAATTCCGTTCACGGCAAACATGCCATAAGCTTCTCTGTATTCTTTTGTAATCCAATACCCGTATTGCTTCGCCACCGCATAAGGACTATAAGGATGAAACGGCGTTGTTTCCTTTTGAGGGACCTCTTCCACCTTACCGTATAATTCAGAAGTAGATGCCTGGTAGATTCTGGTCTTTTGGGTCATATCAAGAATTCTGACAGCTTCCAAAATACGCAAAACACCTAATGCATCAACATCTCCCGAATATTCCGGAACATCAAAAGAAACCTGCACATGGGACTGTGCAGCCAAATTATATATTTCATCCGGCTCAACCATACGAATAATTCGAATAATAGATGATGAATCCGTCAAATCACCATCGTGAAGTTTTACGCTTCCCGAAGAAATCAAATGGTCAATACGTCCTGTATTGGATATGGATGCTCTTCTTACAATTCCATGCACTTCATATCCTTTTTCCAAAAGAAACTCTGCAAGATAAGATCCATCCTGTCCGGTAATGCCGGTAATCAAAGCTTTTTTCATAAATATTTCTCTCCTTACAATAACAATTATACTACCTTATTTTGAATACTGTGGATATTCTACACTTCTTTTTTATCCTTATGCAGTGTTTTTTTTGTGTTTTATTAGCACAATATTGACTTTTGTGTTATAATTTATATAACCCGCTAAAACATTAATATTTTGAAAGGAATTTCTATGAATACATCTGTTATACAGGACAAAATGGTACAATCAAATCGTGTTTTATATACCCCCTCCACCTTTGCAAAAAACAACCTGTTTTATGCGCAGGAAATCGGCACCCTGCAAGCATTGGCTCTTCACACAAGCAAGCGCAGTCAACTGGCCTCATATTTGTTTTTTTGTGTTAAATCCGGTGCAGGTATGTTAACTTATGATAACGTAAGTTATTCCCTTTCTGCCGGCGATTGCGTTTTTCTTGACTGTAATAAAGCATATTCCCACACTACTTCTGAGCACTTATGGTGCTTACAATGGATACATTTTGACGGTCCGAATATGAATAAAATCTATGACCGGTTTTTTAGCGAAAATAACTCACCCGTTTTCCGGGTATCACATATACAGCCTTACGAAAATCTTTTAACCGAAATACAGAATATTACTTTAAACAAAGAAGCTGTCAGAGATATGTTAATCTGCGAAAAAATCACAGGTTTGTTAGCGCAAATTGTAATGGACTGTAATCATTCTACCATTGATGTTCCGGCCGAAAAAACTAATACAATTAAAAATATCAAGTCATATTTGGATGAAAATTTCCAAAAAAAAATAAGTTTAGACGAGCTATCCAAACTTTTTTATATTGATAAATACTATCTTTCCCGACGATTTAAACAATGTTACGGTTCCACGGTCATTTCCTATTTACAGCAAGTACGTATCACACACGCTAAGCACCTCCTTCGCTTTTCAGCACTTTCGATAGAAGAAATTGCATACGAATGCGGAACTGATGATGCAAATTACTTTGCACGGTTATTTAAAAAAGTAGAGGGCATTTCTCCATCCGACTTTCGAAGAAGTTGGAGTGGCTCAACATAAGATAATTTTTAATTGACGAAAAATCAAAAAAATGTCATAATATCCTTAATCAAAAAACAAAAGAATAATACGTATACAATGATTGAAGATACCAATGAGAGAAAATATATCCGAAAAGGAGTTTAATCTTATGTTGTATCTTCATTTTTGTTCTAATTGCCAAAGACTGCATATATTAAGCGGTCATAGGGTGATATGCCCGGCATGTGACCACACTATTAAAGAGCTTGATATCCCGTATAATTATTTCATACAATTAAACTTGCGCGAACGTGAAAAAATATTACAGGCCTGTATCAAATCTTCTATAGCACATTCCGAACGCAGAACTTAATAATACAGTCATACAAAACGAATGACTGGACATTTATTTGAAACAATAGTAGAATAATCTCTGTGTCAGAGTATTATTTCTACATATGATTCATAATTTAAGAAAAAGAGGTATGAATATGGATGACAATAAAAAAACAGCCCCCAAAAGGAAACTGAACTATTCCCGCATCTTTCACATAGGACTACCCATTGTGATTATAATTATTATTCTCATTGGTTTTATCCAACTTATGCGCTGGAATCGCGGCCGGGAATTTATTATAGATGAAAATGTAAATGTTGATACCGAGACCGAAGATTTCGTCTTTTTTATGCATCCTTCCATGTTGGAGGGTAATGAATATGATGGTCAGTTTGATATACTGATTTTAGGAAACGATACGGTTGCCTACGACAAAGGTGGAACCAACATTGCAGAAATGATCGAAGAACAAACAGGAGCCACCGTTTATAACTGTGCATTAGAAGGTTCTTTTATGGCCTCCGAAACCGGTTCTTTAGAAGAGGTCAAAGACAGTCCCAGGGATGCGTTTTGCTTTTTCTGGATTTCAGACAGTATACAAACCGGCAAATGGGATTTACAGGAAAAAGCTCTGGAAACATTACCGGAGGATTGCGACCGCGAACATTATGCTGAAGTCCTGGAGCTTCTCAAATCCATAGACTATGATCAAATCGATTTGTTATTGATTTATTATGATGGGCATGATTATTTAGCACATCATCCCGGACACAATCCTTTTAACATGTTTGATATAAGTTCTATGGAAGGTAGTTTTACCGGCTCTTACGAACGATATCCTATTAACTATCCCTATATGCAACATATGTTTATAACCCCCACCTTCTGTTATGCTACAAAAGAAGATGGTACAAGACAGGGCTGTGATATTGCAGACATGGGATTTGGAAATTTACCCACCTGTTTAACACCACTTCAGGTACAGACTCAAAATTACAGTGTATCTTATTTAGACAATTTCTATGGCATAAATATTAATGAGCAAACCGCAGATCAATATTTACTCGAAGACGGAATTACTCCCAATAATACAGGTCGTGAAATGATTGCAAATCGTATTTCCGAATTCATAAATGTTCGATTGGGCAATTAATAAAAAAGCGAGTTTAACTCGCTTTTTTTATTTGATATCTCTATTTAAATCTTTCTGAATTAAATTTCTTCTAAATTCAAAATCTCGCCTGTTCTTAATTGTCATATCCGAAAGAATCATTCCGGAAAAGAACGACTGTATTGCAGCCAACTGAACAAAACAACATACAATTAAGGTCGGAAATCGTTCAACCAGACCTGTATTCAGATAATCAATAACAACCGGAACCATAAATCCAATTGCTATAAGTGTTAAAATCACTGCCAATAAGGTAAAAAAACGAAAAGGTTTGTAATTTTTATACAACTTAACCATAGTAAACAATACCTTGATTCCATCAGAGTATGTGTTTAATTTAGACTCACTGCCTTCCGGACGATCTCTATACTCTACAACCACATTTTCAATAGCCATATTGTTTGAAACAGCATGAATTGTCATTTCTGTTTCAATTTCAAACCCCTTAGACAATACCGGGAAAGTTTTAACAAACCCATATCCAAAGGCTCTGTATCCGGTCATAATATCTTTAATTTTACATCCGAACAAATTATTAATTCCCGCTCTAACCATTGCATTCCCTACGTTATGGAACGGGCGCTTATTTTCCTGAAAATAAGTAGACGACAATCTGTCTCCAATTACCATGTCAACATTACGCTCTAACACAGCATCAGCCATTTGTCTTGCAAACTCCAGGGGATACGTATCATCTCCATCAATCATAATGTAGCAACGTGCATCAATTTCACGAAACATTGTTCTGATTACATTACCTTTTCCCTGTTGATATTCATGCCTTACAACCGCTCCTGCATTTGCTGCAATCTCTGCAGTTTTATCTGTAGAGTTATTATCATATACATAAATCACAGCTTCAGGCAAAGCATTTCTGGCATCTTTCACTACTTTTTCAATTGTTTTAGCTTCATTATAACACGGAATTAATACCGCAATTTTATCCATATAATTATCCTTTCTCCGAAAGGCGAGTTCCCTCATCCTCTCCCTTTTTACAGTTAAACAGTTGCATCAGCATACAACTTCCGGCAAACACGGTAACAATAAGAGCTCGAAAAGTAAACATATAATGTTCTCCCGAATGATTTAACGCTACCCCATACCACGCAAAAGGCATACATGCAATAATCATAAAAGGAATACACTTGATAAGTATTTCCTTAAACTTTAACCCCGTCGGATATTTTATTATCAAAACCGCTACTGTCACTACCAATGCGACAACAATCAAAATATAGGGCATAGCCTTATACATTTTCATATTATACCATAATACGCTTAAAAAAGACAATATGCGCGAATCATATGTGATTGCGTCTGTTCGCTGTGCAAGCGTATTTCCGGCATCCAATAAAATATTTTCTTTTAAAATAATACTTGCTAATATCCACTTAGACATCCACATGCCGATATATCCTACTCCCCACGCAATCGAATATCCAGCAGTTTTTTTAATACTTTGTTTCCAGGTTTCTTCTTCTAACACAAAGTACATTACAAGCGGCATCCCTAACGTAACAATAGGATAAGTCAAAAAATCAATATACGACGTTATCATACCAACAATCAAAAAAACATAAACATACTGCTTCTTCTCTTTCCACCTGTCATGATACCTTAATTGAACTAAATTAGTGATGAGATACATATAAAAGCACAATGATAATGATAATGACATAGGCATAACAACAGGCACCAAAAATACAAATGCCAGTCCATAACAAATAGCATACTTTTCCTTATGCCGTTTTACCATTCCTACTATCACTGCTATCAATAATAATGACTGAAAAATCTGATTCAGAAAATAAATTTCTTCCAAATTAAAAAGTAGCAACAGCGGTTTAAGAAATACCAAATACCCATGCCAGTATCTTGCATAACTATACTCTTCCGTTACCTCTCCCTTTAAATACTCCACCAATGTTTCCCTTGGATACCACTGATCATTCTCCCAGCCGTTCCTGTAGATTCCCATTGCTTTTTCTAACAAGGGATGTTCTCGGTCATAAACAGCATTCTGAAGCATTAAACAATCGGTAAATGTTCCGTCAAAAGAAGACTGATATCCCACAATCATTTCCGAACTTCCGATATAAGATGTCAACGTCGGTATCGACTCTCTCAAATGATTTGCCATGGGTTCTTCCGGCAAGCAAAAAGACAACACAATAAGCGCAGTTCCTAAAAGAACTCCGGCTAAAAAAGTACCCGTTATTTTTAAAATACTTTTGCCTATATTTTTCACACGCTTACTCCAAACATTGCTTTTCTTCTTTATCATCTGCACGCATCTGCAGACACTTCTGCAATAACATCAATAAAATCCACGTAATCTGGCCTGACATCCAGCATATTTCAACCATACCAAATGTCAAAACTAAAGTCACAATCATCAACGGAAAGAGTGCATAATCCGTCCTAACATTCTGCCGCCAATACCTAAAAGCTGCGATAGCATATCCCACTATCCATACTAAAAATAGTATTCCGGTTATAATTCCGTATACATACATCTGCATAATAATAATATTGTGCGCATGTGCAAATTGCGTATATGGAGTTACCCACATAAGCCATTCATCTATAGTATGTCCCCATAAATTTAATCGATCAATATAAGTTCTGCCAATCGCCAATCGGAGTTCAATAGCATTATATCCATTCTCATCCAAATAATATGTCCTGGTTTCCCATTCCGGATCCAAAGGTACTTTTTCTTCCTTATCTTTAATTTCTGCCAACTCACCTTCAGTGCCCTTCGCGTCTTGAATTTGCGGAGAATCCGACCATATTTTTCGGAAACGACCAAGAGTACCTTCCATAAGTTCTCCAAAGGAAATATAGTTTTCCTTATCCGTCACATCACCAATCTTCAAATACTCATCATGATAAATAATAGGTCTGTTTATAATTCGTGGCAAGTACGAAACACCTGCAAACGTCAAAGGTAATGCAATACATGTAGCTAAAAACAATGTTCCACTGCTTGCCATAAACCGAAGAATTTTCTTCTCTTCCTTCCATTTATCCAATACTAAATATACAAAAGTTCCGCCTATCGCCAAAATGATGCTGATTCGTCCGACAGATAAAATCAACAACGAAAAAACAACTCCATAATACATTACCCAAAACCAATAAGTCCAATGTTTTGCCGTTTTGTTTTTTCTTGCTTCCGTAATTTTTATCAAAACGGCAACCATAACTACCAGACACATTAAATCAAACATATTGCAATTATAATACATTCCGCTATATCGATTTAGTTTATCTACATAATGACGAAAGAAAAATGCAACCCCTTGCACAGCACTAAAACCGATAAGAATACCATTAATAAGATCTCTCAATATCTGCTGCAATTCTTCTTTTTCAAATGGAACCAGATAAAGAATACCAAAATACAATAAATCAAACTCCGGACGATAGGTATTATCTTTCATAATAGTAGCCATCAGAATATATAAAAACCACAAACCTATAAGCCATATATTCTTTGGCCGAAGTTCCTTTTGGCGTACCCCTCTTGACTTGTAATCCATAATTAAATGCGTAACAATCATTCCAAAGAAAGCAAAATGAACAAATGCCATCCGCATCTCGTATACATAATAGTACTTAATTGCCTCTTCATAAAACCAATACTGCATCGACCATATTGCAATACCTGCTACAGCAAGCCAAAGTAAATTATACCATTTTAAAAATTTCTTCACTCCGTAGTGCAACACAATAACACCGGCCAAAACCAAACCGGTTGTTTGTGATGCTACCATCATCTGCCAGCCATTCCCCGCATTTCTTACCACATCAATAATTGGCAACAATGCAAACAACATAACTTGTACTATTCTTTTGTATGAATATGTTTTTGCTGTAATTTGTTTCATTAAAAAGATTCCTACAGTACGCTTTTTATAATTTCTATAACACGATTTTGTTCTTCCGCGGTCATTTTAATATCGCTAGGCAGACAAACACCTTTTTTAAACACGTCTTCTCCAACCGATATACAGCCTTCTTCATGTGCAAAGAAATCACATTCTTTAAAAACCGGCTGCATATGCATCGGCTTCCATATCGGTCTGGATTCTATATTTTCTTTCTCCAGTGCCAACATAATATCCAAAGGATTACAACGCTTTCCCTCTTCAATGTACAAACATGATAACCAATAATTTGGTTGCGACTCACAATCCCCTATCGGATTCATACGAACACAATTGATGTTTGCAAACGCCTCTTTATAAGTCTCATAAATATGTTTTTTTAGTGCGATATGCTCATCCAAATGTAACAGCTGGCCACGGCCTATACCTGCAACAACATTTGACATACGATAATTGTATCCAACTTCTTTATGCTCATAATGGCGTTTCGGTTCTCTGGCTTGCGTTGCATAAAATCTTGCTTTTTTTATCATTTCTTCATCCTGAGATACAAGCATTCCGCCGCCGGAGGTTGTTATTATTTTATTTCCGTTAAAAGAATAAATACCGAACTCACCAAATGTTCCGGTTTGTTTCCCCTTGTAAGTTGCTCCCAAAGATTCGGCGGCATCTTCAATCAATATTGCGCCATTTTTCTCACATATTCTACGAATCTCATCCAACTTCGCAGGTGTACCATACAAATTAGCCACCAACACTACTTTGGTTTCCGGATATTTTGCAAATGCCCGCTCCAATGCCTGGGGTGACATATTCCATGTATCCGGCTCCGCATCAATAAATACAGGAACTGCTTTTTCGTAACAAATCGGATTACAGGTAGCAGCAAACGTCAAATCCGAACAAAATACATAATCTCCCTGCTTAACACCGGCCAGCTTTAACGCCAAATGTATTGCTGCTGTTCCCGCCGACAGCGCAGCTGCAAATCCGCACTTTGTATAAGATGCCATTTCTGCTTCAAATTCGTCGACGTTCTTTCCCAACGGTGCCACCCAATTAGTATCAAAAGCCTCTTGTATATATTTTAATTCTTCCGTATGCATAGTGGGGGATGATAAATAAATTCTCTGCTTTGTCATATCTGATACTTCCTTTATCTTTCATCATTCGGATGGTATGTAGATACCAGTTCCATTACAATATCCCTGATATCTTCCGCTTCTGCTTCTGCTGCTTTTTTTAAACGAATCAATGTTTGTTCAAATTCTGCTTCATCAAAAACAATAGGTTTTCCGATATGAATCATCTTATTCTCAGTTTCCTGTAGCCCCTCCTCATTCATAAGGAGTTCTTCATACATCTTTTCTCCCGGTCTTAATCCGGTAAACACAATCTCAATATCTTCTCCTACTTTGTAACCTGACAATTGAATTAAGTTTTTGGCCAAGTCCAAAATTTTAACCGGCTCACCCATATCAAGCACAAAAATCTCTCCGCCTTTTGCATATGCACCGGCTTGCAAAACAAGAGAAACCGCTTCCGGTATTGTCATAAAATAGCGGATAATATCAGGATGGGTAACGGTTACCGGTCCGCCATTGGCAATTTGTTTCTTGAATAACGGAATAACACTTCCGTTACTTCCCAAAACATTTCCGAATCTTACAGCCACAAACTCGGTCTTTGACTTCCGGTTCATCGACTGAACAATCATTTCACAAATACGTTTGGATGCTCCCATAATATTTGTCGGATTTACTGCCTTATCCGTTGATATCATAACAAATTTTTCAACACCGTACTTGTCCGCTGCCACAGCAATTTTATATGTGCCGAAAACATTATTCTTAATTGCTTCATTCGGGCTGTCTTCCATCAAAGGAACATGCTTATGCGCCGCTGCATGATAAACCAATTGAGGACGATATTTTTCGAAAATTGAATTCATGCGGGCTGTATTGCGCACAGATGCAATCAACACCTGCAAATTAAGATTTGGATATTTCTCCTTTAACTCCTGTTGAATATCATAAGCATTATTTTCATATATATCTACAATAATAAGACATTCCGGATTATGAGAAGCAATCTGCCTTGCCAACTCGCTCCCAATGGAACCGCCGCCTCCGGTAACCATAATTCTTTTTCCGCTGACGTAATCCATAATTTCATCTAAATTAACATTTACGGGTTCTCTTCCCAACAAATCTTCAATTTCAATTTCTCTTAACTTCGAAACATTGACTTCTCCGTTAATCAACTGATAAATTGCCGGCAATGTACGTATTTTACAACCAGTCTCCTTGCAAATTTCAATAATTCCCTTTAATTGCGAAGGTTTTGCAGACGGAATCGCAATGATAATCTCGTCAATATTGTATTTCTCTACGGCCTTTAGAATGCTTTCTCTTCCGCCCACAATGGGCACACCTCTGAGTCTCTTTTCCCAGCATCCCGGATTATCATCAATTACACAGCATACCTTCATACTCAAATACGCCGTTGACTCAATCTCCTTAATCATAGCATTTCCTGCCGCACCGGCACCTATAATCATACAACGTTTTCGTTCACCATCGGCACCGATTCCTCTTTGTTTCTCTTTGACAATTCGAAGAATACGATAGCTGAATCGAATTCCTACCAAAGAAACAAAAAGAAAGAAAGCATAGAAAAGTGGATAAGATCTCGGTAAATCCACCGAAAAAACATTATACCCAACTACTTGCACCACAAAAGTTGTAAAAACTGCACCACCTATATTGATCAGTTCCGTTGCGCTTGCATAACGCCATACACTTTTATATAATCTCCACAGCCAATAAATCAGCAGGGTTACAATAATATTAAAAAGTAACACCTTGCCGATATTATTATAATACTTGCTCGGTACATCATTTATATAAAAATCAAAACGAATAATAATTGACAGAAAAGACACTACAATAATGGAAACAATATCCAACACAAAAATAGCACCTATTCTAGTCCACTTTTTTCCCGAAATTGTTCTTTTACTTTTCACAGTTACCGCCTTCTGTTAACTCTTCTACTTTGTTTTTGTCATCGATCACGATGCTAATTAATGAAACCGCTCCCCACATAAATACAGAAAACAATCCAATTCTGTAATCAAACTTACTGATTGCAAATAACATAACAGGAGCCGTTACACACCCAATATGCATCAAACAGTAAAACAGCGTTCCGATATATCTTTTGGTAAATGTTTTTCTACAAAGTGCTTCTGCAATATACATTATAATTCCCAACGCAGATACAACCGCAAATCCGTTCATTGCCACATGCATATAATCATTCGTAAGCTTCGGACTTTTTTCATACATTTTGACAATATTATGTCCGTACAGCGAATCTCCGTTACTATACATATATTTTTCCATGGAAAACGGCATAAATATATACATAATTCCTTCTTTTACAGCACTTCGATACATATCCTTTTTGTGTAAAGCATAACCGATTCTGGCCAACTCAAACGAAATGGATTCTGCTTCTTCCGGATTAAAATTTTCAAGCATAGGCCCTATACTATTCATATAGTACTCATAATGCCCATCACAGGTTTCCGCCACATAAAAAGGAATAATCGATACTATTCTCTCCGTATAATGAGGATAATTTTCTTCAAGATTAGGGTATACAAAACGCTTCCACAAATCGGTTGCAAGAGAATAGGATACGTATGTTCCACGCTTAGGTACAGCCGAATTAATTGCCGTTGTCACAATAGGTGTAACAATGAGACACACCAATAACAACACTATTATCGGAATCATCTTTTTTGTACGATATTTTTTTATAAAAAAGCGAATTGCACATAATAGCATACCGAAGAAACTCATACACAACGCTGCATAAAAGTAATGTCGCTCCACCAGTCCCAATACCAGCAAAACTGCCACCACTGACACTGCCTTTTTCCAATTCAAACCATCATTCTTAAATACCCACTCCGTAATCAGTGAAAACAAAAGAACAACCAACGCTACACATAGTGCATCCGGCAAAACAGCAAACTGCATCTGCCAAACAATGGGAAGTGTTAAAATATACCCTGCCGGAATCAGCATACACTTAAAAGATACACTTTTTTTCAGTAACACTTCTGCAATGGTTTTACATCCCTTAGCATAACATAACAAACTAATCACTGCCTGCACGCAATATACCGGTATTACATAGTTTTCTTTTAAAACACCCTCTAACATTCTAAAGGGAAACAAAAAGCACGAATATCCCAACAAGCGCCATCCGTCACTTTTCATTTTTAATGCTCCGCTTAAATATATTGAACTGTCGAAAAAATCCTGTACATTATTTCCGTTTTGAAAAGCCCAAATTATAGCATAAATCAACTGTACCATTCCAATACCGGTACAAATGGCCATAATGCTTAAACGAAACCACTTCTTTACTTTATTGTTCATCTTTGCCATTCTCATATTCTTCCATTACTTCAATCAAACAATCAACGAATTTTTCCTGTCCGGCCACATTCAAATGCAAGTCATCACGAATGTATTCTTCATAATTGCTTCTGTCGATGCCAAGTAATTCCAAATTATCCATAAACAATACATTGTCATACTCAGAAGCTACCATTTCGGCCGCATCCCTATATTCATTGATATACCCACCGCCCCAACTTCGATCGTAACCGTCTTCTACAACCTCGCCGTTCTCATAAAAAACGCAGTATGTAATAGACGATACAATGATGCAGGCGTTCGGACACAGCTTTTGCAATCTCTCAATAGAATCACGCAATGCTCCTGCATAAGATGTCACATCATAATCATCTTTTCCGTATACTTTTCTACCGGTTGTATAATCATTTAGTCCATAAGAAATAACAATATAGTCTATCTCTTCATAATCAATATTGGTCAGCATATGAATTTTACCGGTTGCCTGTTGTTCATTCAGTGTGGCTTCATTAAAAAAATCCAATAAAGGTTGATGGTCTTCTGCTTCCATAATCTTAGTCAAATTATATAGACATAATAAATCAAAGCTTTCCTCAAAATAGTTTGCTGTATTCGTTTTTGCAGCTGCAGTACCGCCGATAGCACAGTTATAGACATTGTAGCCGGTGCGTTCTGCAAACCGTTGCGGAATACTTTTATCTTCAAAATCATAGGCAATATTGCTATCACCTAAGAAAACCACCTGAACTCTTTCATCATTGTCCGGATAATACTTCTTCTTACCGATTTCAGATGTTGCAAAAATAAGCCCTGCCGATACAAGCGCAATCATTCCAAATATTAAATATTCAACTTTAAACTTATTTCTAACTTTTTTATTTTCCATTTACCGCTCCCGGACTACATAAAATAGGTCGTCCCTTCCAACAAACATAAAAAGAAATATATACCGCAATATACATGATATCCCAAAATACCGCACATTACGACAGCATAAATTGTTTTTGCCACTTTATTGCCGCACAAAAATGTTTCACTTTTTAGATTGCGAAGCAAATATACACAACTGACCACAAACAAAATAAATAAGCAATAATTATATCCCCATGCAAAATTTGCATCTTTCAGGCGCGTCCCGGTTTCTTTCAGGAAAAGCAGCTCCAACGCTCCAAAAAACCACATTCCCCAGGATACCAAAAACTCCCGGTGCGTCAATCCCTTTCTTTTTTGTTTAAAATCCTGCCATGTATCCTTAAACACACCAATAAAATTAACCAAGAAAATAAGTACCGGAAAAAGAGCCGATAAAATCATTGTATACTGAGGCTTTTCCGCACGAAAAAAAACCGTATATCCAAACTCTATCACTATCTTGTTTCCCGTATCTTCTCCAAACAATACTGCTTCCTGGAACAAAACAACAAAAACAGTAGGTATAATGGTTGTCGCCACTAAAAGAAGCTTTTTCACCGATACGCCGGTTAAACCGTCCGCAATCAGCATAAGAAGCGCAGCCGGAGCAAATACAGCAACAAAACTGGTCTTGGTTGCAGTTGTTAATGCTAATAAGACAGCAAACAACACACAATATCTCCAGTTCAGTTTCTCATCATAACGCTTTGCAATATAAAAACAAAGAAATAATGCTGCCGTTGCAAATACCTTCATTACAATATAGGTTGAATTATGCCAAATAGACGGCGATTGATAGCCGATATATCTGGAAGCCTGAATTGCCGAAATATAAAAAGGCATTGCCAAACCGGTCAGTGTAGCTACTGATATCCGAAGAATTTTGGACTCAAGATACGGACGTAATGCGTATGCCGTTAACACAATTGCTCCAATCGTAAACAACGATAAAAATACGGCAACCAACCACTCAGAAGCCGGCAGCAAAAAGAAAAAACGATAAACCACCGCTGTCAGGCTATAGCCCCACCCGTCTAATGCCATACGAATGTGCGCCGCAAGGTCTGACTCAAATTTCCCGCCTTCAACAAACTGCGTCTGATTATAATACAAATAGATACAAGCCATTCCATATATCGTCAGTAACAGCCCCCAAACAATCAAAGCTACGCAATCTGCTTTATTCGATTTTCTTGCACTTTTATCACTACTCATTTACTATTTATCCGTTTCTTCTTTAATAATTTCACGAATGACATACTGCGGCGAGTTGTTCATGCTGATATAAATTCTTCCGATATACTCTCCAATCATACCAAGCATCAACATAATCATTCCGCCCATAAAAACCAGCATAGACATCAAAGCCGAAAAACCTGCCTGAATATCCGGTAATAACAATCTTTTAACAATGGTATAGATTCCGTATGAAAAACCGCCACCTGCACACAATACACCAATAATTGTTGCAATACGCAAAGGCTTAATTGAAAATGCCGTAAATCCATTAAACCAAAGGCCCAATAATTTCTTAAGGGTATATCCAGAAGCTCCTTCTGTTCTGGAACGGTGTTTTACTTCCACATTGGTTATATTTTTTGTTGCGCGCAAAACCAACCCAATTACATAAGCATACGAATGCTCATATCGAAGCATATCATCCACAACAAAACGTTTTGCTGCAAAATAGCTGGAAATATATAGCTCTTTCGGTTTTCCCAGCATCACTCTTGTCATTAATTCATTTACTTTACTTCCGAAATTGCGGAACAAACTATGCTTCTTCTTTCCGTAACTTGCATAAACCACATCAAATCCTTCATTCAGCTTATTAAGCAGTTTATCAACTTCATCCGCAGGGGTTTGTCCATCGTCATCCAGGCAAACCACAATATCACCTTTTGCCTGACGCATTCCGGCCATCAAAGCTGCATGCTGCCCAAAATTCTTAGCCAAATCAATGCCGGTAATATTATCATACTTTCTGCATAAATTACGAATGGTATCAATTGTATTATCCGGTGATGAATCATTCACCAGGATGATTTCATAGCAATATGATGCCATACTATTCATCTTATTGTTAATTTCCTCAATCACTGCCGGAAGTGTTTTTTCCGAACGATAACAAGGAATGACAAAACTTACTAAATTCATTTTTAATCCTCCGGGTTTAATATTCCCATTAAAACAATATCCTTATACTGTCCTTGAATCCTGACATCATCTTTTAAATATGCTTCCTGTACAAAGCCGGCTTTTTCATAACTTCGAATTGCCTGTTTGTTGTCTGCAAAAACACGTAAAAACAAGCGATGTAATTTCAACTGTTCAAAACAGTATTTTATCATAAGCGCTGCTGTCTGGCTTCCGATACCTTTTCCTCGTGCGCTCTCTTCTCCGATAAATATCCCGTACTCGGCCTTATTATGCGTATTGTCAATATCTCTGATATAGACGCTTCCAACCGGAATATCAATTTGTCCGTTTTCGCCTTTAATGCAGATAATCAACTGATCTGCTTTACCGGTTTCTATCATAGTGCGAATCCAGTTTTCATGAGACTCTTTTGTAAACAATTCCTGATAGATAAAATGCGTTCTGACAAAATCCGAATTTCTCCACTTTACAATATAATCCGTGTCTGAATACTCCATCTTCCGAAGATACAGTTTGTCGTTTTCAATAACCTTTTTCACTTTTTCACCTTTTTTATATTTGACATATCAATAATTTCAAATACACAACCATTGTGTATTGTAATTGTATCAACCACTTCTATTTCAATATCATAGCCCTTACTTTCCCAAAAGCTATGTATCCAGTCCTGTCCTTTACGTGTATCCTGCACGTAATAACACTGTCCGCTTTCAAGCAACGAAAGCAAATCATTCTCCCCATCGTGTTTCTTATCCAAAGGACTATACATTGTCCATGTACCCAAGCGAATCACATTATTCGTCTCAGTCATCTCATCACAAAACATCCAATCCGTAAAATATGCAAACGAAGTAGTATCAATGCAATAGCTCACTTCATTGTATTCTCTGAAATACTGATTTAACGTTTCCCATGCCGAACAGTTCTGCTCGATATATGCCTGATTATCTAATGTTGTACGCACACGTTGCAATCCCACAGTACCACAAAACAGTACAACTAATGCACTACCAACAACACACCAGAAGACATTTTTCTTTGTGAAAATTTTTACTTCTTTAATATCATATAGAAGAATCCCAAACAGATAAACTGTTTGCATTAAATAAAAACCATATGATATTCTCTCTAAAAATCTTCCTTGCCATACAAAATATCCCACAACTGCCGCTTCAAAAAGCAACATTGCGCAAACTGATAAAAAGCTGATTCTCTTGTCTTTTTTATAGCAATTAATCAAGGCAAGCACATACAAAACCGTTAATAACAAACCGATGGGTTGTACCGGATTTGTATACATATTGTTTACAACAATGTAGATCATTTTATGGAGCATATTGGTGTATTGAAATCCTTCTACCCACTTTTGCTCTGACAAATCTGCCAATTCCACAACATTATCTAACGACAAATCCGACGCCAGCTTTGTATTATAATTTTGCATTACAATCCAATCGCCATAATCCAGTCCCAGTTTCTCATACCTATCCTGATAATAGTCAAAAGACGGCACACCATAGAAGTCATAGAGATCCGTTCTTGCTTCATTATACACAAGAAAATCCTTCCATTCAGAATCACTATATGCAACCTTATCTGTCACAAAAGAACCTAATACAACAATTGAAAAGATCGCTCCAAATAGCAATTTATTTTTGATAGCTTTTTTATCTTTTCTGATTTTAATTATCCTTACAATAGTAATGAGTGCTAACAGAGGGACTGCAAGCAAAAACACCTGCTTTCGCGTCCACAAACAAAGTATCGAAAATACAATTATAACAACTCTGTCGTACCAATATTTCCCGTTGCCGGTCTCTTTAGCGGTTGCCATCCAAAAAACTGCCACAGACATCATTACCCCCGCCAATACAGTGTATTGATGCATGACAATATAGGGCAAATCCAGTAACATCAAACCAATAAAAGATGCTGTAATTCCAAGAAACTTATTGCTTCTGATCTGAAACTGTTCTCCGACTCTTACCAATAACATAAAGATACATATATAGTGCATCCCGATCATATAAAAATCATACCAGTATACTTTTGGAAGTATCGAATATAAGCTTTTTAAAATAAAACCCAGCGGATACATAATATAAATCAGATGAGCTTCCGGTTCACCCGTATAGTTACCGCTTACAATACTGCGCAAAAACGCGTCATCGTTTGTCTCCAGAATATAGCCAAACATTAGGGAGATGCCTACTGCGGCAATGCATGTTAACAATGCTGAATATACATATTCAAACCAATGCTTTTGCATATACTTTTTCATTGAGCAGCTCCTCTCCCTTCTCTTTTACTTGTAGAATTCTTTTACTTTCTCAATAATATAATCCGTTTTTTCAGGCTCCAAACCATAATACAACGGCAGTCTTACCAATCTTTCACTTTCCTTAGTGGTATACTTGTCTTCTCCGTGGAAGCGGCCATATTTTAATCCCGCCGGCGCCGTATGCAATGGTACATAATGAAATACGGCAAGAATATCGTTTTCCTTCAAAAATGCAATAAGGGCACTTCTTTCTTCCAAATCTTTACATTTTAAATAAAACATATGAGCATTGTGTGTACAATCATCAGGGATATAAGGTAATTCAACCTTGCCGGCTTCCTGCAATTCCATAAAAGCATTGTTGTATCGCTCCCATGTTGCCATACGATTTGCCGTAATCTCCTGCGCAAGTTCCAATTGGGCATACAAGTATGCCGCGTTCATCTCACTGGGAAGATAGGAGGAACCCTTCTCTACCCATGTATATTTATCAATTTGACCCCTGAAAAACTTAGCACGGTTTGTTCCCTTTTCTCGAATAATTTCTGCTTTTTCAACATCTTTTTCATCACGAATCAAAAGCGCGCCGCCTTCACCCATAGAGAAATTTTTGGTTTCATGAAAACTGAAACATCCGAAGTCACCAATCGTACCCAAAGCTTTTCCTTTGTATGTTGACATGATACCCTGCGCCGCATCTTCAATTACCGCAAGATTATACTTAGCAGCAATTTCCATAATTTTATTCATATTACAGGAAACCCCCGCATAATGAACAGGAACAATTGCTTTGGTTCTCTCCGTAATTGCGGCTTCGATTAAATTTTCGTCCATATTCATTGTGTCCGGTCTGATATCAACAAATACAGCCGTTGCTCCCCGTAACACAAAAGCATCAGCAGTAGACACGAACGTATATGCCGGCATAATCACTTCATCTCCGGGTTTGATATCTGCAAGAATAGCAGCAAGCTCGGTTGCATGCGTACATGAAGTGGTCAACAACGCCTTAGTGGTTCCTGTCTGCTGCTCAATCCACTCATTACATTTTTTGGTAAACTCTCCGTCACCGCATATCTTTTGATTTTCTACTGCAACTCGAATATAATCCAGTTCTTTACCTGTATAAGGCGGTACATTAAAACGAATCATTTTTTGCTCCTTTTACTCTTCACTTTCTTCCGCACACGGAAGATACACTACAAATTTATCATTACGGAATGTTTCTTCATAATTATTTACCCGAAGATATTCCGCTACCAATATCGCTTTCTCATTGTCCGTATCCGGATTATTTAACAAATCATTGTAACGATCTGCCGCAATTATAACAACAGGAGTATCCTCCATTGCCTCAATTTCTTCCTGCATTCCCTTACAATTAAGTACCGTATCCAAATCGGCCCAACTGCTGCTCAATGCACTGGGCATTTCCAACGCGTATACCGCAAACGGTATCTCACCATACAATAAAACCTTACGCCCGCACAAATCATTCTCGTACACATACTTACTTAGTTCTTCAATTTGTCTTGCGCGTTCCGACGTAGTGCGCATACCGTATAAAACACGGTTTCCGGTAATTGTCGTGTCAATTCCGGTTGTAAAACCGGCATCACGAAAGGTAAATGTCCAACCAAACATTACACTCTGAAACATTAAAACAATCGCCAAAACCGAGAGACCAATTTTAGTAGGCCACAATAATTTATTGCAACTCTTCCCGATATACTTCATCCCTTCTGCAAAAACAAAAGGTGCCACAATAAACAAATTATTATAAACCGGATATAATGCATTGTTGCTTCCAAGCGGAGTAATTGCTATCACAACAAGAACCATACATGCAATTATCTTCTCTATCTGCTTCGCTGTTTTGGCAAACAGAATATAAAATGCCAACCCAATTGCGAACACAACAAATCCCACAGCCCAAAGTCGAAAACTGTGATAATCATTGTAATTCCGCCAAAAAACCACAATTTTATAGTAGTACAATACAATTGTCAAAATCCCCGCCAGCAAAACACCGCTAAGCATATATTTTGAAATTGCATTTTTACAGAATTTATAAATAAATGTTGCAATACCTATAACCACCGGAAAAATCCAAAGCCACTTTAACTGCTCTGCATATGCTTTTAACGGTTCTGTCACCATACTCATCAAGGAATAGGTACTCTCGGTATCTTTCATGGCAAACAAACTGCGAATCATTTCAAAATATTCGGTTCCTCCATAAAAGACTGCGATTCCTCCCAGCAAAACAAATACCGTTAATATATATCCTGCTATGCAAAGTCCTATCGTTTTCATAGCACTTTTAAACTTCTTTTTTCGCAAAAAAGCATCATATATAACTACCACAATCAACGAAACCTGGGTAAGATTCGAAAAACGGACAAATAAATTAATTCCCAACAGCACTCCGGCAAGAATAAAAAATTTATTTTTTTGCGTTTTAACAGCCTTTAAAAGACATAAGCACCCCAACGTCAAAAACAAATATGTTAAATAGTTATATAAAATAACTCTCGGGCACCAGCACAGGGACCATGCCAGAATTTCTCCTACAAACACATAACGCGCCGGAAAAAATTTCTTTAACATCACAAACGAAAATGCAAGTAAAAAACTCAAAACGGCATTGCAATATATTTGCATTCCCAACATGGTATGTCCAAAAGGAAGTTTTGTAAAAAGCCAGCCGGTGATATTGGCCAGAAAGGTTGCCAATGCCCATGTACCCTCAGCATTCGCAAAATTTTCATAATTCCCCAGACTGTATCCGGTATCCGTAAATTCAACACCGCTGTTTACATGCAAAAACGGTAATGCCAAAAGAATGATAAAGCATATCCACGTTAACATCTTTTTATGAGATTGTATAAAACCTTCCGCTTTTGCTACTGCATTCATTATGCTTCTCCGTTCATCTTGCTTTCTATTTTTTCAAAGCGCTCGAAAGCCTTTCGGAACCATTTGCGCTCCGTAATCAACGCAAACACCCCTTTTCGCACCCATTCTGCTACGAAACACAACAAGAAAACAAGTGCTATACTGCCAAGCAGATGTACAGGCATCCAAGGCTTAGAAGCATTTTGCTCTACGCATAACCATTGTTGCCACAAATAGCGGAGAAACTGATGCTCATGAATCAAATATACACCAAATGTTGCACCTGCCAGCGTATTAATAATTTTACTGATATGCACACCTTTTATCTCACACTTCGCAAAAGCTACGAAGAGGCATACACTTCCCATCAGCACAGGCAAACTGTTATAGGCATACCAGTTTGTTGCATAGCCTCCCAGTTTTCCGATAATCCGCTCCACATAAATCAATGCCAGACCGGAACCAAATACCAAGAAACTGCAACCGACATATCCCAAACTATAAATATATGCTTTCTTCTTCATATCTTCAGGATATTTTCTCAAATAAGCTGCAATTATATAGAGGCACACAAACCACGCAATATCCATACCTTCACGATCAGTCATAGGCATTGTCATAGGCAGCACCGTATTCCACAATGAAAAAATAACCAACAATACAATAATACATACCCTGTGTTGCTTTTTGCTCATTTTTTCAATTGCCGCATTTAAAAACGGCGAAAGCGCAAACAAAAGCACATAAACCGTTGCAAACCAATAGTGACCCGAAGTAACCGGAAATGCTATAAAAATCAACTCGTATAATCCGTTTACTTCCGCACTGCCCATCAATATCATAATCGCTCCGATAATCCATGAATAAAAGAGAATCTGAGCCCACAATGTACATAATTTCTTAAACGTGAACTTGGATGTGCACAGAAAATAACCGCTAATCAAAACATACAAATTCACCGCAACAAAGCAAAATGCTTCCAATATCCATGCAAGATAGTGGTTTACGGTATTCATCTGCGCAAATTCCGGCAACACATTACCTTTGTCGAGATAATGTAGCGTGATAATCATAAGCATGGCAACCACACGTAAAAGCTCCATATTCGATTGTCTGGATTTTACGTTCTTTTGCACCGTAATTTCTCCTTCTTAAAGATTATCCGTCTTATCGCGTATAATATATTTCGGCCTTCCTTTTACTTCCTCATAAATGCGAGCCAGATAATGTCCTATAATACCAAGACTCAACATAATGCATCCACCGATAACAAGCAGTAGCAGAATAACCGTAGTAAAACCTTCCACCGCCGTTCCCATAAAGAAACGTACCAATGTCTGCACTGCCAAAACAAGTGAAAACACAATCATTAACACACCCATAACCGTTACAAACTGTAACGGAGCCGTTGTGAATGAGGTAGTATTGGAAATGGCATATTTCACAAGACTCCGAAATGACCATTTACTTTTTCCTGCTACACGTTCCTGCACGTCAAACGTTACCGTAGTAGACTTAAAGCCCGTCCAAAAAGTCAGTGCACGGAAAAAGGTATTTTTCTCAGGAAGCGAAAGCAATACATCAACCACTTTTTTATCCATCAACTTAAAATCTGATGTAGCATTCATATCAAGCTTCATTAAACTGCTCATAATACCATAAAATATTCCGACAAACATTTTATGCATAATGCCTTCTTTGCCGCGATTGGATTTAATACCTTCAATCACATCGTATCCTTCTTCCCACAGGCGATACATTTCAACCAAAGTCTCAGGCGGATGTTGCAAATCACAATCAATTACCGCACAGCAATCACCCTTAATCAACGACATTCCGGCAAAAATTGTAGCTTCTTTTCCAAAATTTCTGCTAAACTGAAGTCCCTTAATTCTGCTGTCTTTTCGGGATAATTCACATACTAGCTCATAAGTCTTGTCTTTAGAACCATCGCTTACAAACAATAACTCGTATTCAATTTGTGCATCCGAAAGCACCTGCCCAATCGTTTGCGCAGTTCTTTCGATATTTGCCTCCTCATTATAAGAAGGAATAATAACGGATAATAAGCTCATTCAAATCTCCTTATTTACTCCTTGGGCTCTGTTTTAATGTACATTACCCCATCAACAATACGAATGGAATCCTCCGCCGGAAAACTATCCATTTCCCGATATTCCGGCGAATTGTATATCTCTATAATCCGGTCACCCACAATAGGATTAATTGTCACATTTAAATAGTGCTTCATAAAAGCAGCATACTGCTCTCCTTTATATATCAATATATCTCCCGTACTTCCCGATATACGCGAGGTGACATCTCCTGTAATATCCGTCACCGGATACTTGGATTCATCTACTACACCAATCATTGCAATGGGCATTCCCTGTTCGTATCCCGGTGTCTGTTCAATGCGGTCTGCCAATCTAAGACAGTAAGCATAAGTCTTCTCATATCGCTCATTCATATTAAAATAAGCAATATTGTCCATCAGCATAAACTGATAAGAAATTCCCAATGCCGCAAGCAGCCCCACACAGGAAACTGCCGTTGGCATATATTTTTTTACTCTTTGATAAAAATGCTTATCATTGGTCTTTTCCTTTGCCACATACTCTTCTGTCCATTTTTCACTAAGCACTAATGCATAAACAGGAAACAGTACCCATTGCATACGCATCAGCAAATGAAATGTGACATCTGATGACATAAAGAATATTATATTGGTGCCCAAAGGCAAAAGGGCTGCAAACACCAAAAGAAGAAGTGTCTGATACCACCTCTTGTAAGCTTTTGATTTGATATAGCATAATAATATAGTCGCACAAGCCACCACTGTTAATAATAACACACATATCAAAGAAAATCCATTGTTTACAAAGATATTCCCTTTTAATGCAAATACGGCAAAATCATAGATTGCATCATAAATCATACCAGGCAGAGTTTGCAAAGAAATTTTCCCCATCTGATCAATACCCTGATAGGTATCCAATTCTTTTCCCTGAACCCAAAGGCACACTTTAAGCGCAATATAATAAAGCAGACCGCCGCCGATTCCCATGGTAAGAAATCGCCAAGCCTTAGACCACAACTCCTTAAAGGATTTATTATTCAAGCATTGATTTATTATCGCAAACATACACAATAACACCGTTACGGCCAAATATGCCTGATACGACCCAATGCTGCAAGCCAAGCAAACTGCTCCGGGCAAAAAACCCCAACGAAATTTTTTGGTCAGATACGCAGCCAGTACTGCCAATAAAAATGCTAACATATATCCGTCAGCAGTATACAAATATGCAAAAGTCGCCGTCAACGCAGGAAACGTCGCAAGCAACGCTCCGATTCCGACCCTCACGGAGAGATTTTTCACTTCAAAAAATTCAGAAATAAGCACAGCTGCAATCGCCAAATATAAAATAGACAACACGCCTATCACCCAGTTAAGGTCATAGTAGGATGAAATGCCGCACACAACCGTTAAAAACCATCTTCCCGATGTTACCATATTCTGGTCGAAATAAAAGCTGGTCATTGCATCCGCATTGGGAAGTTTATTTACAAACAAAAACATATGCGTAAATAAGCCCACAAGCGCAGTTGCAAGAAAAGGATACATATATTCTTTTTTCTTTATACGATTCCACAAGCCGCCAAATAAAGCATCCATTTACTTCTTCTCCACCATTGCCTCATACTTCATTTCAGCAATTTTCCAATCCGAAATTGTATCAATATCCTGCACTTCCAGTTCCGACACCACCAAAGGCAATACATTTCCTACTGTCAGGATTTTATTTCTTTTAAAATTCTCCGTACGAAAACAGTAAAACTGTCCCACATCATGATACCAGTGCTCCAAATCCTGAGAACGGGTCAGAGCATGCTCAGGCTGTATAAATTGCAATTTTTCTTCCCTAATCACCATTCCTCGTTGCGGCGGAAAAGAAAACGGCACTACAGGCATTAATGTATCCGCATCGGAAGCCGCTAACCTTTCCATACCTTCCCTTAACTTTTCCGCCGTTACAAACGGCGCCGTAGGATAAATACAACAACCATACTCAAAGTGCTTTCCCCGCTTCTCATATTCTTCTACTACCTCCAGCAAAACATCCGTGGTAGTGGCAAAGTCATTGGCATTTTCACTGCCTCGCATAAACGGAACCACAGCCCCTGCCTTTCTGGCCAATTCTGCAATTTCTTCATCCTCGGTAGACACCATAACTTCTTCAAACATACCACTGTTTAATGCTGCCTCGATAGAATATAAAAGAATCGGTTTACCAAGAAATTCCTTAACATTTTTACGGGGTATTCTTTTACTTCCGCCTCTGGCGGTAATAATAGCTACAGCATTCATTATTTTCTCCTATTAGGGATTCGATTCCCCTACATCTACTTCTTCTCTTTTACAATGTAAATTGGTCTTCCTTTAATCTCGAGATATGATTTGGCCATATACATACCGATAATTCCGCTACAGAACAACTGCAATCCGGCAAAAAACGTAATCATACATGCCAGCGAAGGCCAACCTGCTACGGGATCTCCAAAAATAACAGCACGGATAATCAATACACAAACTGCCACAAAAGCAATGAAGCAGAATAACAATCCGATGACAGATGCCCATACCAAAGGAGCCGTAGAAAAGGCCACCATACCTTCCAGTGAATACTTAAACAGTGAAAAGAAATTCCACTTTGTTTTACCGGCCACACGCTGACGGTTCTCAAAAGGAATCCACTTTGTATCAAATCCAACCCATCCAAAAATACCTTTTGAAAAACGGTTATACTCTTCCATAGACAGAATTGCATCTACCATAACACGCTTCATAAAACGATAATCTCTTGCGCCGTCCACCATATCGATTTTAGCCATTTTATTCATAATACGATAAAACATTCTTGCAAAAAATGAACGTATTACGGGCTCTCCCTTACGGTCTACCCGTCTTGTGGCTGCACAGTCAAATTCCTCTTCCGTCACTGCTTTATACATATCCGGCAATAATTCAGGAGGATCCTGCAAATCAGCATCCATAATTACCACATAATCACCGGTAGCTTCTTTCATGCCGGCGTACATTGCTGCCTCTTTTCCAAAGTTTCTGGAAAACATTACATAATGGACTTTTGCGTCTTTATCTGCCAGGTTTTTTAATACTTGTGCAGTACGATCTGAACTTCCATCATTTACAAAAACATATTCAAACTCAAGATAATCCATCGTAGCTATTATCTTTTCTGTTTCCTCATAAAAAATCGGCAAAGCCTCTTCTTCATTGTAACAAGGAATTACAAGCGAACATTTTTCCATTTCGTCCGTTTCCTTTCTTTTTATTTCTAAATTTAGTATCCTCTTAATTTTTTACGCACTTTGCGATACGTGGTTAATGCAGTATAATACCAAAAAAACTTAAAAGGTGATTTACAATGCATTGCCGTAAGTTTCTTTACCTCGGCATCTTGTTTTTCCTCAAAATACGGATTTGTTGCATACTCCGGGAAATATGCCATAATACCTTCGCGTAACAAACGCAGGTATGAAATTCTTTTTTTCCAAAACGGCATCAGAATCATATACGTAAATAAAGTATTTACATAAAACAATTCCGTAAAACGATACTCCAGTTCTTCCGGATATTCTTCCAAAAATCCTCTTTTATAACACTCTTCCATTAGAATTTCCATCGTCTGCAACCGATTGTTGCATTTTTCAATGCTGACATGATGCACTGTAGATGTACTGTGCTGATAATAATAATACAGCGGCTCATTTACATATGCAAATTCCTTACAATACAGCATTGTTAAGACTCCGGTACAATTATCCTCATAAAACATATACTCCGGAAACCAAAGACCGTTATCATGAAAAATAGAACGCTTATAGATCTTGGTAACCATACTGCCCGGCGTCAAAATTGCTTCCGCATATTTTTCCTCATTCATAACGCCTGCCTGCTCCGGGAAATTGCTGTGGGCTTCCTTCCCCACAACATAATCATGTTCATATTTAATAGAGTAATTGCACCCTACAATATCTGCACCGGTTCTATCCGCTTCAGCCAGCAGCTTCTCATAATAATCAGGCGCAATCCAGTCATCACTGTCTACAAATCCCAACCATTCTCCGGTTGCTTCACGAAGCCCCAAATTCTTCGCTCCCCCCTGTTTTCTGTTGTTAGGTGAAGCAATTACTTTAATCAATTCAGGGTACTGTTTTTTATATTGATATAAAAGTTCTAACGAATCGTCTGTCGACTTATCATCAACTGCAATAATTTCGTAGTCATCAATTGTTTGTGCAACCAATGAATCCATACAAAATGCAAGCTTTCCGTCCGCCACCATATTATATACCGGCACTATGACACTTAATTTCATATTTTACCTCTCGCGTACTGCCTTTGTTCCTTCAATCCGGTAAACCGCATCACATTTCTCGATTGTCTGTAAACGATGTGCAATAATAATCAATGTTTTTTTACCATGCAAATGATTGATGGAATCCATAATTGCTTTTTCCGTACCATTATCCAATGCTGCCGTTGCCTCATCCAGCACCAACACCGAAGGATCCTCATATAAGGCTCTCGCAATACTGATACGCTGTCGTTGTCCGCCTGACAAACGAATTCCGCGTTCTCCGATTCCCGTATCCAATCCTTCCGGAAGTTCTTTCACAAACCGCTCTAACTGCGCTTCCCTAAGTGCCTCCCACACGCGTTCGTCATCAATCTCATCCTCCGGGATACCAAAAGCCACATTCTTGCGGATACTGTCATCTATCATAAAAACAGTCTGCGGAATATAACCAATATTCTTGAGCCATTTTTTATAGTGGTCAGCCTCGAAAATATCTTTACCGTCTACCTTTATTTGCCCCTCATGCATTGCAAGCAAGCCCAGCATAACATCTACCAAAGTAGACTTACCGGAACCGGTTTCACCAACAATACCGATTGCGCTTCCGGCCGGAATGCTCATATTCAAGTCTTTTAATATCCATTTGTCCGTATTTGGATACTTATAAGATACATTACAAAGTTGTATTTCCTTTGCAAACGGCAACTTCTCACTTGCCGGTTCCAAGGAGGTAATATCCGTATTTTTTCCATCGATTTCTTCCTGTAAATTATCGGAAACTCCCATAAAAAACGGTTCAAAAAACGAAATATTATTCAAATAATTATTAATTCGGTTTGCTGAGGGCATTAATCTTGCCAGCGCCACACCGAATGCTGCAAGCGTTGATAAAAAGTTATCCATTTCCTGTCCGCTTACAAATAAATAGAGGAAATACGATACCATGCCCGCAACACACACGGTTTCTATAATGAGTCTGGGCATATTGTTATAAAGCGTATAACGTTGAACCGCATTTACATATCCTCTTCCAAACTCAGAATATGTTGTAATAAAATACTTTTCTCTGCAACCGATTTTTACTTCTTTAATACCGGTAATTGTCTGGTTAATCCACTTAAATAAATTACTGTAATAATCCTGATTGTCCTCACCGGCTTTACGCATAATCGGCTTTAATACCGCTTTGATTGCTAACAGCGTAATTCCAAGCAGGGATGCCGTTATGATTGTCATCCAGGGTTCCGTAATAACAAGCACTGCCGCAAGCACTACAAAAACAATACATTCCGAAATCAGCTGTAACATTGCAAGAATCAAACCGTACATATTATTTACATCTGATGTAATACTTCTTTGAATTACTGCAGTATCGGCATTCAAAAAGAACTCATACCCTCGCAGCATGTAATTTCTCATCATACGCTCAGATGTACTGAACTGGTTGGTATATACAAAATGGTACAATACTTTTTGCATAACATAGATATATATATTTTTTAATACAAATGCCAGGATTAGCAGAATCATTACCGCGATTCCGAATGACTTATCATCTTCGACGGGTAAAATATTATACAATGCCGACACCATCGCATTTTTATGAATTTGGTCAGGTGTAACAACTACAGTAATAACCGGAACGATTATTGCCACACTGACAGCCTCCAAAATGGCACCGATTAACATCATAAATACCAGAAGCACCATATATGCTTTCTGCTTTCCATCCAATAAAACCATCATTTTTTTCCATATTTTAAGCATGGTTATATCCTTTCATTCTGCCTGTGGATTTCAGGCTCTTCATATTTATCCATAAAATCAGGTCCCAACCGAATTGCTTCCTTTGCGAATTTTACCGCTTTCATTTCCGTAAGCACTCCCACCGCCTTATCAAATTGAAAATCTTCAAACAAATTCAAAATCTCCATAGGCATAGCCGGGTCAAACTGCGCATATTCCGCAAATACTGATGCATAATCCAGTTCATCTCTCGGATGCGGTTTGATAAAGACACGATAATCTGCTTCATACATATCTATGATATCCCTAAAAATCTGCTCTCTCACATCCAAAGAACACAAGGGATCAGTTAAAATCAACACAGAGCCCTTTCCCGCTTTACACTCCTCAATCTTACTTTGTAATTCATCTATATCCTTTACAAAAACCTTTAACAGTAATTCTTTATCTTCATATGTTAAACGTTCTGTCAGTTCCTGTCGGCTTTGTTCAATATAATACTTACATGGGTACTTAATGGATTCAATATCATTTACTTCCATATCAATACAATATTTTCCGTATCCGTTTTGGACAAAAATCAAATTCAATTGTTTTGACATAAAAGCCTTCAAGCCGAATGCCCCCTGATTCGCAAAACGCGCATGATCAATATACACCAAAGAATTCAAACCGTCTTCCAATGCATGATAACGAATTCGTTTTTGATTCAAATACAATCCAATGGGATCGGCATCACAATATACATAAATCTGCTTATATTCTTTGAACGGAATATGAATATACTTTTCCTGAAGTTTTGCGAACTTCTTGGTATACTGAATACGGGAAATCATATTAAACAAGATATTTCCCTTATCTTTTTTATACTTTTCCAACTCCGGAAAAAAAGTATCTTTCTTCTCATCTAACTCCAAAATTTCTTCAAACAATCCTACCGCTTCAGCTCTGGACTTTAATTCACCGAAATCATTGGACATTTTACTCAAAATCAAAGTTGCCTTACCATAATCTGCTTTGGACATTGCCAATTCTTTCAATATGGTTATATATACATGATAATAGGTATGGCATATATAAATACGTTCTTTCATTTCGATATCAGCATTCCTTTTTAAGTAAAATTTTAACTTCTGCCCTTTTTTAATTTCATAATAATTCCATGGCATCGTTTACTAAGTTTCGGAACATAACTCAGAATCAACAAATTACGCTTTTCCTTCTTTGTAAGGTATTGATTCTTTTTAATCTTCTTACGTGACTTTTTAATCTCCGTTATTGTCCTCTGATAAGTTTCATTTTCTTTGTTCATTTCCGCTACGGGAATGTGTAAAAGAAAATCCAAACGTTGGAAGTAACAGAAACGTTCTGTTTCCTCCCTATATTGCGGATATTGCTCCTCCATAATTTCAAAGGCTTTGTTGCTGTTTACCAATACTGCATCATAAAAAGACTGTCTAAAAACATTTCTTGAATTACTTCCGTCCCGCAATTCGATATTGTATCCGTTTCGTTCCCAGGAATACACACCCGGAATACCGTTATTCATACGCAAAAGCAATTCCAAATCTTCATTCAGACGGCCGACCGGGAAACGAAATTGCTTCATATAATCAGCACGAATGAGTTTTGTGCAAAAAGAGCTGTCTCCCACGTGCAACATCAACATACGAAACATCTCTTCCCGCGAAATAAAATTAACCTCTCCGCTGTCCTTGTATGGGCCTTTTACCATAGTTCCGTCTTCAAGATAATCACTTGACATGGATTGTGCCATATAAACATCTTCATAAGTTAAAAATATTTTATAAAGATTTTCGTATAAATCCGGCTCCGGATAATCATCGCTGTCGCAAAATCCAATATATTTACCCGTTGCTGCTTCAATTCCCGCATTTCTGGCAGAACTGGACCCACCATTCTCTTTATGGATTACTTTTATACGTGAGTCTTTTTCGGCATACTCATCGCAAATTGCAGAACTACCGTCATTAGAACCGTCATCTACAAGAATAATCTCTAAATTTGTATATGTTTGTTTTAATAAGGCTTCCAAACATCGTGTCAAATATTTTTCAACATTATAAATAGGCACTACTACCGATATCAACTCGCTCATAAACTAAAATCCTTTTCACCGTATTAAGCCCAAAACTTCTTTCTGATGCGCATCCAAAAATGCAAAAAGCTTCTTTTACGCCTTGCTTCCGGTAATCCCATAATCTTAGCTGCTTTTTTCTTCTCCGGAAAACATTTCTTTCTTTGATGATAGCGATACATATATCGCATTCCCATATCTTTCTCAGCCGGCAAATGCCAAATACATACCGGATTGGCTTCATGTAAAGTAGATACCAGATAAAAATCTCCTGTCCAAAAGCGGAATAAATAGGGATTGGCTGGAATCACATTTGATGTTTTGCATGCAGCAATTGATAAAATCGTTTCATCTCCTGCATTTTTTTCTCCCTGAAATTGCGCTTCCTTCATATCTGTATAAACGCGTATACACTCTTCCATAAAAGTACACAGGGCGTCACGATTCCCTGCCACAAACTCTCCGCCATAATGGATCGGTTTATGATTTGGGCCGTACAACCATTTATAATCCTTATAAATCACTTCCCTGTCACGGTGATAAAAGGTATGTCCCACTTCGTAAAGAAGCACACCTTGTCCGCATTCCAGCCATAGTTCCTCATAATTCTGCACGGAATACGTATCCGTATCCAGCAAAAGTAAATTATTGAACTCTTTTTCCTTTGCAATATGATACAACGCACATAACTTATAAAATGCTCTCGACCACATAAAATCATCCGGCATCAAAAAGCAATCAAAGGGAACAACAACATTTTCAATGCCTGCATCTTGAAACCTTTTTTTAATATGTGCCTCTAAAGCTCTGTCCGTTACAAAGACTACGGTATCATGTGGGTTATGAAGCTTAGCAGAAGCCAAGGCCACATATGCATTTTCCATATAAATATCTATTTTCTTTGCGTCTGATACATTTTCAATCTGCGTAGATTTTCCGTGTCCTTCCGGAAATGCAAACGCACACATAATAAGATTATTCATTTTACACCTGTTATTTTATTTATTCTCAACCAAATACCGGTACATTTTGCTCTGTTTAATCATAGGTGCTTCGCTTAACGGCCCTTCCTTACGGAATGAAATTCTTCCGTTCAGCGCTTCTTCAAAAAGAGCAATCAGTGCATTTCCTGCATTTTGAGGATTCCATTCCTTTTTAATGGTTTCGTATGCAGCTTCTCCCATTTGTTGCCGAATCTCTTTATTCTGCATCAGATACTCAATCCGTTCTGCTAATTCTTTTATATTTCTGCTCTTATAAATCAATCCGTTACTATTATGTCGGATTAAAAACGGAGCCGCACCTACCGCATGACTGCATACCACCGCACAACCACTGTTCATGGCTTCGTTCACTACAGCGCCCCAGCCTTCCCTGTAATCACTGGTAAAAAGGTATATATGGGATTTCTTCATATATTCCCTTACTTCTTCAGGCTTGCAAAATCCCACAAACTCCACATATGAATCCAGCCGGCATTCCTGTACATATTCCCGAAGTTCATTCTCCAATTCGCCGCCGCCAATCATGGTAAGGCAAAACTTGTATCCTTTATCTTTTAGTATTTTTACAGCAGCAAGCGCGTCTTGAGCCTGCTTACAATCAATAAAACGACCGGCCCAAACAATACGGATTTCTTCCCCCGATTTCCACTGCTTTCTTTCTTCTGCACTGCTTTCTTCAAACTTAGTAAAATAACCCCATCGAAAACGCTTTCCACGATAGGCACGGATAATTTCAAAATCATGGGGAACATACCCGCCGGCGCACAACAAATACACCGGTGCATTTGCATACCTTGTATGGTCATGATACTTCTTTTTAAGACCTCTTGGTGAAATTGCCTTCCACTGACCTTCACGGTACAAACGCTCCATATAGCGAAAAACAATTTTCCCCCGCGACAGCCTCTCTTGTATATAGGTTTCATCTTCACATCCGCCAAATACAACAATATCACTTTCCAAAATCAATGTTTGGCATAATTGCGGTTCTTTTTGATACTGCAGTACATACGGAATTTTTTCCACATCCAGACTCCAACCTTGTCGAACACGCTCATCCTCCATTGGTTCGGTTTGGATAAAATGATAATCATCTCCCCATTTCTTATATAAAACCTCGGCTAACGGGATTTGATGATGATTAATGTAATTTGACACAAAAGTTACTTTCACTTGCAAATTTCTCCATAGATTTCAAGCAATCTGTGATAATTCGTATCCGGATTATGCGTAGACAATGCTCTTTTTTTTGCATTTGACGAATACGCTCTTATCTCTTCAATTTCTTCTTCTT
This sequence comes from Lachnospiraceae bacterium, assembly GCA_045590655.1. Classification (GTDB taxonomy): domain Bacteria; phylum Bacillota; class Clostridia; order Lachnospirales; family Lachnospiraceae; genus UBA3766. The sequence goes on along the minus strand of JAZNRI010000070.1, from coordinate 109,881 downwards.
TTACACGAATCGGACGCATTCTGGATGCATCTTCGTATTCATAAGCGTCAAACACCTTGATAATCGCGTTTGATAAAGCTTTTACATTCCCGGATTCATAAAGAATGCCCTCTTTTCCGTCCTGCAACAGACTTTCCACACCTCCGACATTCGATGCAATAACCGGCAGGCCAAGAATCATTGCCTCTCCCACAGAATTGGGTGAATTCTCCATAGTGGAAGGAAGTACAAAAACATTGCTGTTTAAATATCTCTGTTTCATCTCCTCTGCCGATAAATTCCCCAGAAAGGTAATATGTTCCTGTAAATTATATTCTTGAATTAGTTCGTTCAAATATTTGCCATAGGAAGCAATCTTAATTTTATTTTTTAATCCTTCGTCGCCCGTAATACAGTTGCCGGCAACGTAAAGTTTCGTTTCCGGATATTCCTCCAAGACATCTTTCATTGCTCTCAAAAGAAAATGCAGACCTTTAATCGGATAATCCCCCTGGCTTACAAATACGGAATATTTCTCGCACTGCTTGTAATCCCAGCTGCCCTCATAGAAATTCGACCTTAAGGTTTCGTTCATAAAGAAATACTTCACATCTTTGTTGCATTGATGTGTATAATGGTAATCCCAGTCCGTACGTCCCGTTACATTTCCCGTAAGAGAAAGGGCCTTTTGTTCGTAAGCTCCTCTCCGATAAAACTTCTTCTGTTGCTCAAGGATACTATCCTTCTTTAAAAAGTCTCTCAATGTAGATCGTTTTACTACATTCTCCGGCAATCCTTCCAAATATGCATCTGCACAGACAAAACACAGTCCCTGTATCCCAACCAAAGTTTTATCCGGTTTATTAAAGGCTCTCACCATTGCAAGTGCATGCGGAAATTCCGTTCCGAAAATATGTACCATATCCGGTTTGAAATCATCCACAATCTCTCGCATACGGTTTTCAAGCTTTTCATCGTAATTTTCAGGATGAGTCGTATCCTCATAAAAACCGTACGCAGTTATTTCATATTCGCCCTTCCAATCCGCCAACTCTTTTCCGGTCGGAAAACACACTCCCAATGTCAGTTCTTCATTTTTTTCCGCAAGAATACGTTCAGACAGACCTGCAAGCCATCCCTCTTTGTTTCCCGCGTCCATATTCAAATGTGCCGCCACAACCGGCAGGCATCTGTTACATACCCATAAAACTCTCATTCAGGATACACCCCTTCCGACAAGCATTACTTCTTATTTGTTCTATACACCATCGTTTTAATTCGATCATAAACCCCTGCAAAACAACTTCTCTGTGCAATCCAATGCCGTAACGGCTGTAAAGTTATAACCATAATGAAACGAAAACCAAACAGCTTCGCTTTCGGCATGTACATAGAGGTAATCATTCTATGTTCTTTTTTGTCTCTCGAACGGTTTTGCTTTGTTTCTGAGAAACCGCCGCCTTCATAATTTGCAATTACCAGCCCTGTATAGTACGGCCGAATTCCCTTTTTATAATACTGACGCAAAAAGAACTCATAATCCGCCCTTATTTTATATTGTAAATCAAATGCCTGCTCTTTAAATAATTCCGTTGCAAAAATGCATGCCTGATGGCACGGAATATGTCTAAAGCAAACAAAATCCGTAATCTCACCCGGCATATGGATAATTTCTTTACTCTGACAAAAGAATGCATCTCCGTAATAAATACCACGCCCCGGATTCTTTTGAATACAATCAGCCAATTCCTCAAGAACATTCTCATCATAAAAGAAATCTCCGCAGTTCATAAAGATGATATAATCTCCCTGCGCAAGTTCCACTGCCTGATTCATCGCATCGTAAATCCCCCGGTCTTTACAGGATTCCAGTCTGATTTTATCTGATGCCGGAATGTTCTCTAAAGAGCCGTCCGTCGACATACCGTCTTTAATGATAATCTCGTAATTATCATATGTCTGCCGCAACACATCCGTTACGGTTTCTTTTAATTTATCACCGGCGTTGTATGTTACCGTAATGACTGAAAAACGAACCATATTACCCTCTGTTTCTTAATTTAAAATCCAATTTAAATATGGCACAATACGCGTACCATCGTCTTTGCAGGAATGCAAGAAGAAGATATAATATCCGATCCCTGCTACCAAAACCGCCACGGTAAAGAATATTCTCTGCCACTTTTTCGGTATGGAACGAATCACTGACGGAATCAATAAAATCTGAAAAATATTTAAAAAGAAACCAATACGCGAAACAACAGGAATGAATGAGCAACAAGAGTATACAATCAAAGCTTCTACATTCAAATTAAAATAAAACATATTTCGCCGATTATCTTTTAATGCACATTTATAATATATCAGTGAAAATACCAACACCCCGACACATCTTGCTATATTTACAATTGATGTATCGCCGGTATCATAAATTGAATTTTCATAAAACGGATAAAAAATAAAAATCAACTTCCTGTAAAACTGAGGAAATATCAAAAGGGATGCAACTAAAATCCCCACAATCGGTACATTCCATTTATTCCATTTAAGCAACGCCAGCGGATATGCCAAAAGTACAAACAAAACTGCCATATGAAAAGGTGCTGCCAACAATATACACAATACAAAGTTTGCATACTGCTTTTTTATAATAAATTTAACCGAATAAAGGGCTACTGCCAGCACCAGATAATATCGGATAGAATTAAAACTGGATAAATAATATCCAAATGCCATAAACAAAAAGAATGACATTCCAAAATATTCTGACTGATCACACAAGGCCTTTAAAAAGAAAAATATAGTCGCAAAAGCAACAATGGCGAAAATAGGAAAATAGTTTTCCGGTCCGAAAATAAAATGACAAATTCTAACCAACCAATTAAAACCAAATTCCGTCGAAACGTGTCTTCCCTGGTGTATAAGGCTAAAAATTTCCGTATACTCCCAGTAATCGTGTCCTATTGCTATACGGCACGCCGAAACACCAAACAATGCGAGAAATATAAAAATCAGAATTGCCTTGTTCTTTATTTGTTGCCGCGACGCATTCATTAGAACCGGAACCTGATTGTCCGATACAGCTATATGGTTATTCTGTTCAACTGTCATTGCCAAAAAGCATGTAACCACTGCCAAAATAATATAAACAGCCATATCGTTCTCCTTTCCGTTTTATATCTTTTCTTTCTTACCTTGTCTGACTCCGGACATTATTAATCGGTAAGCTTGCTTTCTGTTAATATCTCCCTGAAACATCTCTTTTTTAACTAAGACAAACCGCAATGCCCATATCCATGCCATATGCCCATACAGAAAATAGAAAAGGACACCTCTATCAAAAAAGAACTTTTCTGTAAATCCTTTAAACCATGTAGATTCCCTGGGTTCCTCTTTTCCGATAACACTCTGTGTAGCATACATTCTGATTCCTGCATCCGCACATTGCTTCAAAAACAAACTGTCTTCACCGTTACTGTATTTGGCTCCGCCTCCAAACAATTCAGAATAGACTACCTTGCTTTTTAACAGAGCTGCTCTCTTTACCGCAATACTGTAGGCAGGATATCGTCCGCAACTATACCATTTAACCTTGAAAAATCCATCATTCCAATATGTTTTGCGTTCCGGACACACCTCTACATTAAACATAATCATATCCGCTTCTGGATGTTGTGAAAATTCATTTTTGATTTGTTCGGCATATCCCGGAAAATATACAATATCTTCATCAGAAAACAACAAAATATCCTGCTGCGATTGTTTAAGGGCAAGATTTCTGCTTTTTCCTACCCCTCTTTCTTTTCTGTGGAAAATTCTAACCGTATTCTCTCCTGCTGCGATTGTTTCTTCCCCATCGTAATCGCACTGATTAACTAGAACTCCGTCACATTCCAAATTCATTTTTTTTATCAATTCGGCAGGTTTCTGATTAACTGCCGAAATCAACACTTCCAATTGCATTCCGCATTCCCCTTAAAAGAGACTATCACTCTTAAACGTATCGTTTTCTTCTTCCGCATACTGTTTATCATTTTTGCTGCCAAAAGGTAAGGCTTCTAAATAATACATTTTCAGTAAAACAGGATCGCCATCATACAATAATGCACCTACAATGTTACACTGCTGCTTAACAAGAAAATCCAACGCCCGCTCCAAAAGTTTTCCGTTGTGGGCCCCCATTTGAACGAGCAATATCACACCATCAGCTTTTGCGCATTCTTCCGCAACATCTGCATCCTCGTTCACAGATAAAACTTTTGATAATACATAGTCAGAAGATGAAAAGAATGCTTCTTCATCCTTTTTTTCTCCCATTGCAATTGCTAAAAGTTCATCCTGCTCCAACTTCATTTTGGCATCTCTTAACAATTCAAAGGGTAATTCGTTCTGTGTTTTGATCGCAGTATCTACCGCCACAATATAATTGCATCCTGAAGTAAAAGCTTTATAGTTAAGCTTTATCGCCTGTCTTCCCCACAGTCTGTATCCGTTCTCTGCGGACTTTTGTCCAATCAGAGTTTCATTTGCAATATTGTTTGTTTTCGTACGAAGACACACACCAATTACCGGTATTCCATATCTTTGTTCAAACTGATTTGCAACATAAATCGAATCATCAAAGACGTACTGTAAAATAATTCCCAGTATTGCAACCAAAGCGCCAATCACCGCGCCTGTCACAGCCATACGAATCGTACGATTATCTGAAACAATTTCCGTTGCCGAATCTGCATCCGTAAAAACAGATATTGTTTCAATATCCACCATTTCTTCGCCAAGATTCTTGATTGCAATTTGATATGCCTGCGCAATTTCAATTGATAACTCCGGATTATCCGTGGTTACTTTCAAAGTTACAAAACGAACATCTGATACCAAGCCTGCAGTCACGGCCTCTTTTAGGTATTCTTCTGTCACAGACGCATCATCTATATACTCCATGGCAAAATCAATTGCTTTATCCGTATGCACCAAAGTCTGCCATGTATGGTCATTAATATACACATTATCCAAACGAACATCGTCCGCATATACCAGGTACAACTCGGAAGTTGCCACATATTGATGCTCTTCCACAAAAACAAAAGTTTTTAAATAATACGCAGAAGCAAAAAGCAGCGCTCCCAAAATTATAAAATACGCCACGAAACGAATATGTTTCAAAAAATATATTAATAAAAGTTTCAAATCCGCCGGTTCATTGCCGTAATTGCAGGAAAAAAACTTTTTTTCTTTCATTCGCTACATCTTCCTTTCTGTCTATTCTACTGCTTCCGTATCACTTACATCTTGTTTTACATCTTCATTACCGGATGCACTGTTCTTTAATGCTGTTTTTTGTTCTTTGTCTACGCCCTCTGTACTATCCGGCGTAATCAATACTTTTAACGTCAACAGCATCAGCTTTATATCTAACCAAACTGAATAATTTTCAATGTATGTTAAATCCAATTTAAGCTTATCATAGGGGGTCGTATTATATTTTCCGTACACCTGCGCATATCCGGCAAGCCCTGCTTTTACTTTAGTTCTAAAGGCAAATTCCGGCATGTCTTCCATATACTGCGCAATGATTTCCGGGCGCTCCGGCCTCGGTCCTATAAAAGACATATCGCCCTTAATAATATTAAAAAGTTGCGGAAGTTCATCAATTCTTACAGTTCTTATAAAACGACCAAAAGGAGTAATTCGCGGATCTCCTTTAGCGGCCAATCTTGCCACGCCATCCTTCTCAGCATCCACACGCATACTCCTAAATTTAATAATATGAAATTCCTTATCGTTCAATGTGCAACGCACCTGCTTATAAAAGACAGGACCACCATCCGATAACTTAATAATCAATGCCGTAATCAACATAATCGGAGATGTAATAATCACAAGAATAATTGCACAAACCAAGTCAATGGTGCGCTTAATAAACCTCTGTTCAATACGCAATGCATACTCTCTTGTTAAGAAAATAGGCGTATCAAACAAATGCATCTTTTCACATCCCATAACAATAACATCAGGGATTTTGGGCATCATATACACTCGAATAGAGTGCTTATAACAAAACTTCATCAACTCATTACGGTCTGCAGTAGGAATATCCCACAAAACAATTCCGGCATAACGTTCCAAGACTTCGTCCTGGATTGCTTTATGTCCTTCACTGATATTCATGCATTTGGAAATCACATAGCGATCTTTTCGGGTGCTGAATTTAAATAAAATATCCTCAATGGAACGTTCTCCGTGTACAAGCAACAACTCTCTGGGAGGAAATACCATTTTATAAAAAGCATCACTAACAAATACCCATATCAAATTAAAAATCAATTGAGCGGCCGTCATAACCAATATGGCTTTTGGTTCAACCAAACCGGAATTCATCAATGACAAAATAGCGTATGCAATTGCATTTGCCATCAAAGTTGAAAATGTTTGTGACAAATATACATCAAACGGCTTTAAGTAACCGATTTTGGTTCCCCCGTATGTGGAATAAAAAAACAGAAGTAAAATTGTATACAAGGCAATTACAAGCAAGTCACCTTTGATATAAAATTCAGACACAACATTTATTTTATAAAATTTATACCAAATAAAAGCATATGCTATAATTTGCACAATCAAACTTATCGAAGTAAGCTGAAGTACAACCAAACGCTTTACAGATTCCATTCGTTTCATCTGTGTTCAAGTCCTTTCCTCAAACAAATTTATCAATACTGTATATACAACAATACAAGTCAAAAGCTTATTCTTATAATTATAACATTTTTAATTCTCCAATTCAATCATTCTGCCCTGATTGACGATGTCCATTCTTTGCAATATCAACACAATTTTCCTAGCTCAAATGGTTATAATGATACATATTCTTCGAATCGTTGTTTACAATATCCTCTTTTGTAACAGCATACATTTCAGCCAGATCTACAATATGAAACTCTACATCATTCATACGATACGTAACCGAAACACCCCTATCCTCCAAAATGTCACCTAAAGGCCGAAAACCATCGATATGTCTTGGATCCATATCCAGATCTCTTACATACATCGAATAAGTCTTTTGACTTTCGTTTCCCTCCTCATCAATATATCCGGCTGTAAAATCCTTTGAATATCGGTAAGGAACACCTACCATTTGCTCCACGTAATGAATAAATGTAAGGCCTGATAATGTAGGCAAACCAATCACCAAGGCCTTGGCCTTATTACGATGCAAATAACCGAATACGGAATCCGCGCCAAAAGCATCTTTAGGATCCATTTCCGTTAGCATGTCCCGGTCCTTTCCCCATATCATAAAAGAATACAGCGGATGTTTACTTCTTTTAAAATCCGCTCTTTTTAATGCGGCATTCCCCAGCGCTCCCGTTCTGGATACTGTCTTTCGAATATCAAAGGTTACTCCTTTACAAAAGTCCCAATTGAATACAGGGATTAAGACCGTACCCTCCGGACCGGCTTTACCAATAATACTGTCAATAAAATGGTCAAGATTCATCCGCTCTCCATTTTCACGGGCTTGCACGGACAAAGCCAGTATGTCCGAAACCACATATACAATGTCGCCGTTACGTATTTCATCCAAATTATCAAGAATGTTTTGATAAGAGATATATTGCTTCATATTTTTACCTATACTTTTCTAACATATTCTCAATTGCTTCAACAGAAACGAAATTATCAGGCACAATATCTCTTCCGCTGATTTCAATGTCAAGCTCATCTTCCAATGCTCCGACCAAATTCACGATGTCAAAAGAATCAAGCAACCCTTCTTCTACAAAGTCATTTGCACTTTCAAAATCCACATCATCTTTTAAATCTTTTAATATTGCTAAAATGTCCATTACTCTATCTCCTGTAATCCTTTTAATGTTATTATTTTATTTTCCTCTTTTATAATAAGTTTTCCCTCTTCAAAGGTAATAACTCTTGCTTCAACATACTCTTCCGCTTGTTTAATGCTGTATCGGTAAAAATCATATTGTATATCACCATACTTCACTCTCATCTTTCCCATCAAGAGGAGACTGCCATAATCCATAGCCCGCAAAAATCGTGAAATTCCCGATATATCCCAATCCCAGTCTATCATACCGTTATTCGGTATATCTTTGGAAAAATGCATTTGCGATGCCACACTTTCTTTCTGTTTTACCGTTTTGCATCGGCCCTTAAGCAAATCCTCGCAGAATTCAGTAAACAATGCTTTTCCTAACAAAACCTGCTCCCGATACAATGACATTGCCGTAGTTTTATCACTTATTTGTATTTCTCTTTGACAGATAATTTCCCCTGCATCTATATCTTCCGTGATCACATGCCAGGTTACACCTGTCACCTTGTCGCCGCAATATATTGCCCAAACTTCCGCATTCCGTCCCTTATGTGCAGGCAATAATGCGTTATGCCAATTAATAATCAAATAATTCTTTTTTTCAATCACTGGCTTTGGCACAAGGTAGATACTGGCCGCGCTAATAATCAAAGTATCTTCATCTTCCTCCAACAAAGTTTCCGTCAAACCCTTTGACGTTACACTTTGATAAGATATTGCGTTCTTATCACATAATTTTTCTAAAACGGTGCTTTCCGTCACTTTTAATTCAAATACTTTAACATTAGATAGATATTTTTTTACTATTTCAGCACAATCGTATGCCAATTGCCCCGAGCCAATGATAAATACCTTAGAATACCTATACTTACTTACCATACTTCTCCTTCAACAATACCCTGTCAATCTTGCCGTTTGCGTTCATGGGCATTGCATCAAGTTTATGAATAATTTCAGGCACCATATATTCCGGCACCTTTGTTTTTAACACTTCTTTTACCTCAGACGGCTCTGCATCACCTTCATAAATCAAAACAATCTGCTTGCGTTTATCATGATACAGGCTGCAAACACGCTTCATTCCGCTTACGCCCATAGCACCATGCTCGATTTCGCCAAGTTCAATACGGTACCCCTGGTGCTTGATCTGGAAATCCTTGCGGCAAACATATTCAATTTCGCCTCGCTCGTTCCATTTAACCAGGTCACCGGTTCTGTAAATAATATCTCTGTATTTATGATTCGTCGGATTCTGTACAAATACCTCGGCCGTTTTCTCCGGATTATTGTAATAACCCAATGCCACACCCGAACCCTTGATGCACAATTCGCCTATCTCACCGATAGCAGCTTTTTGGTCCTGATCATTCAGAATCAACACACCTGTATTAATTGCAGGCTTACCAATGGGCAATGCTTCATCATTGGTAAAGTCCCTGTCAATTACGTAATATGTACTTGCATACGTGGTTTCCGACGGTCCGTAATAATTAACATATTTAGCATCGGGTACGTACTTTCTCCATGCATTTAACTGTTTCACAGGCATTACTTCTCCGCAGAACATAATCTTTTTAAGGCAGGTTACATCCACTTCCGGCAGTGCCCTTAAATTAGCCACAAGAATCAATGCCGATGGAACCCAATAAATTGCATTAATTTGATGTTCCTTGATATATTCCAACAACTGAATCGGGAAACGGAACATACTCTGCCCGAGAATATGCAAGGTTGCTCCGTTACGCACGGTACAATACAAGTCAGGAACCGAAGCATCGAAATAAAAGGGCGCCTGATTCGCAAACACTTCTTTCTCCGAAAATTCCATCACTTCGCTGGCTTCTTCCGTAAAATCAATGATTGCCCTGTGCGGTATCACAACTCCCTTCGGAACTCCTGTCGAGCCCGAGGTACAGATAATATATGCAGGATCCGTATCGATAATCCCCGCCTGTACTTCTGCAATTTTATCCGCTTCTGCCTCGCCGAAAATTAAAGAATCATATTGATACAAAATTTGACTATCAACGTGTAACTCTGCTGACTTCTCTGCAAAAGCATCATCAATAATCACTGCTGCCGGCTGCACAAAATCTATAATTTTATTAATTCGTTCCATCGGAGCAAATGCATCCATGGGTACATAAATATTTCCGCTGTGTAAAATCCCCCAGAAGGAAACTACCGCTTCCAAACTTTTATCCATCAAAACCACAACCGGTCTGCATTCCGAACCGATTTTATTTAAAAGATTGGTCGCAATCACTTTAGCAACTGATGACATCTCCTTATAGGTGATGCTTTTTTCTTTTTCGACTAAAGCAATTTTATCAGGATATTTCTTTGCCGTATTCTCCAAATAATTTAATACAGATGTAATCATTTCAATCTCCGTTTTACACTTCTACTTTTTCTATTAAATCATTCGCCAATAGTTTCTCTGCAATAGGAATTAGTACATCCACAGGCTGCTGAATAATATTGCTGATTTCCAGCAAATCATTGGTCCCGTCCGCATACGCGATAAAATCCGTCAGAGCCTTAACCGCATCATAAGAGCCCTTCTTGGATACGGTAGGATATAATCCTCTTTTGCCTAGTTGCGGTTCGCACAAGCATTTCACGCGATACTTCACATTATGCTCCATAGCCTGTACAAACTTGGTTAAAAGTTCCAATGCCCCGCCCAAACCTTCCGGCGAAATGTAGGTCAAATTATCTGCAGACGTATGATATTCCGCATACTTACCGTATTTCGTCCTGCAGAAAGAACATACCGGCAAATCAATGCCCGGTGCACAGAATTGTCTCTCATCAGAACCTCTTTCCAGGAATGAATATGTTTTGTACTCCGGATAATGGAAAGATAACAGATTATGCAACAATTTATCCGTTAATGTATTCCCGTATCTGGTCTGCACAAAGGAATAATCATAATTATCACCCACGCAGGATAAATTAATGCCGGCCACAACGTTCTTCTTTAACGTTTCATAATTCCGGCTCAAATAGGTAATGGAACCAATGGTCTCCGGGATGTAGATAAAGCGATAACTATATTTTAACTTGGGCAGACTCTTCAAATACTTCTGTAAAAAAATTGAAACCGCCGGACCGGAACACTCATTATTCGCCATGGAAGGGTGGCAAAGGTAAGTAGAAATCAGAATTTCTTTGTCACTTTCACCCGGTATCAAAGCTTCACCGTAAGTAAGTGAACCCTGTGGATTTAAACTGCTCTTAATTACTGCATGATACATCCCTTCCGGCAATGCTTCCAACCTGTTTTTACTGGTACAAAACGCCGAACGCTCACGATAATACGAAGTAACATACGGAATTACCTCCGGCTGACTTTCTTCCACAAAAACTATTTTTTTCAGTTCTTCTAACGAAAGCATCTCATCCATAGGCAAGGAATAGCCTACCACCGAAAGATTCGTTTCCTTAAAATCAATCACTCGCTCTCCTGCTTCATTTTCCACATAAGCATCTTCAATATTCCATTCTGACGGCACCATCCAGTCAAAAACCTGGGTGCCGGAAGGAATCTCGTGCACTTTAATATCCGGCGCATATTCCTGCATGATTTTTAAGGTTTCGCGCACTCCGTTACCGGTAATACTTCTGCATATAGGAAATATTCTTTTGACAAATTCGTACATTTCTGAACCGTACATTTCATCTACCTCTTAAACCTTTATCCATTCAGCTTGATAACCAAAACATCATCGATGTAATCAACACTGCCCTCTGCCGGGAACTTCGGCATTTCCTTAAATTCTTCCGTCTCCGTCAGTCGTATTTCTTCTTCCGCCGGTATTGTCGTAATCGTCACTCCCAGATAATGTTTAAAAAACTCTGCATATTTTTCTGTGGAATTCACACACAACTCACCTGCGCATCCAAAATATCCTACCAAATCATACGCGGTAATATCCGTTGCCGGATAATTGTCCTGCGCCGGAAAACCTCCCAGAATTGCAACTTTGGTCCCTGTTTCATACCCTTTTGCCTGTTCAATTCTGTCTGCAATGCGAACACAGGTTGCATAAGATTTCTCGTATCTTTCATTCATATTGAATGCAACAATATTGGCCATTACGGCAAAATTAAAAATAAGTACCACGGTACAAATACATACTGCCGTTACCAATACCTTCTGACATATACTAAATACTTTCTTTCCATCCGCTTTTATTTTTTCAGCAAGAAGAACCGCAAAAATAAAGAACAATGCCCAGGGCAGTCTCATCAGCAAATGAAAAAATGTATTCGGTGAAAGAATATTCACAATAGTTGCCCCAAAAGGAATTGCCGCTACCAGCAACGCAACCATGACAATTCTCATAATGCTTTTATATCTTTTATTCTTTATAAATAAAATAACATATAAAATACCTGCACATAAAACTGCCAGAACAAAGGCATATTTCATCGTTTCTGTCGTGGTCAGTACATTGGACCATCTGGCAAAATTTATGAAATTATCCCACGCGGTTTTAAAACCCGCCGGCAAGTCAGATAAGACAAAATTACCAATTCGGTCAGTCCCCTGATATCCGGATATCTCAACACCTTTTAGCTTAAGCATGCAATTTAAGGTAATTACATAAAATGCATAGGAACCAATACCCATAACCAAATAGCGCCATATCTTACTCCAAATATCTTTTAATTTCTCTTTTTCAAGCAAATCAGTTAACAACCGGATTATGCATAAAATAATCGTAAACGAAAGATACGCCTGGTATATACCCATACTTACTCCCAGAAGGACAATACCTGCTATAAACCCCAGTTTCTTTCGATCCGTAAATAAAAATGCCAGGGCTGCCAGCAAAACCGCCAACATATACCCATCTACCGTATAAATATAGCAGAAGGTGGATGATATTGCCGGAAATGTAACCAGCAAGCCTGCAGTCAAGACCGAACCAACTCTACTCTCTATGCCAAGTCCTTCCACAACCGCAACAGAGGTAAATGACAAAAACAGAATTGCCAATACTCCGTTTACCCACGGCAAATTATAAAAAGAACTAATGCCGCAAGCGTATGTAAGAAACTGTCTTCCGGAAGTAATCATGTCCTGGTCCGAATAAATATTCCACATTGAATCAAACGTAAGGAAATTATTCGTCATAAAATACATATAGGTTAATAACCCAATAATCATACATCCCCAAAAAGCAGACCACCACTGTGGCTTAATTCTGTTATATATTTTTCTGAAAATATCATCTGTTGTCATACTCTGTTCCAATGTTATACTCCTACCCGCGAAACACAATATCTTAGTTATTCACGCCGTACAATGTATTTTACCTGTAATACTTTACCCTTTAGACTCTTCGTTTTACGGCACGAAATGCCCAGCCTACAAACAAATACATACTGTAAAAAATATTTAACTTTTCCTGCTTACGATACAAATTCCATATTCTCCGCATTGCTTCTATTTTGTTTGAAGACAATGAATTTGCAGGTCTTCTGTAAGTTACAAGATTCTCATCCAAGCCATACGCAGTCACTCCTTCGCGAAGTATGCGAAACCACAGTGCCGAATCCTCACTTTTTACATTAGGCATATACAATTTATCCTTCTCTATAAGACGTGTATCAAAAATTACCGTCGAGGTAAAAATTGTTGTATTACTCAATGCCTGTCTATACTTTAACGTTTGGGGCACACGTACTATTTTGCCCGTACCAACTGCATTCTCATCACCAAACTCGTACCCCGTAAAAGAAAACGCTGCATTATTCTCTTTCATAAAAGCCAGTTGCTTTGACAGTTTGTTTTGATTCCACACATCATCGGCATCAATGTATCCGACGTAAACACCTGTTGCCTGTCGAACACCTTCGTTTCTTGCATTTGCCGCCCCTACGTTTCCTTCCATTTCAATCAGACGGATGCGCTCATCTTCAAAAGTCTTAATTCTGGCCACGCTGTCATCCGTAGAACCGTTTTCCACCAACAACAGCTCCCAATTTGCATAGTCTTGCGCCAACACGCTTTGAATGGTTTGTTCTATGTAATTTGCCGCATTATATACCGGCACAATAATACTAACCTTTTCCTGCATACACTTTCCTCCGGACCGCATCTCATACCATAAAGATAGTGTTCTGATAAAATGTCATAAAAATACACTTTAGTATACCACATTCTCAAAATATAGTCATCCTTTTCTTGCTTTATCCCACAAAGTTTCACAAAAAATCTTTATTATTTACTTTTTTCCGCAATTATGATACCTTTAATCCGTAGTTGGTATTTATGAACCGTTTGTCATAGAAAGGAGTACACAGTATATGCACAAACAAATATCAACCCCTGATTTGGAACGTCACATTACCAGGACAATGCTGGATATGGGCATTCCTGCACACCTCAAGGGGTACCACTACTTAAGAGAAGCCATCCTTATTTCGGAAAAGGATATGAGTACCGTTACCAGCGTGACAAAGCTTTTATACCCATCCATCGCAAAGCGATATCAGACTACCGAGCAAAAGGTGGAACGTGCCATTCGCAATGCAATTGAAGTTTCTTGGAAGCGGGGAAACGTAAGAATCTTTGAAGAATTATTCGGATATTCCTGCCAAAACGGCCGGCATCGTCCAACCAACAGTGAATACATATGTCGCATAGCAGACAAAATACGTTTGGAAACAGCCGAATAAGTTCAGAACAGTATACAAATGACATAACAAAAAGACATTGCGTTTTTGCAATGTCTTTTTTATTCTCAATCTATCGTTCACTCATATTGTTAAGTATTTGTAATTGTTCCTCATATACCTCATCCGAAAGAGTCGTTTGAATAAATAACTCCGGGATATTGTGATTTAAAAACTTCCACAAAAAATGATTTACAAAAGCATATATTTTGACCTTTCTGTCATCAAATTCTTCAAATAAAAGTGATGTGTGTTTGCCGTGAAACAGACCGTTTCTAAGATAATACGCATACTCGCACAATATATAAACATACGCATCCTGTCCAAACTCATCCGCACATTCATTAATCATCTGCAATGCTTCCGCATATTCAGACTCTTCCGGAGCCGGCCGCATCATTTCAATACATCTGTATATATCACCGTAATTCTTCTTGGAAATGATATTAATAACACCTTCCATCCTGTTAAAAACCTGTTGTTTTGTTTCCAGCAATGTTCGTGTTGCCTTTTGAGAATCCGAGCGAAGGATATGCACAAAAAAGTCAATCATTTTAAAATCAATATTTTCAAAATGAAACTTGCGATATTCCTTCATCTCTCTTTTGGTCATATTCTCCGAAAGTTCCGGTCTCGGCAAATCCGGATTTCGTCTGTCATACTCTCTTTCAAACCTTCTGCAGACTTCTGTATAATATGCATTGAAAGACATCCACAAATAGAAGAATTTGTCACTCTCTCTCATTCTGCCCTGGCTTCCCAAAAATGCATATAAGGACAGCATTTTACCATCTTCTTCCACTTGCGATTTGACCATTGTAAGAATGGAGCTTATAACTTCCTCACTCTGCCACTTCTTAACAAGGAGCAACCAGCGATCCCCCATAAAAGCATTTACAAACGGAAACCCGTCTTCTTCCGCCCCTTCGGAATTTTCGGATATTTCAACAGAATACCTTTCCTCATCAAAATCAGCTTCATATGGGCCTTCGCAAATAACAATTTTTTCAATATTCAGTGCCATATTCTGTTTTACGGCATGCAATAGTATTACCTTTCGCAACGCATCTTTAAAATTATTAGCTTCATTTAAGTGGCAAAAATCTTCATATGACAAATCTATATTGCCCGGCAAATCCACTACCGCACACTTTTCTCCTATGTAAATACGCCCTTCTGAATGCCCATAACGATATGGCAAAAAATCTTGCGGACAAATTCCGGTTGTCCCGTTAATGATAATGTGAACTTTCATTTTGCGTACCTTTCCTTTGTCCTCTTCGCAGCATGCGATTTTAGCATCTTCCTACATCTTGCGATAAATAATATACAATTCATCTTCATAAATCACTTCATATTCTTCAGCTAATATACCACTGAATTCTTCACAAAAAGTCTCATAATCCCTTACAATCCAGCCGGAATTCTGTTCTGATGCCGGAGTCTTTGAAAAAAATAAATACTCTGCTTCCTCAGGTAAAATACCATCCTCCATAATAAAATTCACGCCGATTCCTGCAGGAATTGCACAAATTGCTTTTGGCTCCATGGTATACATAGCAACCGTATTATCCCACGGATTCTCAGTATCCGACACGCTGATGACATCTGCTATTTTATTCTCTAACATATCCCATTCTGCGTATTCTTCCGCACTCATATAATGTCCGTTCATAAAATAATCCATATTCACAGGCAGAAAGAACAAACTCACAGCTTGTAACACAAGAAGTCCGTTGTATAACCATTTTTCATCCATCATTGCCATAAGATACATTGCAAAAATTACCACAATGTAGGTCCCTCGCATAAAGGTGAACGGATCAATGGAATACAGCGTCATATACATTCCAAAGAACAATGCAATACTGTAAATTACAATCAGGGCAATAATAATATCTTTACCCTGCTGCCCTTTTATTATTGCATCATCTTGTTGTTCTTTTTCGTCAACCTCACTTCCCGATTCCTTTACGTTTTCAGAAATAATACTATTTTGCATTTGCCTAGCCTTGTTCTTTTTTATAATAAAAGCAACAACAATTCCCAACGCAACCAACGCCAGAACCAATGCAAAAAGCACATGGAAGGGAATCAACGGATTCGTATAAACGTAGGTCCACAATCGAAACACGTCACCTACGCCCAATTTTACCATTCCCAAGAAAGCGCGTATTGCACCGCCAATATCCATAATTTTCACGGCATTCAACAACCGTTCGGTTTTATGAATATTGTAGTTACTGGAAATCAAATGCAAGAGATAGTAACTGCCCAACGCCTCTATACCAAGAGCCGCTACAGAAACAACAAGCTTCTTCCATAACTTGCTTTGCTTCATAATTCCGAATACATAAATCGGAACGCAGAATGCAAAGAAAATATAAACCTGTGTAGCACCAACGATTAACAGTGGCGTCACCACATATTTTACTATTTTCGGACTTGTTTTGAAATAAATCTGATACAAAAGGCCTGCCAATACAATGACAATGGCATAGCGGAACATCTCAGACATATTAACGGATAAATACAGTATAAAAACAGCTGAGCCTGCCTGCGCAAGAGCTAATTTAATACTCTGCTTTGTATCCGGTTTTACGCATAAATAAAAGATTATATTTGCAAGGGTGATGTAAAAAAGATTAACAAAATAAACAAACCCTTTGGAAAGAGGAAAAATATGAGCAAAAATAACATAGGGCCAGATAATCGCAGGGCTCCAGGCACCACCTGTACCCAGTATGGCGTGATTTCCGTTAAAGCCCCAGTATCCTGCGGGTGATAAATACTCCGTATATGTCTTAATCAACTGATAATACGCCGCCTCATCATTCCACATTAATCCCGGAACTGCAGACATTCCGCCGTTACGCAGATAATAGTACATTGCCACAATTCCCGCAAGAACCAAAGGCATTACTATCATAAGCAATGCCGCAAAATTTATATTCAATTTTCTTTTTACATTTGTTGCAACTTGCTTTGACATACAAGCAACCCTTTCTGACAGCGTCATTCTTTCGGTAAAGTTTACCACACAAAGTATTGGTTTTCAAGTTTTCAGGAAAATAGCTATTTAGGTTGTTTTTTTTTCGGTTTTTGGGTATAATATTTTCTAGTCGTATAATTTATGGTTATGCACAAGACCAGAACAATAAGCGAGGCTTTTACATATGACATTTTTGCAGGAACTTGTACACAACGAAATACTGATGTCTGCCGGATTAAGTTGGGGATTGGCTCAGGTTATCAAGACCATCATTCACTTAATTCTTACCAAGAAATTTGTGGCAGAGCGATTAATCGGAAGCGGCGGTATGCCCAGTTGCCATTCAGCAACCGTATGTGCACTCACAACTTCCGTAATCATTAATGAAGGAATTAATTCACCCTTCTTTGCAATTGCTGCCATTCTTTCCATCATCGTAATGTATGATGCTATGGGCGTACGTCGCGAGACCGGAATTCAGGCAAGAGTTTTAAATGAGCTTACTGAAGTAATCGAAAAGATGGGTAGTGATTTGAGCAACGACGAGAAATTAAAGGAATTTGTAGGTCATACTCCTATTCAGGTATTTGTCGGTGCAGTTTTAGGTATCATTATTGCATTGATTTACTGTTTAGTGATTATTAAATAAATATTATAAATGCGAAAGGGCTGTCAATTAAGACAGCCCTTTTTCTTTTATTTTAAAACATATTATTTTACTCATGGTCAAACTTCCGGAGCATTTTACACTTCCTGCTTTAACAACCACTCCATATATTCGGCAATTGCAACTTTCCAATCTGCAAACATAAAATCAGTGGTTAACTTTAACATATAGTTATCCAATACCGAATATGCAGGACGCTTTGCCTTGGCCGCAAATTCATCACTGGTGATGCGGTTTACTTTTACATTTTTTCCTGCCAATCTAAAAATTTCTTCCGCAAAATCAGCCCAACTGCATACACCTTCACAGGTTCCGTGGAACACACCGTAATTATCCGTAAACAAAAGGGTATCCATCGCCTTTGCTAATTCCTTTGTGCTGGTAGGACTTCCTACCTGATCGTTTACAACACTCACTTCCGTCTTGGTTTCAGCGAGGCGTAACATTGTCTTAACGAAGTTCTTACCATCGCCGTATAACCATGCAGTTCTTATAATAAAATATTTATCCGCAAACTCTCTTACAAAATTTTCACCCGCAAGCTTACTTGCGCCATACACTCCCTGGGGACCGGTTACGTCAAATTCTCTGTAGGGCTTGTCCGCATCACCTGCAAACACGTAATCAGTAGAAATATGCATTAATTTAGCACCATTCTGTTTTGCCGCAATTGCAAGATTTCTGGGACCGATTGCATTGATTTTATATGCAAGCTCTTCCTGATCCTCGCAAGCATCCACTGCTGTGTGAGCTGCGCAATTCACGATAGCATAAGGCTTTTCTTTCGCCACAAACGCCTGCACTGCTGCCAAATCCGTAATATCCAACTCATCCACATCCGTATTAATGCAGACAATATTCTCTCTATCCCTGTACAACTCATTAATTGCACGTCCAAGCTGTCCGTTTCCGCCGGTAATAATTAGTTTCTTCATAAAAACCTCCATATTCGTAATCTATATTTCGATACCTAACCTTGTCTTACTTTTAAAATCAGAAAATCCTGTCCAAATGTAGTCTCTACCACTTCTTCTACTCCCATCACACTTCCGGGATACTTTTCAGCATAGTAATCTGCCAAATACTGCCAAGAAGTCCCTTCACTGTCGATAAAAACAAAATATACATTCTCTTGCATTATTGCTGCTTCTTCATAGGACTCAATCTGATAATGCTCAGCAATGGAATCCGTCCAAGGGCTGTTTGCTACCCAGTTACCCATCATAACATAATTTCCCACAGAAGGATATTCCTCTGCCAGAATATCTTTGGTAAAATATGAGAAACTGAACATATCCGCCAAATATACATTCTCCTGATGTTCGTTAAAATATTCTCTCATCTCACGATAACATGTAGCATAAGCCATTTGAGAATTATTATAATGATAAATCTTTGTCGAGTAGGGCAATCCCCATCTGCAGCAAATAAAAATCATACCTGCCAGAATGCATACCCCCGCAATTCTCGGTAGTTTAGCATGTTCCTTCTTCTTATTTACCCAGAGACAATTGCTTATTACAATTGCGAACAAAACCATTAATTCAACAATATAAATCCCCTGTGTCACCCTGGGCAAACTTCGGTCTATATACATAAGATATGCCCAAATAACCATTCTTCCAAAAAATAATGCCAGCACATCATACAATGCATTATATTTTCCGGACAGCACTGCCAATACAATTGCCCCCACATACATAAAATATACAATGATGTTCAGTGGGCGGTCAATATAGGAAGTCAAATGACGTTCTACAAATGATTTGAACATTTTAATCAGATTTATTTCTCGGTCATTGCCCGAAACATCCTCCATAGCCTCCATAAAATCAGCATCCACATTCTCATCCAACAGGACCTGATATCTTGTTGCCAACGAAACATATGACTGCTTTGAAATCCCCAGCTCTTCATATAAGACAACATTCTCCTCATAGGTCGGAAACCCCGCATAATCCATTACCTGTTCACGTGCAGTATTGTACCTTTCAAATTCTCTCCACTCGTCGCCGGAATACGCAATACGTTCCACGCCGAACAAAAGAAGCATAATGACAACCAAACCGGAAGCATATGCCAGAACCGGTCGAAACATCTTCTTTTCTTTTAATACTTTTACCAGTCCGATAAAAAAGAACACAGGCAATACCATTACACAGGCCTTATCACGGATATTAAAAGAGAAAAAGAAAAAAAGGAAGCTGGGAATATTGCTCTTTAAATATTTTTTCCAATGCGTTTTATCTTCTGCCAGAACAAACAATACGACCGACGTCATACACACCACAGTCGTAACCGTTGTATACTGGATCTCCGTCAAATGATAAAAGAAAAAAGAACATATCATATATACAGCACTGATGGTCAAGAGCACTTTCTGCCATACTTTTTCAAGTTTAAGAAGCATTGCCGAAAAAGCAACTGCAATACTTCCGTATATCATCGTGAACAAAAAAATACCATACCACGGTGTTGACGACCATACCATATACAATCTGCTTAACAGAAGCCCTGTTAAATACCCGATATGCACCAAATGACTTTCCGGTCTTCCTGTTGTAATGCCGGATACCAGCTCACCTATATATAAATCATCATTATTCAAAAATACTATTTTTACATTGAAGCGCCATAGCAGGAACAACGGAAGGCATATTAGAGTTAAAATAAGAATGCCGTTAATCCATTTTAATTTTTTAAATTGTTTTTCTTCCACGGCACGCCTCCCATTTTATTCTGATTTTTACATTGTTTTAAGTGTATCATTTTTATATTTTCTTGTAAAGTTAGGTAATTTGGGGTGAGTCATGGCTTTTATAATGATTCTACTGGAATTTAAACAATTTTTGGTGTAAAATATATATGAAATTTGGAATGAATACTTTTTTTTATTATAAACTATGCATACACGCGGAGGGTTTTATGAAATTAATTCACAAATTACTCTTATCAACAATTTTAATTATGGGCTTCGGAGCGTTACTCTGTGGTTGCAAGGATCCTGAATTAACCGTAAATTATTACGTAGACGGAACTTTAAACAACACTGCACCCGACCGTAATTTTTATGATTTTATATCAATAGAGTGCAGCAATGATAAAACAGAAGCTGTTTGGGATATGAACACCTGGCAGTTAACCACGGACAAGCTTAAGAAAGATACTACGGTTAATATTTATTTTGAATACACGGCTTCGCCTTTCAAAATCAACGGAACAGGATATGCCACTTTACAGGATGCTTTCAATTCCGTTACGGACAGTAATCCCGTAACCATTGAGACTACAGCAGATTTCAAAGGTTTCGCAGCAACTCCCGTAGGTTCGGATATTACTCTGAACTTAAACGGTTTCACACTGGACGGCGAGGGTTTTGATACCATCACCTGTAACGGCACTCTTGTTATCAACGGTGAAGGCACCATTACCAACACAATTGCCGAAGAATATTCCAAATCACTTGTAAATTACGGCACACTGACCATCAACAATGTTACGGTAGAAAATACCACAGCTAATGTGGCAATTTGGAACAGTAACAATGGCGGCAGCGTGATGAACATTAATGATTGCACCATTACCCGAGAGGAATTGGATTGCATCGTTATCATCAACTCAGGAGAGATGCATATAAACAGCGGAACCATTACCGGTGCAGGTGATAAAACGCATCCTGTTGTTTACAACAATACTGACATCGCCGTACTTCATTTAAACGGCGGCATCATTACAAATAACAGCGGCAATTACACCGTATATAATGATGCAGGTACCGTATACCATAACGATACAGTAGCCGAAAACACCTACGGCGTGGAAACTGCTGAATAATCACAATACGACAATTTAATGGATAAAAGATACGGACTGAATTGGTTATTGCCATATTCAGTCCTCTTTTATTTTTGAATTATATCAGTGCTTTCGCCACGAATTACACCACTTCTGTTTCCAGATAATCATAGGCCTCTTTTGTAACCCAAGTTGACACACTACCGCCGTCAACTCGGAATTCGCCCCAGCCATCTGCATCAATCACCACAGTTTCCGTGCATTTTCCGGTCACATCCTTAAACTCCGCGCCGGCAAATTTCTTGCCAAGCATCATCTTTTTCTTTCCGCCCGGGCCGTCCGAAAGCAACACGGCAAGTCCCGAATGTTTCCACTCTTCATCACCCGTGCGAACCCAACCTACAATATTTTCGTGATCAAAATAGTCCACCTGTTCTCCATAAGCATACTTTTCGCGGATTTTAATCATCTTCTTCAAATCCGGCATCGGGAGAATATTATGAGACGGCAAACCATAATAATCCCCATAAAAGACGCAGGGAAGCCCCTCTTTACGGAATAAAATGCACGCATATGCCAAGGGCTTAAACCACCCCTGCACAAAAGAACACAATGCCTGTCCGGGCTGCGTATCATGATTATCCACAAAAGTAACCGCATTCGCGCTTCTGTGTTCCACCAGCGTATTATCCAGAAGATATCGCATATCATAAGTTCCGCCCTGGTTTGATGCATTATAAAAATTAAAATGCAGGGGCACATCAAACAGTGACATACAATTATCAACACTGTCCAAATATCTTAAAAGCCTGCGCAAATCCGCATGCCAGTATTCCGCTACTGCAAACATATTTTTACCGGCCTTTTCACGGATTTTATCAAGCCATTCCTTATAAAAGCTTGCATTAATATGCTTCACCGCATCCAGACGAAAACCGTCCATTCCCACGGTTTCTTCATACCACATGCCCCATTTGACAAGTTGTGCCCGAACTGCCGCATTCTCCATATCCAGGTCAGCACCCATCAAATAATCAAAGTTCCCTTTCTCTTCGTCTGTCTGACTATCCCAGGTCTTTCCTTCGAATAAAAACGTTGCCCTGCGCTTTGTATTCTCATCCCAGTCAACGCCGTTAAAATGGCTGCTGTTCCATGTAAAATCAGAATATTTACCACCACGGCCCGGAAAATCAAAAATCGTCCATGCAGAAATTTCTTTCTGTGTCTGCACGATCTGGTTACGATTATTTTCGGCCACTTCCGTAGCCGTAACTTCTTCGCAGGCATCCGCACCCATCATATGATTTAAAACAATATCCGAAAGTACTTCAATGCCGTTCTTCTGCAAGGATTTGACCGCCTCCAAATACTCTTCTTTCGTTCCGTATTTGGTGGCTATGGTTCCCTTCTGGTCAAATTCACCCAGATCATAGGTATCGTAGACACCATAACCCACATCGTTAATTCCCTGCATTCCTTTATAGGCAGGCGGCAACCACACTTTGGTAATTCCCACTTCTTTTAATTTGGGTGCCTGCGCCTTGCATCGTTTCCAAAGCAACTGGTCCACAGGCAAGTCCCACTCAAAATACTGCATTAACGTTTCGTTTTTCATCCCTTTTCACACCTCATATACTTAGATTTGCTTATTAAGTTCTGCTTTTATCTTTCGTATATTAATTCCCCACGCTACTTTGCAAGCGGATATTCGTTGCACAGCAATCTGTAGGGTTCTTCATCTTCTTCAATTTCCGGAAAACGCCCTACAGGCTCATAAAAGCGGTTATCCGTATTGTCATCATTACACATAGACACTTCGCCGATTAATACATCTCCCGTGCCTTCTACCACGTCAAAATCATGGTACTGATGAGGCCACAAGGTAATGCTTTCGCCGGGACGGAGTTCCACACCGGTTCCGGCTTTCACATAGTAGGAACGGCCGTCCGCATTCACCAGTACGTCAGTATCATCCAATTCTCCGTCCTTGTCGTTGTATACGTGGATAATTAAGGTACCGCCGCCACGATTGATAATATCTTCGCTTTTGTTCCAATGAAAATGCATGGGCGAATGCTGTCCTTCCTTCAGCATCAGAAGTTTCTCGGCATATACCTTTTTGTACTTGGGGTTGTTCTGGTTACCGTTACGCAAGGTAATCAACGCAAAACCAACCTTCTCGAAATCACCGAGACCATAATCCGTAATGTCCCATCCCAGCATATTATCGCGGATTTCATCATATTCGTGACCCTTTTCTTCCCAGTCCGCCTTGGTCCAATTGCAGAACGGCGGTAAGGCAAATCCGTGTTTCTTCGCCAAAGCTTCCATCTCTTTGATTGCTTTATTCACTTCAGAACGTTTCATACTGTGTTTGTCTCCTTTCTACAGCAAAGAGCCCTTATAAAAGGACTCTTTCAAATACTAAAAATTCTCTCTCATATTCTGGATGATTCCCGAAGGCTTCTGCTCAAAAATTCTACGGAGTTTCTCCGCATAATTGTACTCTCGTAAAACCTTCTCATAACCGGCGCGGGCGATCTGCCTACGTTCTTCTTCATGCTCTAGGTAGTACTGTACCTTCTCCACCATTTCTTCCAAGCTACGATACATTACAATTTCTTTGCCGTCTTCGAACTCTCTCGCCAAATCTTCCTGATAATTTACCAGTACAAAGCCTTGACAAGCCATAATTTCCAGAACTCTCAAGGGCACACCGCTTCGAATCGCACGTGGCGTGACATAAATATTGATTTTACTTCCGTTATAAACCAAGGGGGCATGTTTCGCAAAATCTACAGGACCGCAATTATAAATCTCAGGAAATTTCTCCGTGTTGGATATTGTATATAACTTAAAATCAAACTTTCTCGCCAAAGTACGCGCCATTAATTTACGTTCTTCCACCGTAATTTTACGGGCAAGAACAGACTGAATCGCAATATCTTCCTGGTTAGCAAAGAAGAAATGATCTTGACCGTACTCCACTTCTTCCAGCAAAAACTCTACCATTTCATCTGTCACACCGCGTCCAAGGACTTCTTTGCCATAAGCAAAACGCTTCTCTTTAATCATCTCAAGGATTTCTTTGTAAATATCCTTTTCTCTCGCCTCTGCGGAAATACGGTTGAATAAATTATTGGCACTTTCATATAACGTACCCACAAAAGATACATCCGCCTTATACTTCTCAATCTGCTCCGGCGTTGCATTTGCCAATGCACTTGTTAAAAGTTCCTTATCCGCTGCCTGCGACATATATTGCATTCCGTTTACATTGTATTGCTTAAGCTCCTGCATATGCATTGAATCAAAAGTAATAATACGATTGTTCGAAAGTTGCGCCGCGTAAGAAAATAAACTCCACTGCGGAATATGATACAACCACGAATAGTATGTAATATCCAATTTCTTAGCCGCCATTGCGACCGTTTGAAAATAATCCACAGAAAACAGCGCATCGGCATGGTATTCGCTTGCATCTTTAGTAAGCGCCCAAATCTGTTCTTCCGTCGGTTTCTCTTTCAATTCTTCTGCCTGTAAAACCTTTACGAAATGCCCCAAATCCCGCAAAGTCTTCTCAATGACAGGCTCATTAAAGGTCCCCCACTGATAAAAAAGTATTCTCATAATCTTCCCCTACTTTTCGTTATTTTAAATAACGTTTTCCCTTACATTACAGTATAGGATTATTTTTCTTTTACGTCAATAAAATAGGGCTTAGTTCTTTCCTTTTTTTATATAAAATGGTAAGATAATTTTATAAAAAGAAACTATTATTCAATGTCATAAATTACTTTATAAATGGGAGCTGTATTATGATTCCATATTCAATTTGCATCATTACCAAAAACGAATGTCATATCTTAGAAGAGTGCCTGCGCCGGTTAAAACCACTGGGGCAGGAAATTGTGGTGTTGGATACCGGTTCTACCGACGGCACCTGTGATATGGTTGTAAAATATACTGATAAACTGTTTCACTTCGAATGGTGCAATGATTTCTCTGCAGCAAGAAATGAATGTATTAAGTATGCAAGCAATGATTATATTTTAACCGTGGATAGTGATGAATATTTGACTGTATGGGATGAAAAGAAGAATCAGGAATTGATTAAGGGAAATCCGAAGGGGATTGGGCGTATTTATCGTACCGACACTTATACGCAACAAGGCGAGACAAGGACCGTCCGTGAAGGTATGGGACGTTTCTTCTCAAAGAAATTATATCATTATGAAGGCAGTATCCACGAACAGATTGTACCCAATGACAAGGGAGAATCGCCTTCATACTATGCTTTAAATGCCGAATTCGACCATATGGCATATGCCGGCGATATTGAAACCAGGGCAAAGCGTTCCAAGCGTAATGCAGATTTGCTTTTAAAAGAACTTGAGAAGAATCCTGACGATACTTATTTTATGTTCCAGCTTGGGCAGGCATATTTTATGATGGAAGATTATGAAAGTGCCGTACAGGCTTATGGCAAGGCACTAACCTATGATTTGGACCCGCGTCTGGAATATGTGCAAAGTATGGTAGAATCTTATGGGTACGCATTACTCTATACCAATCGCTATCAGGAAGCGTTGGGATTAGAGGGCGTTTATAATGAATTTGCAGTGAATGCCGACTTCTGTTTCTTAATGGGGCTTATATATATGAATAATGCACTGTTTGATTTGGCAATTCAGGAATTCTTGAATGCAACGAAACAGAAGATGTGCAAAGTAACCGGTGCTGATTCGTATAGGGCTTATTATAATATCGGGGTTATTTATGAGTGCACGGGAAGAGTAGAAAGTGCATTGAAATATTATAAAATGTGTGGGGAATTTGAGCCGGCGAAGGTGAGAATAAATGCAATAAGTTAAAAGAATTATACCCCCAAAATATAAATTGGTGGAATATACTGATATTCTACAGAACATCAAAATATGAGGAGAACACTATGAATCCTTTCTCTATATGTTTAATTGCTAAAAATGAAGAAAAACGAATTGAACGCTGTCTCTCGGCCGCGTCTAAGTTAGATGCCGAAATCGTATTGGTTGATACCGGTTCCACCGATAGAACCAAAGAACTGGCAGCAAAATATACAGATAAAATCTATGATTTTGAATGGTGTAACGATTTCTCGGCGGCGAGAAATTTCTCAATCAGTAAGGCAAGCAATGACTGGATACTGGTGTTGGATTGCGATGAGTATTTAGAAGATTTCGATATCTCTCAAATAAAAGATTTTATGGACCCTGTTTTTTATCACTATGTCGGATTAATTCTCCGCCGAAATCAAATGAACAATTCCGAGACCTGTATGGATGATTGGGTGGAACGCTTCTTTTATCGCAAGAACTTTCATTACGAAGGAATTATTCACGAGCAGGTTCGTGATAATCGCGGATGTGACATCGCACGTTGCGAAGTTCCCATTACTGTTTTTCATGACGGATACGTGGGAACCCCGGAAAACCTCAAGCAAAAGGCCATACGCAACGAAACTCTTCTACTGGAAATGTTAAAGAAGGAACCCGATAATACATATATCTATCATCAGCTGGGGCAATCGGCATCATTAGCCGACGAGCCGGAGCGAGCTGTTGAATATTATGAAAAAGGACTATCTTACAACCCGGATCCTCAATTATTTCATGCGCAACTTATGACCGTAGCCTATGGAGAAACCCTTTTAGCACTAGGTCGCAATGAGGACGCCCTTAAATTAAAAGAATTCTATAACGATTATGAATACATTGCGGACTTCTTATGCTTAATGGGCTTAATATATATCAAAAACAATCAACCCTATAATGCTATATTAGAATTCCTGAAAGCTATATCTGCTAAAGAACATTGGCGTGAAGATACTACAAATACCTTTCCAAGATATCATATTGGTTTGATTTATGAAGCTATGGGGGATTTAAAAAATGCCTGTGCCTTTTTCCTAAGTTGCGGTGAATATGAACCTGCCAAAAAGAAATTGGCTCAATATGGATTATAATTTATAAATTTAAAACAGATTATAATAAAAAATCAGTGCTTTCGTATAAAGCACTGATTTTTTATGCATGAAAAGGTCGCGCATTACTGCGCGACCCTTCTGATAGTATTTGCAATGATTATCCAAGTAATGATAATACGTTCTGATTTGACTGGTTAGCCTGTGCCAACATTGCTGTACCTGCCTGAGCAAGGATGTTGTTGTTAGAGAACTTAACCATTTCAGAAGCCATATCTGTATCACGGATCTGAGCTTCAGCTGCTGTAGTATTTTCAACTACGTTGTCAAGGTTAGCAATTGTATGCTCTAATCTGTTCTGGATAGCACCAAGATCAGATCTCTGCTGAGATACTGTCTGTAAAGCTGTCTTAATAGTCTTGATAGCTGCTCTAGCATTTGCGCCATCTGTACCACTGATTGTAGTATTTGTAAGACCAAGCTTTTCTGCTGTCATACCTTCGATCTTGATACCCATAGTGTTGTTTTCTTCACCTTCAGAACCAACCTGAAGTTTAGTATCAAAATTACCATCTAATAACTTCTGTTCATTGAATGTAACAGAATTAGCGATACGATCGATTTCTGCCTTCAACTGCTTAACTTCTGACTGAAGATAGCTACGGTCAGTACTCATGTTAGTACCGTTTGCTGACTGAACTGCAAGTTCATTCATTCTCTGTAACATATCATGTACTTCTGCCAAAGCACCTTCAGCTGTCTGTACTAAAGAGATACCGTCTGATGCATTTTCAGATGCCTTTGAAAGACCTCTGATCTGTCTACGCATTTTTTCAGAAATAGCCAAACCTGCTGCATCATCTGCTGCACGGTTGATCTTGTAACCTGAAGATAACTTTTCTGTAGACTTTGCCTGTGCGCTTGCTGTTAAACCAAGCATTCTGTTTGAGTTCATTGCTGTAAGATTGTGCTGTACTATCATAGTTTTTCCTCCTTGAATTTACGGTAGCATCCTTGCTACTCGTTTGTTAATGGTTGTAGTAAATTCAATGACCGTACGCTTCATTTCTTTTACTACGGTGGTTAATAAGTAACTTATTTTGTTTACTTGTATTATATATCGGAGCGTTTCCGAAATACTTTATACCTTTTTTAAAATTTTTTTTAATTTTTTTAAATTTCGCGTTCCGTTGGATTCGCAACGAATTCTAATCGATTATTCATTAACGCTGCCAAATATGAAAAAGCACTATTAGATATAATCATTCCTTGACACATGCTCATTAATTGCATATCAATGTAACTATTCTGACCTGTATTACCCGAGACATATTCCACTTCTTTAGCATAATTCAAACCCAGTTCATTAGCATGTTCTTGACACCAAGGCAAATCATCAGAAAATACAAATATAGAAAAGCCATTATATTTTTCAGATAACTCTTTTATAGTTTTTTGATAATAATCATATTTTAAATCCCATCCTATATCCACATAATCCCCTCGTCTGATATGGACAGCCGCTACCGGTTCGCTTAAAATACGATTTGCATACTTAATTGCTGACGGCAATGTAATCGCCGGAAATGATAATTCTTTAAGAATAGTCGTCCTATAACTCTCCAACCAATTCTTATTAATCCAGTATCCATGATAATATATATTGGGGTAGTTTATACGCGTTAACTCAGGATGAAATTCATTAGCATTATAAAGCGAAACAATTTGCCCATCAAAAGGGTTAAATTGTTTATGATTAGAGGTTTCTGCATACATGGCAATATCCATTCCAAAGTCTTTCAATGTTTGAGGAACGCTCCGCCCTTCCTTTTTCAATCGTATAAACTCTTCCCATACATCTGCATCAAAATATCTGCTTAAAAGATTAGCTTGAATTCCAAAAACACGTTCTAATTCATATCCATTGTGTATGTTTGTAACATAAAAGAACGAATCATCTAAATACCACTTTTCACTTCCCGGATTTGCCAATTCTGCATATCGCATAAAAATATATTGAAATACCTGATTTGCCAGTCCACCATTCAAAAACTGTATTTTCATTAACATTCCCTCCCCTAAAAATAAAATTCCACCACAAATTAATTGTAATGGAATTTATTATAATCAGCTCTTCTTATCCATCAACTGCGGATCAATAGTATTAATCCTGTTCATTCGCTGGTAATATTGCATCGCTGCCTGAGAACCTATTTTAGACTGCTTAATCGCCTGCCTGCTTTCAGTCAGTCTGCTCTCTACCATTTTTTTATTTCGTTGTTCCAGTGCTTCCAATTCCGCACTTTTATCCGTCAACGAACGAATCGTAGCCTGCATAAAACCGATTTCTGTTTTGTAAACATCCTTCTGTGCCGTCAGCGGTTCTTTTACTCTCTCAAATAAAGCATCAAAACCTTCATCCAATTTTAACAATTCATCAATCAGTTCACCTTTCGCTACCGTGATCTGATCAAACGAATCCCAATCAACTTCTTGTGCGGATAACACTTCTTTTTGTTTCTCGCTTTGCACAAGCAACCCATCTAATACCTGTTCTTTCTTTTGAAGACTTTCCAGCATCATTTGAATATACTGCTTTTCCATTCCGTTTTCCCCATTCTATATATTAAGCAAAACCTTTCGGTTATTCCCCGCTCTTACTCTTTTTCATTACTTCAACCCAAGTTTCACGCAACGTACGAAGATGACCTATTACCTCTTCCATAATCTCAGGATCCTTTTTTATATTTGCCTGAAAAAGTCTCTCCAACAAATACACATAAATATTATCAAAATCCTGTGCTACCGGATATTTACGATCCAAACTTGATCTGAATTCCGTGATAATGCGCTGTACCTTAATAATATTTGCATGCGCCTTCGGCACATCCTTCTCATGCATAGCCATAATTGCTATATTACCGAATTTTATTGCTCCGTCATAAAGCATTAATGTTAATTCTGCCGGCGATGCAGTTAAAATTTTACTATTCTGATATTTTGCATAGGGATTTGGTGCCATTTCAGCCATCCTCCTTGACGTCTTTTATAGAAAACTCCCCACTCCAATCGAAGCAGGGAGTTCTTATTTAATTAGATAATTTACTGATTCATTCCAAACAATCCGGAAATTGCGCTTGCGCCGGAATTCAGTTTAGATAAAGCTTTTTCCATTGCAGTAAACTTCTTATAATATCTGTCTTCTGCCTCAGCCAACTTCTGCTCCAAGCGTTTGATGTCTTTGGTATACTTATCATAATCTGTCTTCATCTTCTTATCATTGTATACCTTGTACATACTGCTGTAATCAGAAGAAGCCATCTTTTCAGTCATACCATCGTATAAATTCGCCGAAAGCTTTGTGAAGAACTTTGTAACCAGTTCAGGATCTGAAGCAATTGCAGCCTTTAACTTATCTGTTTTTCCTGCCGAATAAGAATCATCTGCATTACCATCAATATGATATGCATACTTCTCATTATCTTCTGCTTCAAAATAGCTTGCAGTTCCAATACCGAAATCAGACAGATAATAGGTTTTGCCATCAATTTCAACACCCTGACTCATTGCATTACGCATCGTTGTCATAACAGCAGACAAAGTGGAGTCTTTACGAAGAAGTGAATCTTTAATCTTCTTTTCCCAATCTTCAATCTGTTTCTCTGTCATAACTTCCATCTGTTCTTCCGTCAAAGGTTTATAACCTTTTGCAGAATCTGCGTTATATGCAGATGACATTGCATTAATAGTCTCATTATATTCAGCAAAGAAACCTTTAATCATATCATAGATACCGCTGGTATCATTCTGTGTTGTGATAGAGATTTCTTCATCTGTCATAGCATTTACGGAATAAGTCGAACCATTAATGTTAAAAGTATTGCTACTTGATTTAAAAGTTGCTCCGTTTAATTCTAAAACAGCATCGCTACCTTTAATTCTTGTAGCACCGGAACCTGTAGTAAGTCCCAACTTATTTAATGCAGCTGTAGTATTTGAACCACTATCAACAAATAAGAAATCATTTGCAGCACCGGTTTCTTTCGCGCTTATAAAAAGTCTTTGATTGCCTTCATCAAAGTTAGCATTTACACCAACCGCCTGAAGTTTACTTACAAACTGACTCATGGTCATTTTATCATCAATTGCAATCTGGGTTGTCTTTCCGCCAAACTTAATACCAATTGAGGAACCTGCCGCAATGCCCATATCCGTCAACTTAGTATTTCCGTTTACTTTGCCGCCATCTTTGGTTTTAACTTCAGCACCGGTTAAATATCCGGCTTTCGCCATAGATTTAATCTTGGCAGTATATGCTCCCGTTACTGCGCCTTCACCGGAAACAACGCTTAAAGCACTATTGGAAGTTACTGTTGCTTTCTTATTATATGCTGTCGAAAATCTCATGGAAGACAACTTGCCCGAATACAAACCGTAAATTTTACTGTTCATATCCTTCCATGCATCCTGGGTCCACTCTAATTTTGTTTGCGCCTGCTTAGCCTCGTCAACTTTAACCTTCTTAGCAGAAACCAATGCAGAAACAATACTTTCAGTATCCATACCGGAAGTCAATCCGGATAATCTCATCATATCTGACATATGGTTCCCTCCTATCTCTTCTCATCAACAAGGATGCCTGCCAACTCCCAAGCCTTGGCTATCATATCCAAAGTCTTCTCAGGAGGAAGCTCCTTAATAACCTTCTTTGTTTCTCTGTCAACAATCTTAATTGTAATTCTGTTTGTACCTTCATGCACGCCAAACTGAACATCCGAATAATTAGCCTTCTTATTGATGTCTTCCACAGCCTTGCGAATCTGTTCGTTGCTGGGTTCTTTCTGCTGACCATTCTGGAATTCATTCTGTTCACTTACCTGTGCTACTGCTGCAGTATTGGCATCCACCATAGGATTTGTTTCCACCATCTGACCTTCCATGGTCACCGGCTGAGGTACTGCCACCTGGGTTTTCACTGCGGGCTGTGCCTGATAAGACATTGCTCCGCCCAATGCTTCAATTGCCATTTCGAATCACCTCCGTGTGATATATGCTTATTGTTTATACGTTACAATGCGGACTATATCCGCTTTCTTATGTTTTTTATCGGCAAATTATAAGAGAAAGTTTAGAGATTATCATAAAATTTATGAATATTTTTTATGTTTCTCATCACTTTCGATGCCTATTCTAATTTACAAGGGATTTTATCTTATCAACATTACCTTATTATAATACTCACTTCGGTCGCGCATCATTTCTAATCCGTTATGTAATTCATTAAATTGCAAACGATGGGTGATTTGCTCTTGGGGCTTTAAACCACCTAATGATATTGCGTTGATTGTGTCCCGCCAGTCATCTTTATCATACTCCGGAATAAAAGACGAATTCCAGGCGCCGGTTATTCGAAGTTGTCTGCGAAGTAACTTCCAATATGTATCCCTGTCAACTTGAACATCACCATGTGGATTTCCTACTGCCAAAATATCTCCACCGCGTTTGGTAACATTCAAGCAATCGCAAAAAACACTTCCGTATCCTGTACATTCAACGCTGATATCCGCCCCCTGTCCGCAGGTCATTTCCAATACTTTTTCTACCGCATCTTCTTTTTTACGATTGATAAAATATTCAAAACCCAGACGATTGGCCAATTCGCACTGTTCTTCTCTCGTTCCTACCAGAATCACGCTTTGAACATCTAAAAGCCTTAACCACTGCGCCATAAGAAGGCCTATTGTACCCGGACCAAACACAACCGCAGTTTCTGCCTTGGATGCATCAATTCTTTTTAAAGCATGTATTCCAACTGCTGTCGGCTCTAACATCGCGGCAGCTTCAAAAGAAATGTCCTCCGGCAACTCAATCAAATTCCATTCCGGCACCGCAACATATTCCGCATATCCGCCGTCACTGCGAGACCCCAAATAATCATACGACAAACACATTTCGTAGTTTTTATCTTTACAGGAAGGACACTTTTGGCAAGGAATCAATGGGAATACACCCACGCGCTTATTAAGCCAAGACTCTTGTTCCTTGTTTGAAACTTTGCGTACCACACCGGCAAATTCATGTCCCGGAATAGTCGGAAAATGATAGGTTCCGTTTTCATAAATCCTTGGAATGTCAGATCCGCAAATGCCTGCTGCCTTCACTTCAACAAGAACCTGTCCTTCTTTCAGAACAGGTTCTGCCACTTCCATTAAATCTAATTGCCCGATTGCATTTAAAACATATGCTTTCAAATTACACCTCGCTTATGATGCGCTCGAATCGCACCAAATCCTGCTTTGTGGTTATTTTAAAATTATTCTCATCACCGGCAATCATTGCAATGTCCAAGCCGGCAAGAATTGCAGGTTCTGTCGACCCGTTAATTCTATATATTTCATCCGGAAGAAGACTTTTATTTGCTTCATAATATTTAGCAAACTTAAAACTCTCCGGTGCTTGGCCCGCATAAACACACTTGCGTTCTAACAGACTTGTAATTTGACAGCCGTCTTCGCTATAATATACAGTATCCTTCATAGGAAGCACCGGAATTGCACCGTCATGCACCATCGCCTGCGCAAGAAGCTCTTTTATTGTTACCTCTGTTACAAGCGGTCTTGCCGCATCATGAATGATAATAATATCTTCTTCAGCTGCAAACTCCGCAATATCCTTAAGGCCGTTATAAATAGACAATTGACGCGTTTCGCCGGGTTGCGAGAAACCTTTAAGCTTATTTACATCTGCTTGTCGCCCACTCACTACAGAAATGTCTTCGACTATATTCTGTATTTCCTTGTTGATCGCTCCGTACCAATCTGCACCGGCCACAACCCATATCACATCAATTGCATTGCACTTACAGAATGTCTCCAAGCAATAGGATATAATCATTCGCTCGTTTATTTTAATATATTGCTTCGGTATATCCGTGCCCAAGCGCGCACCTGTTCCACCGGATAAAATCAATGCTATATTCATTCGAATTTCAACTCCCTGATATTCTGTAACGTCTCAGTGTACGAAGTCTCTTGCCCAAACAATAACGTCGTTCCCAAAACAAAGCCTTTCACTCCTTTAGGGGCAAATTCCCGAATCTTATCCGCACTACAGGCACCGTCCCAGAATAATTCAAAATTCATTTCCTGCTTCATCGTGAGCAGCTTGTCAATTTTCTGTCCAACATAGGGCAAATACATCTGTCCTGCATTTCCGGGATTCACCGACATAACCAATACCTTGTCCACGATACGAAGCATCTCCATAATAGTCTCAATACTGGTACCCGGGTTTATTGCAATACCGGGTATCATTTCGGCATCAATAATCTTCTGTAAGGTTGTGGATGGATGATATTCTGCTTCAGGATGAATATAGATAGTATCACCCTTGCGTAAACTTTTGATAAAAAGCTCAATGGTATTATTGGGATGTTCTACCATCAGATGCACATCAAGCGGTTTATCCGTCGCCGAACGAATGTACCTCATATCATTCAAAGACATTGCAAAATTAGGCACATAACGACCATCCATAATATCAATATGGAATGAATCAATACCTGCACTTTCCAACTTCTTTACCTCTTGTTCCAGATTTCCATAATTTGCACACATCATTGATGCCATAAGTTCAAAATTCATTTGTATTCCCCCACCGCTAGTTTAAAAAGTTCTTATTTGCATATGCCACCTTATATTCCTTTTTTTTGCATTCACAAAAATATGTAATTAATCTCTCTGATAAAAAACCGGGATATCTGTTTTGATATTTATCTTCTTTTTCGCCACTAAACGAAACAACTGCATCCAAAATCGGGAACAGCCACGCGCACAGCTCATCAAGAATTTCACGCTTCATAATAAACATATTACACGGCGAATATAAATTACCTTCAAAGAACTTGAGCGCCAACTCATAATCTTCCGGATTATGCTTTCGAAGATATTCTAACATATAATTCCACTCTCTCGCATCATGCCTATGTTTATAGTTATCTTGAATGCTGGGACCCACATATAAGGGAACAGGAAGAATTATATCTATATCATGTTCTTTCATCCATCCGCTCCATCCTTCCGGCAATATAAAATGCCTTCTGTAATGAACCAGTCCGATAACATCAGCTGTAGAATTCTTCCACATCCAGTATAACGCTGTTAATTCACAATACTGTTTGTTTTTGAAAGAAATATTGTCTCCCTCATTGTCAAATGAATTTGCAGACGGAATTCTCTCATCCGAAAGGGCCGTTCCAACCTGAATCACCTTTTCATCTTGCGTTAATGTATATGCAGAGTTAAGTGCCTTATCATATATTGACGTAGCAACATAGATTTGCGCTTCAAAAGATTCATTATAACTATTATCATCTTCAGGAACACATAGAAATTCCTTATTATTCATCGCGTATTTTTTTCTCACATATTCATTACGCAATTTTATGTCCAGTTCTACGTCCACCGGATATATATTCATTATACCACAAGATATCAATTCTTTCTTAATTTCATTATGATAAACTCCACGTGTTGCTATATATACAGGGCACTCCGGATATAAAATATTTTTTTTATTTATCTCTAAAACAGGAATGCCGTCCACTTCCTTATCGTTCTCATCCAAATCATCAACTAAAAAAGCTTCAACAGAAACATTCTCCCACAATGTCATAACGTATTCTTTAAACGTTCGGCCGCGCGAATGTGCTCCCACGATGTATATTTTATTTTTCATATACACTTCCTTTCTTAAAATCACATTTTATAGCGGTTTTCATTCTCTTCACATTCTTCTAACACCCTGTAATTTGAGAGACCCGTTTCATATCTTTTCCAGCAAACTTCTCTTCGAATTATTCGTGCCGGCACTCCGGCAAGAATACATCCTTCCGGAAAACGCCCCGATGTAATTGCGCCGGCACCAACAATACTTCCCTTTCCAATTTGAGCTCCCGAAAGAATTTTTACTCCTTCTCCCAACCATACGCCGTCCTCTATCGTAACATTTTCAGGTATGTTGATTCTTTCACCCGTATTTCTATCAAAAATATGATGACCATCATGCGTCCTGATGCTGACATCTTTTGCAAAAAGACATTCTTTTCCAACTGATAACTCTGCGTATGCAACCGAAAACTTCCCTTTTAAAATTTCACTCCCATCGCCAATTGTGCACTTTCCTTCATTCCCGAAATCAATATTCAATTCACCAATCAGCAAGTTCTTCCCTAAATGTAAGATACTTTTTTCACCATTAAAATTTACTCGCAACGCCTCAGGAACCGTATGATCAAAGAATATCTGATTTCCCCTATTATCACAGTAAATCCCATCAATATATTGTTCTTTTAATATTTTTCCTGTTATACATCCATTCTTATAAATTCCTATAAGTTCATTCACATGTATATACGGTATACCTAAAGATTCTAATTCCGATGCAATCGACTTAGTAACAATATTGTCTATAGCACAGATAATGCACATTGCATTTGGTATGTTTACAATATCATCCTTTTCTATAATTGGAATTCCTTCAAAAAACTTCTGCCCGGTACCTATCCATTTGCGATCACACAAAAAGGAAATATGTATCGATCTTTCATCCAGCTTCGGCTTGACTATATTATAATATTGCCCTATTCCATATGCTATGTACGTACGTGACATAG
Organism: Lachnospiraceae bacterium; assembly: GCA_045590655.1. Classification (GTDB taxonomy): domain Bacteria; phylum Bacillota; class Clostridia; order Lachnospirales; family Lachnospiraceae; genus UBA3766. The sequence continues at coordinate 72,280 of JAZNRI010000070.1, read as the reverse complement.
TACTCTCCTTACAACTGAACTAATTTATCCTTTTTCCCCAAACACATATATACGAATTTCAACCACACAATTTTGATAAAATAAAAGCAATACTTTACAGGACTTCCACTGCTTTTTATAATTTGCAACACTACTTTCCAATTCTCTTTTGATGGATGTTTTATTAAAACAACAACACTTCCTGCAAAACGGTCTTTTTTGACCCAATCTAAATCGAGCGCTACTTTTTTGACTTCTTTCGTCCACTGTTCCAGCCTGCAAAACATAAGATATTCTTCAGCCTTTAGATTTTTTTGGTGTTGTAAAGAGCTAAAATTACCTGCACCACCTGCAATTCGATATCGATAACAGCTTACCACATCATCCATACAATAAATATCACCATCCAGCACTTGTAATAATACATGTGTCCGGTCTCCCACTCTGGTTGATGCTTTATGTACAATTTCATTATCTTCTCTATTCTTCAACACCAAATTTCTTCCGGTGCGTGCCGAACCATGCCCCGGCAATACCCACCTTTCAAAATCCTTTAAAGTATATATCTCCTTATCATATCTCCAAAATGCTACGCGGTCAGAAAAATTGCTTTCCGGAAGTTCGTTCCCCTCTTCATCCACCACTTTACAACGATGGCATACGCCGGAATACTCCGGATGCGCTTCCAAAAAATCAATATCTTTTTGAATACGATTTTCGTCACACCAAAAATCGTCTCCTTCACACCCGGCAATATACTTGCCGCGTGCGCACATATCCAACGAATAAGAGTTCTTAGTACACCCTTGATTTTCCTTGTGATAGATTGGCCTGATTATATCCGGATACAGCTTTGCATATTTCTCAATTACTTTTCGCGTTCCGTCCGTAGAACAATCCTCACCAATCAAAAGCTCAAAACGATACTCCGTCTTCTGGGAAACAACACTTTCTATCGCCTGTGCAATATAAGCTTCATGGTTGTATGCCAACATTTTAACAGTCATCATAATATCACCATCTACGTTTCCCAAGTCTTCGCCTCCTTTTTACAAAATGCCTCTCATCGTAATATCATTTCCGTCACAATCAAGTATTTGAATTGTATCACAAACATTCCGATGCATTTGCTCATATTCTTCTTCTGAATCCACAACATATGTGACTGCCACAATACGGTCGCCACTGCTTGCAACCGTTCCCATCTCAGTATTAGCAGACTTTAAAACATATCCGTTTTCAATCCACCCGTTTTCTTTACATATTTCAATGCCTTCAACATGTGAAAAAATACCATTCGTCGTGTAAATAAACTCGTTAATAACCAATTTCTCCGACGGAACCACTGCCAAGTTAACTTTTTTACCTTCCAACACATCCAGCATTGCCCGAATTACATCGACACTGGAAGCAAGTTCAATCAAACGGTACTTAATACAACCACCCGTTCTTGCACTAAATTCTATTATATTGATATCATCACCTTGATTTAACAGTTGCACCAACATCGGACCATTTTTTATTCCAAACGCATCTACTATACGTTGTACCGTCTCATTTATTTTTCTGTCCGCCACTTGGGATACTCCTGCCGGATACCACCCCCGATTGATTATAAACCCATCTCCGTGCTTTACTTTATCCGTGCGTGATTTGCATAAAACAGTTGCAACCCCGTCTTGAACAAAAACATCAACAGAAATCTCCTGCCCTTCCACAAATCGCTCTACAATAGCTGTCCGCGTCCTGCTAAAATCAATTGCTTTTTGAATAGCTTCCTTCAACTCCGTTGTATTATTTACTTTTTTAACACCCTTCGAACTATTACAATCTACAGGCTTCACAACCAAAGGAAATTCCAAATCAACCGTTTCATTACAATTATCTACAACCACAAATTCTGCCGTTGGAATACTGTTTTTTGCAAAGGTTCGCTTCATATACATTTTATTTGTAACCGCCAGACCCAATTCCGCACTCACATAACACGGCAAATCCAGTTCCTGTGATATTAAAGATACCGTTGCCAGTGCCTGGTCTGTGCAGCAGGTAGTTACCAAATCAACCTTTTCACTTATTGCGATTTTTCGAATTGCATCTACATCCAAAGTACTTTCACGATAAAATTTATCCGCATAAGCGGCCGCAATCGGCTCCTTCGTATAATCAGCCAGAATAACAAAATATCCTCTCTCTTGCAAATCCCGAATTAATTTAATTTGAGCTATCCCACCAGCCAAAACTAATGCTTTTTTCATATATCAATCCTCATAATCTTCCGGTTCTATATAGAACGGGCATATATAATCTCGAATATTTAAATCTTTTAAATATTGGTAAACATCTTGCCAATTCTCGATATCCAATGAAATAATCAATTTTCCTTCATCTTTATTTTTCGCAAATTCAGAAACATCAATTACCGGTTTCCCTAAAAACATTCTATTATTTTTACCGGCATCAGATACAACAAATCCTTCAAAGGGAACCTCTGCATTTAAGAGAATATTTGCCATTCTAACTCCATAGTCACCCGCTCCATATATGTATAACTTCTTACAACCATTAAGTTCCTTCATTTCATCACAGAACCATTCCCCCTGCCCATATACATATAAATTTATCACTTTCTCTATCATTACAAGTGACTGCTCGTAAGCAGCATCTTCTTCGGTTCTTATTTTTTGAACCATCTTACGAAATTCCTTTTCCGAAATCTTTTTAAGATCCAAAATATGCATCAGATAACTTAACGTCCGCGACATATATAATCCAAGATAAAACGCATATTTTTTTCCAGTGTATTGGTTATACTTACACAAAAAACGATTAAATCGAATACGCTCCCATAAATTCTTTTCTTCATGCCGTACACAGTCCGAATAAGAACCCACAACATTAAAACGATATGCGCTCATTATCTTATCGATATAATAGGTTTTTCCTTTCGTAAGAGCATAATAATCGGCACAAACATCCCCCACCGAACCGCTATCAAGAAAAAAACCATCCAAAATAAATGCCTCTCTTCTATGCATCTTTGATGCAGTTGCCAAATAAGGAAATTTTCTGTCAATTAGCTCATGCGCTTCTACTTCACGGCTTTTTTCACATGTATTAAATGGCTCGATCAGTTCGGTTCGCATATTGATACGCAAAGCATTATGGGCTACACAAACATACTCAGGATTCTCCTCCAAAAAATCCACCTGTTCCTGCAATTTGTTAGAATCTAACCAAAAATCATCACCTTCGCAGAAGGCTACATATTTACCGCGAATCATTGGGGCCAGTATTGTCTGCGTTATCTTAACACCCTTGCTCCACTGGTTTTCCTTTTGATAAATCATCTTAAATTTTCCGGGATATTCTGCCTCGTACTCCTTTAAAATCCTTTGAGTCCCATCTGTAGATGCATCATCATGGATAATATATTCTACCGGAAAGCTTGTTTTCTGCCTCAGAAACCCCTCTAACATATCTCTTACATATAATGCTTGATTAAATGTAAGGCTTAACACCGTTACTAATGGTTGTTTTGTTTCAGAAATCATAGCTTTTTCTTCCATATCTTCTTTATTAACATATCCACTATCCATATTTGTCCGAAATCCTCTCAAAATATCATCTTCCTTGCTACTACATTTCAACTAATGCTACCAAGTTTCTAAGTTGAATATTTACACAATTATTAAACTGGATCAAATTATTTAACGTAGAAAAATCTATCCAAAAGTATCCTTCCGGAAGTTCCAAAAGTTCTTCTTTTTTCACCTCGATAATTACATTACGATTTTGCTCGTGGTAAAACCTCCCGCCTTCCTCCGACAAAATTACATCCACACACGTTCCTTGCTTTTCTTGCATTTTATGTAAAAAAAGTTTTTCGATAAAATTAAGCCTGTTTCTCTTGTTGGTAGGTTCTAACTGCATAATCGGTCCCAATTCAGCACTATCAAAGCACCCCATCTCTTGTTTTACCCGAACCAAAAACTTGCGCACACCATCTTCCACAATCGTAAATACGCCTATTACAGACATTCCCAGCGCTTCCACCAATGGTTGCTCCCAATATTTTACTTCACGCCCCTCTATTTCGATTCTACAGTAAATCACCTTAAAATCGTAAGGAGTTTTGCTAATAATTTCCTTTTCATTTAATTGCCACCCCTTCAAACTTTTTAAAGGTAACAATCTTGAATTTTCTCTCCGATACATCTTACAATTATTAATTTCATTAAAAATGCTTACTTGGGTTTCTCTGTTTATTGATTTAAACATTGATTTAAACAGAGCCTTATCCTTAAAAGCCGCTTCAATTTTCTCCAATTCTCCATCTTCCAAATCATCTTTCGAAAAAGGAATACAGGATAAAACTGTTCTGGTATCCATGTTAACCAAATTATTAATCTTCATGCACTCTTTAATCTGTCCCAATGTCATCCACATATGAGAACTTGCGACTTCGATATCATCATCCACCTCAATAATAATATTTCGGTTTCTTTTTTTATAAAATCTTGAAGATTGCTCAGATTGCAATTGGTCTACAATAATCCTATGTTTCTTCGCTTCGTCGAAATATTTTAAATAAGCCGGAGCCGTACCGCCATGCTGTCTGGTAAAATTACTTTTCGTCGCTTGAATTGTCGGTGAAATTTGAATTACATTCACATTCCCCGGTTCCACCTTGGCCTGCATAAGAAAATGCAAAACTCCATTAATTTGCTTACAGATAATACCCAAAAAGCCTATTTCATCCTGTATAATAATGGGTTGCTCTCCTATAATCTGATCATTTTCAATTTCCTGATATCCCGCCACCTGAAAGAAACTGTTAGTCTTATTACGTATATATCCTTTTTGCTCATCGTAAAACCAAAATCCGTCATAAGAAAAATCCACTTTTTCAATATTCACTGTCAGTTTACCATTACGATATTCAATCCATTGCAAAATATCTTCCATTGTATTAATTGCGCCTGTAGTATTTTCCCACGATTTAATTATTTCGTACGTAATGCTCATATGTCTTCCCCTCTTGTAGTATCTTTATTGTATACATCTTCTACCAATCTTGCTTGAACTACGATTTGCTTATACAACTTTCTTCTTATATCATCACTAGAAATCGCTTCAGTAAAAACATGTAGCGAATTCGCAAAATGAGAATCAGCCCCCAGTTTTATTTCTTTACAACCATCCGCATTTTCAACTATTACGGTTGGTTCATAGCCTTCCGGTGCCGTAAAAATCCGATTGGTAAATAATCTTCCTCTGCTCCCCCATACCTCCAAGCTACACTGATAAAAGCAGTCCATCCCAAAACCAATTTGGCACACCTCACCTTCCGCATTTGAAAGCGATGCATTACCATATATATCGACATCATACCCTGATATGGTATTAAGGCATGCCGAATCTACTTGTACTGTTTCACCTAATAACAATGTCGCCAATTTGATTGCATATCCACCGGCATCCAGAAGTGCACCTCCACCCAATTCCCTATTATATCGAAAATCATTTTGCGCACGCATCGGAAAACCAAAATTGGCCTTATACAATCTAACCTCTCCAACAATTCCCTCTTGTATTAATTTCATAATCTCTTTTATTTGATTATGATATTGAAACATATAATTTTCATGCAAAACCAGTTGTTTTTCTTTTGCTAATTCTACCAATTCATTCGTTAAATTGAATTTTATCGTAGCAGGTTTTTCCACTAAAACATGCTTTCCTGCCAACAAGGCCTCCTTTGCCCATTTATAGTGTAAGGCCGGCGGCTGTGGAACATAAATAGCTTCTATATCACTTCTATTAATCAACTCTTCAAATGTATTGACAGCCTCAATTCCGTATTCCTCGCAAAAAAGAGGAAGTTTTCGCCTGTCATATTCTTCCGCGACAGCAACTACCTGTATATTCTCTATCTTTTTTGTAGCAGGCATAAAACGCCTATATGCTATATCTGCACACCCCAATATACCAATTCTAACCAAACCGCTCGACCTCCTCTCTTAATTTTTATTCTGCTATTTTTGATATAAACGACAAATTATGTCACATATTCTATCAGCATCTTCGATTGACAAATCAGAATAACAGGGCAATGTAATTACACGATCCGATATATACTTTGCGACCGGAACATCTGCCACAATCCCCATTTCCGATATGATTTCAAAGTCACTGCACAAAGGATAAAAATATTTACGCACAAAGATATTTTCTTTTGCAAGTGCCTCGATGACCATATCTCTCGTAACACCGCTTTTATCTTCTTCCAGTATTACAGGAAAATATGCGTAATTCGAAATCAATTCGTCCTGTACAACACTCAGCTTTATTCCATCAATCTGAGCTAATCGCTTTCTGTATTTCTCAACTATCATTTTACGTCTTTGAATATGTTCGTGGAAATGTATTAAATTACAAAGTCCCATAGCTGCATGCATATCCGTCATCTTAGCATTCGTTCCCACGTAAGGAGTCATATCAGTCTTGACAATTTGTCCAAACTGTCTAAGTCCTTCTAAAAGCTTTGTCCATTCTCCGTTTTTATAGCAAAGACATCCTCCTTCAACAGTATTAAACACTTTCGTGGCATGAAAACTAAACATCGTCATATCACCGAAGTTAGCTACATTAGTTCCCTTATATACTTCACCAAATGCATGGGCTCCATCATAAATTACTTTTAATTGATATCTTTTTGCAATATCTTCAATTTTTTCTACATCACATATATTTCCGTACACATGTACAGGAACAATTGCTACCGTTTTATCGTTAATTAAAGATTCAATTTTATCTGCATCGATTGTAAAATCATCTTCTCTGATATCGCAGAACACTGGTTTCAATCCATTACGCAAAATCGCCTGCGTTGTTGAACCAAACGTAAAGGGTGTAGTAATTACTTCTCCCTCCAACTTCATCGCATTCAATCCCAATTCCAAGGCTAAATGCCCATTTGCAAAAAGGGTAATATTGGGTACCTGCAAAAATTTTTGAAGTTCAACCTGCAACTTATTATGCTTTGGCCCCTGATGCGTCATTATACCTGTTTCCCACATATCACATATTTCATTCACATATTCTTCCAAAGGCGGTAATGAGGGACGCGAAACATATATTGGTTTGCTCATAAAAAGTACTCCTTTCATTTATCCATTACAAATTATTAATATATGCTTTTAATGATATTTCTTTTTCAGAAATAATTCTTTTTTCCTCTGCATAGCGAGTAAATATTGGCTTAAGATTATTTAATTTAGGTTTTATCCACGATACTTTTCCGCTTTCACGTTCGATTAAAAGAAAATAATTATTGGAATACATCATCCAACAAACCATTTCTCCGTTCGCACATCTTGACAGAAACTTTGAATCATCATTTCCACCTGTATACTCCAAATCATCCGGATAATCGGTAAACACTTCCCACATTCCGGTCTTTAACGAATATACTTTTATTTCTTTTCCCTTAATAGGCATCAACCATATTTTCTGATTTGCAACACACATTCTGTTATAAACTTCTTCCGATTCAATTTTAAGTAATCGCTCAAAACGTTCATCCTTTAATATATAAATTGTATTTGCAGCCAAAACATACAATGCCCCCTCTTCCGAAAATGCACATTGAATTGACGGCAAATCGGGGATAGGCTCTATACTTGTTACCTGTTTAGCTCCCATAGAATAGATTACTTTTAACTGTTTTTCTGTACTAAACATACATAATCGTCCATAATATATGCAAACCGCATCAAATGTTATATTCTTTAACTCCGAGGCTTTATCCATAGAGTATCTTTCAATTTCTTTTGTTTTAGTATTAAAAGTCACTATAGCCAATTGATTCTTGAAAAACAGATGAATTACTCCATTATAATTGTATACATACAATAAATCGCCATACGCTTCCTGATTGTTTATATCATAATATACAAACTGTTCATCATGTATGCCTGATTCTGCCAACCATAGACCTTTTGCAGAAACTACATATATCTTTTCATCTATAGCCATAATATTACGAGCAGAACCTTTTAGCGCAGTTTTCTTCAATATTTGCACATCACCCGTATGAAAATTAAATTTCACAAAAAAACTACGTGTCTTGGTTATATATAATATGTTTTCTTTATCCAAGAGACAAGCACAATATCCCTGCAAAAATTTAATTTCACTTTCCATCTATAACGCCTTTCTTTCCAAAAACAATTGACACCATGTTTCCAAACTAACCGCACGCCACATACAAGTAAATTCTCTATCGCTAATAGTTCCTGCATTCCGAAACATTTTTTCGATAGAAACAGAATCCATAAGGCCTCTCTGTTTGAGCCCCGGGTAAACAGCGTCATAAAAATACTCTTTAAACCCTTCCGACGTCACCATCGCTCTTTTATCTAATGCCATAATTTGTTTTCTTCTGTACGCAAATTCTTGTCCGAAATAATCACTCGTAATATCTTTTAATATATATTTTCCTTGCACCCAATCGAGCGGATTCTCTGATAACCCAAATGGCGATTCTCCCTTAAATCTTACTAGCATTGTCTCCGGCAAAGCCATAATGCAATCCACTACTTCATTATCCAATAATGGCACACGGTTTTCGATAGAAGTTGCCATCGTCATTTTATCTTGGCGTAGCAATCCCTCCGGAAGTCTTCGATATGTCTCAAACTTTAAATGCTTAGTAAAATTTGTTCCTGTAAACTTATTAAAACAATCTATCTGTTCTTGTAACAACTCGTCCGCCTTATCATATCCTATAGACGTAAAATCTGTAAATGTCTGATCCGATAACACTGCATATTCGGCATACGTTTTAAAAGATTTTATGTGGGCACTCGCATTTAATTTGCTTAAAAACGGCTGATATACTCCCATTGCAAAACGATTATATCCGCCGGCAATCTCATCTGCCCCCTCGCCGCTCAATAATACAGTAACATATTTCTTGGCAGCTTCCGCAAGTTTCATAAAACATATAAAATATGGTTGATATACCGGGGCATCATTTTGCCAAATCATACGTTCATAGTTTTTTAGAAAATAATCTTCTTCTAAGGAGAATTTATGTAACTCTAAATCAAGCTTTGCACCAACAAAATCAATATACTCCTCCTCGCCTATAAGTCCTTTAGAATCGATAATCGAAACCGCATCGTTCATATTATCTGTTTTTTGCTTATTAGCAAAATAGCTAACCAAAGTCGAATCAATCCCTCCCGAAAGCTGACACCCGACTTTTACATCACTCACCATTTGCCGCGAAACGGATTTCTTTATTACATCTATTACAGCTTCTTTTGCTTCGCTCAGATTTTTATACACATTTTCTTCTCGCCGGTGATTATCTATAGAATAATATCGTATAAATTTAGGTTCCTCATCCACGGAAATATGAATAGCGCACCCCGGTTCTATTAGTTCAACATCTTTATACAATACTTTATCTCCGGGTCTTGAAAAAATAAGTCTAGCATTGAAAGCGTCCAAATCCAACCTGGCTTCAAAATCATCATATTGACATATGCATTTTAATTCCGAAGCAAATCCAATTCTTCCATTATAGAAAGTATAGTATAAAGGCTTAATCCCATATCGATCTCTTGCAAACCAAACTTCTCCGGTTCTTAAATCAGCTATTACAATTGCAAACATTCCATTCAGACGAGAAATGGTAGCTTCAAAACCATATGTAAGATACATGGCTAAAATTACTTCCGTATCCGTTGCACTCTTAAAGTGATAATCCGTTTTTAATTCGATTTCACGCCGCAACTCTTTATCATTATATATCTCACCATTGAATGCAAGAATCACTTTCCCGCCTAATGCAGTCATCGGTTGATGTCCTGCCATAGATAAGTCCTTAATACTCAAGCGATTAAACCCTATAATTCCCTCAATAGGCACCTCAGGCAAATACGCTTCTAATATATTTTTTCCTGCATAAGAACTCTGATTCAAAAAAGAAAAACCGCAAACTCCTGTATCATCCGGTCCTCTATGCTTCTGAACTTCCAATGCTTTACATATTCCGTCCAAATCATTTTTAGAAAACTTTTTTGCACCATTTTTTATATTTATTAATCCTGCAATACCACACATACTCCGAATTCACTCCCAAAAACTATATCTGCCAATATATCCAATTATCTATACTCATTTTTAGCTTATAAATTTTTTATGTTTCGATTATATTTCATTTATCCTTTCATTTTTCCACATCATGAAACATAACCGGTTTATTCACCGCCTGAAATAATTGCATAATACTGCTGGAATCACCATAATAGGCATCGCTCATCGCAATCGCTATACCCATATCCGGGGTATCATCATAAATTCCCCATCCGGCCTCAATATATTCATCAATTAATTCCTTATACATATTCCAAAGCTCCGGACGCATTGACTCTATTGTTGCTTTTATTAGCGGATGTGGTCGAAATAGTAGTGTAACATCTTCCTTTTGTTCATTAAAAACACGAAATACGTACTTCATTTTCTCAATCATTTTCTCGTTATTATTTAAAAGACCGCTTACGCCCACATTATAAAATACTACTTTCTTCCGGCTTCCGTCAGGTTTTAAAACACATTGTCTCCACGCCTCCGGAATCTCAACATCCTCTGCCTTTGTATTAGCTACCTTATCTAATTTCGGTGAACCAAGCCCTAGAATTCTTTCTTCCCAATAAGCTCTACTATCAACCTCATCACCCACAAGTTTGGTTAATACCTTAACATAAACCTTCTTCATTTGCTCCGACTGTACAATTACTCTATGTGCATGCAATACACCGGGCGTCGTAACAAAATGCGCTATGCTTTCTACAGCTTTCTCATTCTCCGGATCAATTTCTTTCAATACAAAGTACGGAATATACACCAACTTATCCGTATAATCTTTAATTACCTTCGAGTAATACTGCGGATGCACGCTGGTTACATGATTTGCCTCATCGTACGGATTATGTATAAAAATCACATCCGGATGTCTTTGTTCCAAATCGTACGCCTTCCAATCTGTAATCGGCACATACTTCGGATACAAGTCGCCTTCATAATGCATCTCTTTAAAACTGCCATCCGGATTCTTGTCATAATATGGAATCGGTATCACATAAACGTTACACGCTTCATCTTCTCTGGCTTTCTTCCAAACGCTCTCCAGCGAGTCCCACATAGAAGCTTTATAGGGCAGGAAAACAATCTCCTTCTTGGAGTCCTTAATATCATAAAGAATAGAGTTCTTGACTTTATTAAGCAGAACCCTGATATTTTTCAGCTCTTTTTCTCGCAGCTTTACATCAGACCAATTGATGCAAAGCAAATATACTTTTTCACAATATTCTTCCAGCAAACAAACCGCTTCAGTCCCTTCGCCTTCTATCTCTTCGATTTTATTACCAACATCTACTGCACCTTGCTGACAATCTATAAGAATCCCCTGCACCTGCTCCTGTGAAATACTATTCCCTTTATTAATTAAGGTTTCGTTTACACTTGCAAGTTGGTCTACAATATTGCACAAATCCGTCTTAATATACTTACGCATCTTCTTCTCCGTTAAGGATATTCTGCACATTTGATACATATTTATTTATAATTCATCAAACGCAAAAATCCACTGCGCCCTTGTCGCAGTGGATTTCAAATCACACTTCAATCTGCCTCCTTGCAACCCTGACGCCGTCCTAGCTATAGTTATAGGTATTGTATCGGCATTTTGTTACAAAAAGTTTAGTTTTTCTCAACTCATTAGCTTATTTTTTATTCTTCTTCCTTCATCGGCGCAATTCCTTCCTCAATCATGGCAAGCATATGAGGAACCACCTCAGGATCAAACTGTGTACCGCTGCACTGTTTCAATTCATCGATAATAACATCTTCCGGCAGAGCATCACGATAACACCTGTCGCTGGCCATGGCATCATAAGAGTCCGCCACACCAATAATACGTGCCACCAACGGAATCTGCTCCTTGGTAAGTCCCATGCAATATCCCTTGCCGTCGCAACGCTCATGGTGATACTTCGCGCCATCCGCAATGCCATCTAACGCGGTGAAATCCTTTAAAATATCTCCACCCACTTTTACGTGGCTGCGAACTATCTCCATTTCTTCCTCCGTAAGTTTCCCACGTTTGTTTAGAATTGCATCCGGCACACCGATTTTGCCAATATCATGCATCAGCGCAATATAATAAATACGTTCTTGTTCATCCTTACTCATACCAAGACGCTTGGCGATTTCGCGGGAATACGCCGCCACACGTGCAGAATGACCGTTGGTATAAGGATCCTTGGCATCAATGGTTTTTGCAAACGTGCTCAGCGACTGATTTACAATCTCTTTGTATTCCTGCTGTCTGCGATGAATCCGACGCATTCTAAGACCTGCCGCAAGCCATACAACCGCCGCAACCACAATTGCGCCGCCAAGTCCAATCAATACCCAGAACAGCGGCTGTTCATACAACTGACGTTCCTTTGTTAAATGGAGCACATACTCTTCGAAATTTTGTTCATCTCCCAATTCATATACCCACACGCGGAAAGTATAATCGCCGCCGGAAAGATTGGTATAACTAACGCTTCCGCTCTTGGCGTCCAACACTACCGGTTCTTTATCAAAACCTTCCAGACAGTACGCCACGCGCATCTCAATTGTATCCGTAAAAGACAAAGCCGAGAAGTCAATGGTAATACGCTGTGCATCACCCTCTACAGCAATCTCTGTCGGATGTTCATAGGACTGCCCGTCCACATTCACACTCTGGATAATTACTTTCGGTAACTCATTGTTTACCGTCTCAAATTCAAATACACTTACGCCGCTTCTGGTGGACATATAGAGGCAACCGTCCTCAGCCTCATAATTCCATGTGTTTGCATTCAGAGAACCTGTCAAACCATGACCGAAATCATGTCTTATGACCTCAGTTTCTTCACCACTTAAAAGCTGCGCTTTATCAAGTTCGAGAATACCGTTATTCTGCAGAAGCCACAATTTCCCGTCTCTCTCATAAAATTCAAAAATACTGCCGGCATCCTGACGGAAATTGGTTACCTGCCAAAAAGTCCGGTCACTCTGCCAATAGTAAAGGCTGCTGCCCGCGCTGACAAACCATCCGTCGTTCTCTTCATCACGTAACATCCTTAACACAACGCCTTCACCAAGGCCCTCATCAAAGCCGTAATTTGTAACGGTTCCGTCTTCGATTACATAGATACCGTTACCATCACTTCCTGCTATAATTTCGCCGTTTTTGCCCTCTTCGATGCACAGTATAGTCGGGTTATCCAATCCGTCTTCATGCGTGTAGCTTTCTTTTAATTCGCCATTCACGAAAACATCTACACCACTCTGCGTACCGACAGCAACGCGTCCGTCAGACAACTCCTTAACAACTCGCGCCTTATTACCCGTTAAACCGTTGTCTGTATTAAATTCTTTCATTGTGCCATCTGCCGGATTGTAACAAAGAACTGCCCAATCGGAATAACTTGCAATCCATACATTCCCCTGACTGTCAGTTGCAATACAACGGATACGTACACCTTCGTATTTCTCCGTCAGTTCATTCTCTACACGGTTCCAGTCATCATCACAGATAATCAGTCCGGTATCATTTCCCAAATACCAATTTCCCTGCGCATATGTAATGGTATTAATTGTTACATCGCCTAAACCTGCACTTGCATTCGGACTGGAAAGGCACCCTTGCGAATACTTAATGATACCGTAAGCAGATGACGCCAACCATATATCATTTTCATAGTCTGCCACTGCCGCATTTACGGAAATCGCGTGCTCTTCTTCACCAAAAACAGTCAGCGCGCCCTCCTTGGAAATCACGGCAAGGCCGTTGTTTCCGCTAACCATTATATAGCCGTCATCCGACGCATTCACCGCATTATGTGTTGCCACTTCACCGGTACTGTAATAAGTAAGGTCAAAACCTTCTTTATTCAATGCCTCTGAGTCAAATTCAATCAATGCTACTCTATTTCCCGAACCACCGATTACAATATCGCCGTCGGCATTCTCATCAAGACTATACACATCAGCATCATTAAAAAACAGCTCCGACTCCAACACCGTCACTTTATCATTCTCATCAATTACAACACATTCACCGTCACTTCCCGCGCTCCATACTCTGCCGTACGTATCAATAGCAACTGAATATACGGTATTCCCTGCAAATGCATCTGTTTCATAAGGCACTAACAGGCCATCCTGAATTCGCGCCAACCCTGAATTAGATGCCACGTAAATGGTTCCGTCCGCACCTTCAGCAAAATCTCGGACGCACAGAAAAGAACGATCCTCAGGCACAGGTATTTTCGTCAAAATATCATCTTCCATAACCACAACACCTGCGTCATTCGTACCAATCCACAAACGGCCCTTAGAATCCTCAAACAACGCACGAATGGAACTTGATTCAATTTTACGCTCTACGCTGTAATTGCGGAATTCCGTGCCGTCATAACGAATCAAACCGCCATAACTTCCAATCCAGATATATCCGTCCGAAGTCTGAATAATCGTATTGGCTTCACCCGTGGGCAAGCCATTGCGTTCGTTATACAGAGTCGCCACATAAGGCGCATCCTGGCCATGCGCTTTAACTTCTGTAAACGGCATTGCGCACATTGCAAATACAAGTGCAAACATCATTACGCCAATTGCAATTTTTCTTCTGAAATTATATATGTTTCTTCTCCGCATATACGAACCTTTCTTCTCTAATAAAACATACTTTCTCAAATTATAACTAATCAATTTACATACACAATTATGTTATCAAATATTCTGTTTGCTTTGCAAGTCATTTGACACAAATGAATATTTTTTTGCTATGAAATTCTATGTTTTTAAGTTGTTTCCTTTTATACTGATAAAAATAAGCAAAAAGTGCTCTTGAATTCTCGAACTCAAGAGCACTTCCCACAACACTATATTTGATTAAAATAATTTGTTCAAAGCCTCTGCTGAAACTACGTTCATAGCCTCCTGGTTTGCTTCCTGAATCTGTACATATACTTCTTTACGATACACAGGAACTTCCTTCGGAGCAGAGATGCCGAGCTTTACCTGGTCGCCTTTAATTTCCAATACAGTGATTTCCACGTTATTGTTAATCACAATTGCTTCGTTTTTCTTTCTGGATAACGCTAACATCTTACTCACCCTCCTTTTTCATTTTCTGAAGGATGTCGTAGATGGGATATTTCACTTCATATCCTTCCACGATAACCTGACATGCCTTTCTGGTTGCAACATTAATGACAAAAGGTGCTTTTAAGTTCACTGTCATCTTGGTTAAATCAGTAGGCACCGTAATTGTAACAAGCACAAGTAATTCATCGGGATTGATTTCTCCAATAGCGCTTAATAATTCATCATCAGCCTCAGGATTATAATCTGTTTTTACACGTAAAGGATCAATTACAGGCATTGCAAAATTAGGTTCCTGTACTGACTGCATCCAATGAATGCCACCATTTTCTCCCTGTTCTGTATCATGAATCAATGCAAAATCCTGTAAATTAGGAAATCCTACGATTCCACCAGGAAAATGAATCATCTTGCTGTCATCAATTGTTACTTCCCCAAATAATCTAGTATTCATCACCATACCAATACACCCTCCGTTGTTTTTAAATATAGTTCATTAATGATGTCTGTAAAAGTTTACCGGTTGCCGCAAGTGCCGCATCATATGTAAGCTCTGCACTGCTAAGCTGTACTGCCAAATCTGCAATATCCGCATCTTCATTCTCTGAAGTAAGCGTCTCAAATGCAGTCTGCTGATTGCCCAAACGATTCTCAATCAAAGTAAGTCTTAAGGAACGGTTACCGATGGTTGTATAAGCCATATTTACCTTATCAAGGTAGCCCTGCATTTCGGTAATACCGCTTTCAAAAGTCTTCTGAACCGTATCTTCCATATATGTCTGTGCCTTCTTTGCCGCATTCAGTTTCGCTTCAACTGTAGCTTGGTCATAAGCATCATTACCAACCATACCTTCAAGTTTCGTTACGACTGCGTCAATCTTCTCCAAACGGTCCAAAAGTTCCAATGCCTCATCAACCGCTCTTCCGATTCCATGGAAATACACTTCATCTGCTGTAGTATTTACCTGAAGTTGCTGATTGAAACCGACATCGTATTCAATAACCTGTTTCTGGGTCTTTCCTGCCTTTGTCAGATATTCTGCGTTATAATCGATGCCCTCTGAAGAACATGCAAAGTAATGTTCCGGTCTTAAATCATTATCCGCCCACTTGCTCTTCTGATACGTAACCTTAATCTCCTGCGCCGGGTCTAATGCCTGTAAATTCTTGTATGCATTATCTCCCAACAACAATTCACCGGTCTCAGGTATAAAATAAATTGCGTCCGGCTGCTTTGTAATCTCTGTATAAGGATTAGTTGTTCCGTTTGCTGACATTACCGTTACATTACCAAGACTCTGATAAATGGTTTTACCATTCTCGTCAGAACCGATTGCCTGACTGATTGTCGGTACCATACCTGCATCTACATTCTCATATGCCAAGCGGATTCTGTGAATTTCATAAGTATCCACCTGCTGTTCCGTTGTCATATCCGCACTGTTGAAATTAGTTTCATTCAAAGTTTCCAACTTGCCCATATCTACATAAGTCTGAGTATCAATCTCGGTATTTGTAATCTGTTCATTGATTACATATTCCTTAGTTGTTTCTTCCGTAAAAGACAACTTGGTATCAGTTCTGTAGCCTGTAAAAATCGTTCTTCCTGCAAAATCCGAATCACCGGTAGCATACACTTCATCACGATATTGCTTCAAACTCTCCAAAATAACCGCTCTGTCGGAAGGCTGAAGATTACTCTTGGAACCTCTCTGGAATTCGTTAATCATACCGGTTACCACATCAACGGTAGACTGTACCGCAGATTCGGTCAATTCAAGCCACTGTTCCGCATCAGGTATATTCTTCTCATTATACTGGCTTACCTGACTTAAATTACTTCTTAAACGAAGGGAACGAATTGCCACAACAGGATCGTCGGAAGGCTTGGTTACCTTCTTCTTCGTGGTAATCTGGGTATTTAACTTATCCTGTAAAATTTTATTCTGGTTAATGTTGTACAGGGTGTTATTCTGCATAATTTTATTCGTAATTCTCATAACGCCCCTCCTTTTTACGTTAATACATATTTATAAGTTACTTTTATAAAATCTAAAATACGTTTTTATACACCGGTTTCAAGAATTAATCTGTCATAAATCTCTGTGAGAACCTGAATCATCTTGGATGAAAGATTGTAAGCATTCTGATATTTTACAAGGTTTACGGCTTCTTCGTCATTATCTACGCCCGAAATGGAGGTTCTCTGGTTATCCACCTTAGTCGCCATAACATCTGCATTGTTATAAAATGTCTCCGCACGTTCAGCATTCAATGCCACATCGCCAAGAATCCATTCCAACAGCTCTTCTGCAGTACCGCCTCGGAATGTCATTACATTCGCATCCGACTTCATGGAATACAATTCTTCCAATAAATCGTATTTATCCTGACCTGCTGCCGCATCCGTATGAGTCGCAAGTCTGTCAGCATTCTCTAAGATGTCTTCGTTAATACCGAAGTTTGCAGCAGTTAACATTCTGTAGCAGTCGCTGGATGAAGTTATTTCACCGTTGATACCGCCTTCGTGTCGAAAATTCAACTGCTTATCCACTGCCAAATTACCGGTAAAAAGAATGCGTCCCGGGTCGCCGTATACGTCACTGCTGCCTTCCTGTGTAAGAATACCGTTAAATGCTTTGGCAAATAATCTTACCCATTCATTCAACTGTTCCTGATAATAAGGAATTCCCTTATATTCTACCGGCTGATTAATGGATGCTTCACGATGAAGTTTCGAATAAGGTACTTCTGAAGTATTCTCAGCTTTGTCAATTTTAAAAGTATAAGAACCCGTTTCCGAATTAAAAGTCCAGGAACTGTATTTATACAATGTATTGCCGATATTGATGGTTCCGGAATCCGGCAATGTACACTTGGTCATATCCAAAAGATAGTCCGCTGTCACCTTAATGGTTGCAAGCGCATTACCCTGTGCATCTTTCTTTAAATCGGTAAACTCACCATAGAAATATTCGCCGTTGTTACCGTCTCTCATTTGAAGAAGACCTGCCAGCTCCCCACCCATAGATGCATTATACATACCAAAAGGTGCGCCGTTACTCCAGTAGATATCGTACATACCCTGCACATCTGACTGATATGCCTTATTGGTGGTTTCTCTTGCCTTACATTCCAAGCCGTTATAATCGCTACCATCTACAAGTACCTGGCCCGCAGCGATTGTTACGATACAACGGTGAGCTCCGGTAAATCTCTCAGGATTGTAAGTATCATAAATCGGTGTTTCGGTTACGTCCACGTCTACAATTGCAGATAACTGGTCAATCAAAACCGTTCTCTGGTCACGCAACTCATTGGCTGTAACACCTGTTAACTCAATTACGTTAATCTGCTTATTCAAAGATGCAATCTCTTCTGCAAGAGAGTTAATTTCATCTGTTTTAACCTTGATTTCTGCGTTAATGTCTTCCTGTACTTTAGAAAGGTTAGAAGCCATTTCATTGAAATATGTGGTTAAGTTGTTCGCATAACCAACAAACTGATTCTTAACCACGCTGTCGCCGGAACTCTTCATCAATTCCTGCATGGAATTAAACATTTCATCAAAGATGGTTTTGAAACCTTTTACAGTGTCATCATCAATAAAATACTGTTCAATCTGTGTGGTATAATAATTTTTCTTATCATACTCACCCTTAATCTGGTTATTGCCCCAATATTTTACATCATAAAATTCATCGCGGAGTCTTTCGATGGAATCCACATCAACACCGGAACCGGAACAACCGAACGTAGTATAGGTTCTTAGGGCCTGGGCTGCAGACTGGTTTACAACCTGCTTACTGTAGCCTTTGGTCTCAATGTTCGAAATATTGTTTGATGTTGTATTCAATGCCGCATTGGAAGCCAACAAGCCCGTATATGCAATATTCAAACCATAAAACTGTGATGCCATGTTGCTCCCTCCTTACTTTGTTATCTTCTAATCCTCTGCTCTTATGCAGATTCGCTTGTAACATTACTACACTTTTATAAAATTCATAAAATCATTTTACCGTCTAGCCCAACGATGTGAGCAAATGTTCAAGCATCTGGCTTACTACGTTAATATATCGGCTGGATGCGTTGTATGCATTCTGGAAACGAATCATATTGGACAATTCTTCGTCTGTGGATACGCCGACAATCTGCTGTCTCGCACTTTCCGTAGAATCTACGGTAATCTGCTCATTATCTCGGATACTCTTATAAACCGCTCCGTCGTTTGCCACGTGGGCAACCAATGAAGAATAGAAACTCGGAATATTCATTCCGTTGGTTGTATCCGGATTCAAAGTATATTCCGCTTTTTCAAAAGCTTCTTTTAACAATTCAGCGGTTTCGTAATCAATGCTATCGTCCGGTCTCTTGAATCCAAGCTTACCGGGTGTCTGCATCAATTCCTGATTGATAATCAGATTCGCTGTTGTAAAAATCGTTTCATCGTTACTTAAATCTTCCGGTTCTCCGGGGTCTGCCGTACTTCTCTGGAAAATCTGAAGTGCATTGCCATTACCATCTGACATATAATTGCCGTCGCCCTTTTGGAATGCCTGCTCAAGTGCTCCGTTAATTGCGGTAACCGTTGCGTGCACCAACTTATCGAATTCAGCCTGGGCTGTCATAATTACCGAATTAGAAATTTTATCATAGTTTTCTTTATCGGTAGCTACAATTTCGCCATCTTCATTGTAAGTATTCTCCATATCGGTGAAGTTTGCCCTGTGATCGCCTCTTGTAATAATCAGGGCTTTCAATTCTCCGATATCGGTATCTAAAACAGGTGATAATTCCTGTGATAAATCAAATACCAACGCGCCTTTGGTTTCATAAATGGTATCACCGGCTTCGTTTACGTGGAATTTGGCGTCATCCTTCCAGAATACATCATAAAAGGTTGTGGTTTCATCCACCTGTAAGCCGATTTCATTAACTCTGTCCGGTGTTACAAACATATGTCCTTCGATTTTAACAAGGACATTGCCCATTGCGTCGTCGTAATAATCTATATTAGCCATACTGCTCAATTCATCCAGCAGCTGGTTTCTTGCATCTTTTAAGTCGTTGGCCTTCTCAATACCTGCGGTTTCAATTTTACGAATCTGGTCATTCAAATCTTTAATTTTTGCGCCGTAATCGTTAATCTGTTCCACCATATCTTTAATATCACGGTTTAAATTATCCTGGTAAGAACACAAACCGTCGTATACAGATTGGGCATCCGTCATAAAAGTATAAGCCCTCTGCATCAAAAGACCTTGTGTTACGGAACTGCCGGGATCCTTTGCAAGTTCCTGAACCGCTGTCCAAAGTTCAGAAATAGAATCCTGGAAAGAAGCGCCGTCTAATTCACCAAGAAGCGTTTCTACCTCTTCCGTTGCATTATAAAATGTAGAGTACATGCCTAAACGACCGTTTTCTTCACGGTAGGTCTGATCCAGGAACACATCTCTAACCTGTCTGATTTGGGAATATTCTACGCCGAGACCCAATTGCTTGTTGGCAATGGATGTAGCGTCGATAGATATGGTATTGTATTGACGGTCCCCAAGCATAGTCTGCTGTCTGACATACCCTACGGTGTCAGCATTGGTTATGTTGTGACCGGTTGTATTAAGAGCATTCTGACTGGTCTGCAGTCCGGATGTTCCTACATATAAGCTACCCATTAACGGCATAACTCACCGCCTCCATTTCAACAAGAATTACTGTTTCGTATCAAATCGCCCTGCAAAGCTTCCCATTGTACTGCCGGTATTATACGCACCTCTGTTATAATTGGCAGTTTCCGGTGCTTTACGCATAGACTGAATCAGGTTCATATCAAATGCTATCATTTCCAAAGAATTCTCAAGAAGCTCCTTATTCTGTTCATTGACTTTCTTCATTCTCAAAGCTACGCTTCGCAGTTTGTCATGAATCTCCGTAAGTGCCTTGTACTCCTCAGGTCTTTGTTCCAGCATATGAGCCAGATCAATCAATTTCAATGTTTCAACATCCTTGTTGATTACGTTGGCGATATCCTTCATCACTTCGGTTCTCTCTGCTTCGTAGTGATTTACGATGCCTACAACGCGCTGCTCCTCATCCGTGATTTGCTGCAGTTTTTCGAGGTCTCCCTCAACAATAATTGTGGTTTTACGGCAAGACAATTCTAAAAGCGTCTCATATTCCTCATATTGTTTGTTCAATACGGTAATTAGATTTTCTACTAAACTTGCCACACCGTTTCCCTCACTTTTTAACAAATGCATATTTATTTGATTTACATCTTGTAAATCAAAAGGTGTTTGCCTCGCAATAGGCAAACACCTCGCTTAATTTACCTCTATTTAAATTAAGCGAGTGTCTGACTATACTTTTCCAATAATTTATCGGCAAAAGACGCATTGCTCACTTCGTAAGTTCCGTCCTGGATTGCAGCCTTAATGTCAGCAATCTTATCCTCTCTGATATCAGAAATATTTGCCAATGCAGATTTCGCAGTTTGGATATCCTTTCCCATCGTAGAAATCTGGAGTTTATCGGAGAAGCTGGTCTGTGCGGACTTCTGAGTCCTGTTAGGTTTCTGCGTGTTGTACAGTTGCTGTACCTGAATATATGACTGTATACGCATATCAGATTCCTCCCTCCTTGGAATATTCATCTGATATAAATATCGGAGTTTTTTGATAATACTTTAGATTTTTTTGAAAAAAAGATAACCGGCGGACTCAAATCCGCCGGTTCTCTAACTTTTAACATATGATAGTACTAAATCGTCATATGGTTCGCAACAAAATAATCCGCTACCTTAAAACACACATCCACGCCGGCCATGCCTGCCGCAAAAAACATCAGAAGAATCATAATAAAAACCGCGCCCTTATCATACAACAACTTTCCTTTAAAAAAGCTGAATACAAGAAGTTCCAAACCATAAGCAATTAAAATCACCGGCCAAAGCGCGAACACGGTCTCATAGGCTAAAATCTCAAATACGGAGCACAAAAGAAACATCACGCCAAAGGTCACCAATGAAACACCGATGCTGATTGTTCCCATACGTCGGGGTTTTACATCTACACTATTCTCCATCTTTTACCTCCTTCTTCTTGCCCACAATCAAGCCGATACCAATGGCAATAATAAGAAGTGCAACAACAATCTGCGGAACATCATTGACAAAAGGCCAAATCAGATTCCAATATTCGTTAGGGATAAGATTAGCAATTATATCTCGTACATTTCGCCACAACAAAGAAGCACCTATTACAATTAAAATTGCAGCCCCCCACTTACATAATACCGGGCTTGTAATTTTGGTCTTACTTCCGTCACCGAAACTATCCCAAATAAAATCATCGTCCATTTCCTGTATCATTTCTTCCGGGCATGACGCAAGATTTCTCGCATGAAAAAAGGAATAAAACCACACAAGTGCAGGGATAAGCAGCATAACATCTGTAAAATAATTGGTTGTAAATACTAATGCGAATCCGGCAAAAAATAAAATCATCAAGCTAAGCCCGCACTTCATAAAACCCATATACATCTCTGCTGCCCCCGGCATAAATGACCAAATAAATGTAAAAAATCCGTTTTTCTTTCTTTTCATAATAATTGTCCTCCATTTTCGTATTTATAATTCGTCTTGTTAATATTTCCGTTCTCGATTGTTGGAACATTTCCCGGTGTGTCCCCCGGTTCATCCGGTGCTTCAGGCCCCTTGGGAACTTCAAGGTCACCGCCAAAAATATTTTCACCGTCCAAAAGTCTCTGCATTAAACTTTTATCATTTAAAACTTCTTCCCGGGTGGGATATGTAGTGTATACTTCCTGCCGTGGCTCATTACCATTTTCTTTCAGATATGCTTCCTTATCTGCATACTCCTGTACTTCAGGTTCTGCACCATATCCGACAAAACTCGGCAAATTAGGCACAATACACATAAAAGCAATCGCTGCCGCAACCGACATCGCCACGCGGAAACAATATGCTGCAAACTCTCGTCGTTTTCCTGCTTTTTTATTTTGTGCGGTCTTGTTTCTTGTTTCCGCAGCCACGTTATTTTCCTTAACACATACTTCCTTCCATATAGCATTCGCTATCCTATCGGTCATCTCCGGAGGCGCCGGAACAAGGTCATCTTCCGTTTCCGAAATCAGCAGTTCTAATTCTTCATCCGTCAAATATTCATTGTGTAATATCATTCTTCCAGCATCTCCTTTCTATAGCTAATTTTTAATTTTTCTCTCGCACGATAAATCCTTGTCTGTATCGTATTAATTCCGATGCCTGTCCGCTCTGAGATTTCCTTCGCAGTTCGCCCCTCCAGAAAATGCATCAACGCCACCTCTTTATAGGGCTCCTGTAATTCTTCACAACACCTTTGCAATTCCTCTAACACTTGCCGGTTAAGCACTGTTTGCAGCGGACCTTCCGAATATTTCAGTTTCTCCTCCGGCATATCTTCTTCCGTTGTAGGCACCATCCGTCTCGCCGCGGACCGATGATAATCAATGCATTTATTCCCCGCAATCCGGCAGAGCCAGGCCTTCTCCGACTGTCCGTCGAATTCATCCAGATGCCTATAGGCCGAGATAAAAGTCTCCTGGGCCAAATCTTCTGCTGCGAAATAATCTCCTGTCATTTTTAAGCAGATGGAGAACACAAGATTTTGGTACTTTTCAATCAATCGTATGAAGTTGTCTTTTGTATCGATGTTCCCCACCTCCTGTCTTTTTCAATGATATAAACGTAGCATAATTTACAAAGTATTCAACATTTTATAAAAAACATAAAAACTTCTCCCATAAACGTCAAAAGAGGAGCAAAGCTCCTCTTCATAATCTTTCACTATTTCATTTACACCTGCATCATACAGCTCCATCAACGCCAGCAAAGTATCTGCCTGCGGATAACCCGCGCCGGCTTCATACTTGTACACCGCCTGCACAGAGCCTAAGCAAAGATACTCACGTACCTGCTCCACGGTCAATCGCTTTTTCTCTCTCAGGCGGCGGAGATTTCTGCCAATGACCTTCATATCATATTCAGTTCTACAAACCATTACGGCCTCCTTTGTGTTTGTTGCGCAAACACTCGCAGTTAAGGTTAACAGTTACTTAATTGTTACTTTTACCTCGCACCTTTCTTTAGTCTGTGTAACACATAATATTATCACTATATTACACATTTTGCAAGTATTTTTTAATTATTTTTAATATACACATAATTGGCCATATAATCGGCGCTTGTAACCGAACTTCCACGCCCTTGTCCGAAGACAAAAGTTTTTTACAAACCGAGTTTTATTATATTATTATGCTTCCTCTATCAAGAAACCATAAACAGTTTATCATAAGAAACAACAAAATAACCTCGAACTCAAACCTTATACAATATCGGCAACTCATTTTTCACCTGATCCATACTTAAAAAGTATAAAAGTTTTCGGTTTGCACGGTATATTCATTTTAGAAATCCACTTCAAACTCTACAGTCAGATTGTATCGATCCAACGCAATCTGCATTGACGCAATTTCAGCATCAATACGTTCGTAGTCAGCCTTAACTACATCCATATCATAATTGATATACTCATATTCAGGAGCATTTTTTCTCGTCATATATGATGTAGCCAGTCTTTTTTGTGGTTCCTGCTTACGCATAACATCCAGCATAAACCTGCGTTTATTCAGTTGCGCCATCCTTATAAGAATCTGGTCAATGGTCATCTTAGATTTTCCCACATTTATTTCATTTGTTGTATTTGCAAGATTAATTGCATGCTTAATTTTAACAATTTTTTCATCAATTTCTTCAATTGCGGATGCAACTTCAGCATAATTGTATTCCGGAACAACCGGTTCTTCATCCAATGCAGCCACGTAGGTATTGCATTCTCGCTCTTTTTGTGTCAAATAATCCTTATCTTCTTTTAACTTTTTTAAAATCTTATTTGCATATGCATATGTCATCATTGTCATATTCACTTCCTCCGTTTTTCGCTGTTTTTCAATTGTATTTATAGTGTATATTCCAAAATCGTTTTTGTCATTTAACTCATAGTTGAAATAGAATGATATTTTTTAACAAAAAAAATGGAAATAAAAAGAACTTTCTTGCATCCTGTCGAAACGTGTAGTAAACTATCAATGTTGAAAAAAATTTAGCAATACAAAAAAAGAAAGGATTTTTATAATGAAGAAAAAAGTTTTTGCACTTCTTCTCTCCACCGTACTTGCATTTGGTATGTTAAGCGGTTGTGGCGAAGAAGAGGAAGTAATCAGTAGCGAACCGACTACCGAACTTGTAAGCATTGAAATCGAATCAGAGCCCGAAGAACCGGTAGAAGTCATTCCCGAAAACAGCTATCGAAGCGAATTGACTAATGAATGGATTAGCCTTGACATCGAGAACCAGCGTCCTGTTGCCATCATGGTTGACAACGAAAAGACTGCTTTGGATCACTACGGATTAACACAGGCTGATATCGTTTACGAAATGATGAACAGTACCGCAAACGGCGAAGTAACACGTTTCATGGCTATTGTTAAGGACTGGGGCAGCATCACACGTTTCGGAAGTATTCGAAGCACACGTCCCACAAACTTTATGATCGCACCCGAATATAATGCAATCCTTATCCACGACGGTGGTCCTTTTTATATCAATGCATACTTAAATAACCCCTGGGTAGATAACTTAAGCGGCGGTTTTGCCCGCATTGAGAATGGTAAACCCCGTGAGTTTACAGAGTACGTAACCGAAGGCGAAATCGCAGCAAGAATTGAAGCCGCAAACTATGACTCAGAATACAATGAATACTACAAAGGACCTCATTGGCAGTTTGCGAACGAATCAACACCTGTTGATTTAGGCGAAGCTTCCGACTCAGTAGAATGCACCTACATTGACCTTCCTTTCCCCCATAACGGATCCGAATTAGAATATGATGAGGAAAGCGGCAAGTATTTGTACTACGAATACAATATGGCTCACGTAGATCCCGAAAATGACAACGCACAGTTATCATTCACCAATGTTATTATTCAATGTGCAAAGGTTGACCAGTTCGACTCACAGGGCTACATGCAGTTCAACATCCTTAATCAGAGTGGAAACGGTTACTATATTACAGGTGGCAAAGCAATTCCTATTGTATGGGAAAAAGCTATGGATACTGACCCTACCGTATTCTATGATGAAGCAGGAAATGAAATCACATTAAATACAGGTAAGACTTACATCGGTTTGGTTTCTGCCGACAGATGGGGCGAATTAGTAATTGAATAATCTTTAATATATAAAACCGGATGTTCTAAAACATCCGGTTTTTTGTTATTCTTTATAATATTTTTTCATTAATTCATCAAACTGTTCTCCCGTTAGGCGGTTTGCTTTAACAAGCTCATCGGCAATAATCTGAATAGTATCTTTCGCACCCTCAATAATTTTGATGGTTTCTTCCATTTCTCTATTCAAAATTGAATTTACACGGTTAATATATTCCGAAGCCAATACTGACTGAAGTACCTCTTTCTTACTTAAGACAACCAGCTGGTCTTCCTGCATACCGTATCGGCATACAATACGGAAAGCATAATCCGTAGCCGCTTCTAAATCGCTGGACGCTCCCGTGTTAAGAGATTTCTCTTTACCGAAAAAGACCTGTTCCGCGGCTCTGCCCGCAAGCGAAGTTCTGATTCTTGCCAATAAATCCTTTTTGGTGTAGTTAGGAATATCTTCTTGGTTTGCATGTTGCATATAACCGCCAAAATTACCGCGAGATTCAATGGTAATATACGAAGGTTTATCACCGCTTATGTAAGATATAAAAGCATGTCCCATTTCATGGATGGCCACACTCTTGTAGTACTCAGGCGTATGTTCCCTCTTCTCACCATATATGTACTCTTCCAAAGCCGTCAACAAATCATCGTCGCTTACAACACGTTCTTCTTTGCCGGCATTTCTTATCGCCAGTTCAATAACATTCTGCAAAATGGCTAAACTCTGTCCCGTAGTACGCTCAGCAATGCTTTGTGCAGTCTCTTCCAAAACAGTTGTAACGTTCTTTTTCTTTAAAATAAGTTGTATGTATTTCTTACGTTCAGCCTCGTTAGGCAAATCAACATATATCTTGTTATTAAATCTTCGAATCAACGCGTCATCCAAAGATGAGATGCCATCCGATTCTGCACCAACACCAAAGTTGGTTGCCGCAAGAACAAATACAGGTTTCGAACAATCATTTGATGAGAATCCGTCCATTTCGGTCAATAAAGTATTTAACATACTTTCTGTAGTTGCTGCACTTTCACTTCCGGTTCTCTTCTTACCGATAGCGTCAATTTCATCGATAAAAATAATCGCTGGAGCATATTTTTTAGCTCTCTGGAAAATACGACGAATATTAGCTTCACTTTCTCCGACATATTTGTTCTTAAATTCTGCCGCACTGGTCTGTAAGAATGTCACATCCGACTCACCGGCCATAGCCTTGGCTAACATAGTTTTACCTGTTCCCGGCGGTCCGTAAAGCAACACGCCCTTAGGTGGTCTTCCGCCGGACATCAGGAATTTCTTAGGATTCTGTAAATAACTTACAAAATACTTAAGTTCTTCTTTTGCCTTCTCTGCACCTATAATATCCTCGAAACGCACGCTTGGTCTTTCAGAATCTAATAAAACAGAGCCTCTGCTTTCAACATCCACAGCCATTCTCTTCTTAATTCTGTAGAAAAGAATCTTGGCTGTTTTCTTTTCAACATCAACAATCTGTTTCGTATTATAATCAATCACCCAACCTCTCTGTGTAAATACCTCACTCTGCTTTTCCATATACAGTTCTTCCAGAATCTGTTCAAACTGTCTTTTAAAGCTTCCGGGATGATTACTATTTACAGGAACACTTCCGGTTGCGCCCTCATTTAAAAATGTTCTGCGCTGCACTTCTGTCATATCCTGATCGACTTCAAGCATAAAAATCGGGCACCGTGACTGCTTTTCTACCAAGTTATGGAATAATTTATTTCCTTCACTGTTATTATCCGATATGCTGAGCACTTCTTCAGTATCCGCACCACTTCCATAAAACGGGTCAATAAATACGGCTTCAATGTCATTTTTTAATATTTCTTCTGCCTCTTCCATAGTTGTGGCCAAATGAATATTACAAAGTTTGGATTTAATATTTTTAAAAATTACTTTTTCTGCAGACGCATAAATCATAACTTCTGCTTTTTGATTGTTCTTGAATAATTTCTCCAATTCCGGATCAATTCCCTCCCAATCAACATCAACCATTATAGACTTAAGGTCCTCTTTTCCGACTTTACTGTTTTCCAATTGATTCAGCAGCTCGTAAATTTCATCCTTCAAAAACTTACCGCTCTGCCCCACTGCAACACGTGCATCAATTTCTCCGCCGCGGTTGTATAAAAACATTGCAGGAAGATAATTGGAATAACGAATTTTTACGCCATATTCTTTTTCCATCCCACTGACAATTTTCTCAAAATTCCTCTGTATCATCTTGGTCAAATGGCGCACCGAAAGATGATTAAACATAATTGTATTGCCGGATGCTATGCGCGAACAGATTTCAGGCGGTAACACACCTTCCTTCAAAAGTGCGTCCATCAACACTTTTTCAGGTAATGTTGTAAGGTTAACACTGCGATCCTCGTACAAAGCCTTACCTGCATTTGACGTAAAAATAATAACCGCCTTACGCATACTGATATCTTTATCGCTATATTTGCTTCGTATTTTACCGGAACCAAGAATCTGCAAAAACAGTCTGATTACACTAATGTGAGCTTTTTCAATTTCATCAAAAATCAAAACACACTCCGGATTCTCACGCACAAATTTAACCAAAGTACCTTCCTTGGCATTAGAATATATAGTGGACGTTCCAACCAATTCATCAATGGATGCATTGAATGCATACTCACTCATATTAAACATTTTGTAAGGAAGATCCAATGCTTCTGCTGCCGTTTCCGCCAAAAACGTTTTGCCGACTCCGGGCGGTCCGAAGAAAAAGAAGTAGGATTTCGGTCGTTTTACATTTTCTGTCCGACTCAACAATTCTCCCTGATTATATCCCTGAATAAACTTAAGAATCGCCTGATCCTGCCCTTTTACTACGTCTACCAATGCAGCACTAAGCTTCTTATACTTCTGTGCCAGCATAAGCAAATCGCGTTGTTCTGCATTCTCTTCTTCCTTATCTTCAACCACTTCCACTTTTTGCTTTTTTTCTTTTGGTTCTTCTGTCTCCTTGCCTTCCTCATCTTTCTTATCAGACGGCAGCGGTTTAGCAATTGTCCTCTTTGTCTCTTCTTTATCCTGTTCAGAAGTTTCTTTCTTCTTTCCCGGATTCTCTTTTTGAAGTTGCTCGCTGTAAGTCATAATAGCAAGCATGTCCTTCCCTTCAGAAAAATAATCCTTCACCGGCACCCCTGCGTACTTTATTGCTTTATCCAATACCTGCGCAGATGATGCGTTGGATGATTCTTTCTTCAAGAAAGTTTGGAACTCTTCTAAACGCTTCTCTCTGGCTGCATCTTCCTTGATATAAGGAAATAACAACATCAAGCCGGACTTGATTAGTACCAAGTCCAGCTTGTTATCAGCAAACCATTTATGAGCAGTTTCTAAATCGTCCATACAATCTTCCGGAAGAATTGTTTTTACCTGAATCTCATCCATTGAAAGAAATTTAGCATAACTGTATAACACCACTTCCGGTGTAATTTCTTTATATTGCTTTGAAAATTGTAATGCTACCGATAATACACTGTTCATCTCCATAACTACGCCCACATTGCTTTCATTAAAACAGGATATGAATCTTCTACAATTTTAACCATACGCATCATCAACTCCATACATTCATCTGCGCATGTATCTAACTGGATTACAGCATCATCCTTTACGTAAACATCACCATTCTCTTCATTTAATACAAAATTTACAAAGTTATATTTAGCATTAACCGCATTCAAAGCCTTATACATTACATCATACTTATCAGACGGAACTTTCATGAAATCATAACCTCTGATGTTAATATGAGTATCATCATCATCAAAATAGAAAAACACCTGAATACTGGTTCCTTCAATTCCCCATCCAATTGCAAGTGTATTCTCATCAATAACCCTAGGATTAATCTCCTGTGTTTTTAAATATGCCTCAAACATTTTTGCTGCCATACTAGCCATAATAATACCCTCCTTAGTATATAAAAATATGATATGTATATTATAGCACAACATATCCAAAACACAATAAAATAAACCAAAGAACCAATTTTTGTTTATCTTAAACAGATTACATACCCCTTCTGTCATTGAACATTTTTTATCAAACCTTTTCCATCATTAGAATCTATCATCGATATTTTTTCTACAATTTCAAAAACCTCACGGGAATAAATTATATAATCCGGTGAGGTTTTTATTAAAATTATTTTACTTATCGAGACTCTTCATCGTCGGGAACAATAAAACATCCCTGATTGCATAGCTGTCTGTAAGCAACATACAAAGTCTGTCGATACCATAGCCAATACCGCCTGTAGGAGGCATACCAAGCTCTAAGGCATACATAAAGTCTTCGTCCGTTGTATTTGCTTCTTCATCACCCAACGCAAGCAATGCTTCCTGCGCCTTGAAACGTTCTCTCTGGTCGATGGGGTCATTAAGCTCTGAATAAGCGTTACACATTTCCCAACCGTTCATAAACAACTCAAAACGCTCTACGTAGTTTGGATCCTCGGGTTTCTTCTTGGTTAAAGGAGAAATCTCGATGGGGTGATCCATAACGAAAGTAGGCTGAATCAAATGCTCTTCTACAAACTCTTCAAAGAAAAGATTCAAGATATCGCCCTTCTTATGATGTTTCTCAAATTCAACATGCTTCTCTTTTGCAATTGCTTTTGCTTCATCATCGGAAGCGATTTCGTTAAAATCTACACCTGCGTATTTTTTAACCGCATCAATCATGGTAATTCTTTCAAAAGGCTTACCCCAGTCCATTTCGATGCCGTTGTATACAATCTTAGTTGTTCCAAGCACTTCCTGTGCTACGTAGCGGAACATATTCTCTGTCAAATCCATCATTCCGTTGTAATCAGTATATGCCTGATATAATTCCATCAAAGTAAATTCCGGATTGTGTCTTGTATCAAGACCTTCGTTACGGAATACACGGCCGATTTCATACACTCTTTCAAGACCGCCAACAATCAATCTCTTAAGATATAATTCAAGAGAGATACGAAGTTTTAAGTCCTCATCCAATGCATTGAAGTGAGTCTCAAAAGGTCTTGCTGCAGCACCGCCTGCGTTAGCTACAAGCATAGGAGTTTCCACTTCCATAAAACCTTCGCCTGCGAGATATTTACGAATGGTGCTGATGATTTTGGAACGCTTGATAAAAGTATCTTTTACTTCTTCGTTCATAATTAAGTCTGTATATCTCTGACGATAACGCATATCCGTATCAGTTAATCCGTGGAACTTCTCGGGTAAAATCTGCAAACTCTTAGACAACATAGTCATCTCTACCGCATGCACGGAAATTTCACCGGTCTTGGTACGGAATACGTAACCCTTTACTCCGTAAATGTCACCGATGTCAGATTTCTTGAAATCTGCATAAGCTTCTTCACCGATAGCGTCCTTTGCTACGTATACCTGAATTCTGCCCTTTAAATCCTGAATATTACAGAAAGATGCCTTACCCATAACACGCTTAAACATCATACGGCCTGCAATGGATACCTCAATAGGATTGGCATCCATAATTGCTCTTCTTTCATTGTAGTCTGCGTTTGTTGCTTCTCTGGCCTGTGCTTCGTCCATACCATCCACGTTAACTTCCGGTCTTCCTGCCAAGAGTTTCTCTTCGTGTGCAACATATAACTCTTTTGCATCAGTGGTGTGATGTGTCTGATTATATTTGGTAATAACAAAAGGATCTTTGCCTGCTTCCTGAAGAGTTGCGAGCTTTTCTCTACGTACCTTTAAAAGCTGATTCAAATCCTGCTCAGGCTGCTGATTCTTCTGGTTCTGCTGATTCTGTTCTGCCACGCTTTTATCCTCATTTCTTTCTATACTATTAACCATATAAAAGTTGTCTGCGTATGCAGGCAACCTTTATATAATATGATACTCTTATTTAGTTTGCTTTGGATACTTCAAGAATCTTGTACTTGATTACACCGATCGGTGCTTCTACACTTACCGTTTCACCCTTCTTAGCACCGATTAATGCCTTACCAAGAGGTGATTCATTGGAAATACTTCCGTTTAAGCTGTCTGCTTCGGATGCACCCTTAATGGTTACTGTCATTTCCTGCTTCAATTCCTTGTCCATAAGTTTAACGGTATAACCGAATGCAATCTTCTTTCCGTCGCTTGCATCTGCATTTGAATCTACATCTACAACTTCAACATTCTTTAACAACTGCTCTAATTCATAAATTCTTGCTTCAATATCGCGCTGTTCGTCTTTGGCTGCATCGTATTCAGCGTTTTCTGACAAGTCACCCTGCGCTCTTGCTTCTTTTAACTTCTGGGAAACTTCTTTACGTTTTACGACTTTTAATTCCTGTAATTCATCTTCGTATTTCTTTAAACCTTCACGTGTCAACAAATTTTTCTTGTTTTCTTCCATTTTTAAGCTCCCTTTCTTATATCTAAACGCAGGTATGCCTTCTCCCGCTTATTCTTTTAGCAGTTTATTATTATATACTATGGGTGTCCAATGTGTCAAGGGCAGGGAACGCCTTTTATCACCTCTGATTCTTCTTTCAAAAATGAAAAAAGAGTCTATGCAGACTCTTTTATTCATTCTCCATAAAAGTTCTGAATGCCAAACGCATTGCTTTATTAATCGGATAGTACAATACCAGCATAATCACAAGGTTTCCAATACCATGAATTAGGTCAAACGGAATCCCCGCAATCCACCAGGTAAAAGCCACGCGGAACCCGTTCAGCAGTCCGCCTTCAAATGCTCCCGTGAAAATATAAGGAATCGCGCATAACAAACCAAATAAAAGACCGAATATGCAGGATAATAAAACACAACCGAAATACGTATTTTTTTTACGCATCATAAGCGCCATCATAGCCAACAGGGGCCAGGCGTACAAATACATAATCCACCACATCTGGAATCCGTACACCACACCTTCGAATAACACAAAGGCCGGAATGACATAAAAGATTCTCTTCCCGAAATACAGTGTAAACATAATAATCCAAAAGGTGGTCAGCTCCACATTGGGCACATTGGCCAATGCAAATTTGCACACTTCAATCACTGCAATCATCATACCGATGAGGGCAATATCTTTGGCTGTTATTTTCTTCTTTCCTTTTACAGTTTCAGCTTTCATTGGTTTGTTATAATCCTTTGCTATTTCTCGTACTTAATGATAAAAGCATCTCCGTCCATTACAGGCTGGGTATCAATGCCGTAGTTACAATAGGTGTCATTCACATAAAAGCCCCAATATGCGCCATCTACATTGTAGTCAGCAACTTCACCATTTACAGTGCTAACCATCATACCATATTCGCTTTCGGTACCGTCATAGGTTAAACCTTCCGCTTCATCCATTGCCTGACGCAAGAATTCCGCATCTGTATTTAATTCATAAACCGTAGACTCATTCGCTGAATTAATAACCTCGATTGTGATTTCCTTAGCACCAGCCTGAGGCTTTGCACCCCAAATCAACCATGCTGCCACCAATCCTCCAATCAGAAGCACAATGGCTAACGCACCTGCAACAATTCCCAGGATTTTCTTTGTTTTACTGCTCATTTCTTTTTTCGCATAACTCGCTATTTGCAAGCTACACTCTCCTTTCTTATATTTTATAAAATAAAAAACCTCTTACTGCAGAAGTAAGAGGTTTTACGCACATTAACAGAAAGCCCTTAGGCTTATGGAATCTCGTACTGCCAATTACTCGTGGCTTGGAAACTTGCGTTTCCCGTACCGGACACCAGGCAGGTCTCCTGACTCAAGATTCCGCGCACATTCAGCCTTCCCGGTCCCCCAGTGGCACATAGAATGCACTCCTCTATTACAGTGACGAGTTCGTGCAGGATTTACACCTGCTTCCCTTTTCAATACAGCCAAGCCAACGCTTCTGTATCACCTGTTCCGTTCTATGCAATTATATTTTAAGTGATTTATTCTGCCGTTTTATTCTCGTTGGCAGGTTCTTCCGACGCCACTTCCTCAGCAACATCTTCCTGCTCCGGCAAATCACCGTCAAGCTTTTCGCTTTCGGCCTTCTCAATCTCGTATTTATTTACGCGACGCTTAAAAAGCCTTTTATAAAACATCCAGTCCAGCTTTGAACCGAATGAAACTTTTTTCTTCTTGGTAATGACACGTTCGTAAAGCAATGCCACCCACACGCTTGCATTAATCATACGACGGTTCTCGCTGATTAGTTGCAACTGCGTTGCATTGGGCAACTTGGAAATAATAACATCCGGTGAAATATCATTTAATTCATTCACAAGATCTTCCGCAGTCGAACTGTCTTCTTCCCATATATACTTGCCGATTACATTGACACTGGGGTGTAATTCTTTCAAATAACCTTCCAGGCTGTCAGCCTTCTCTTCAGAATCCAGAACCAAATATATGCTCTGTTTTCCACGGGCAAGCTTCTTGATATATTCATGCAAAAACGCATCATTTCGAATTTCACTCTTTCGCTCTCTTGTGTTCTCTTTTAACACATCCAAAACGGTAGGCTCACCATACAAAAGCAAGTCCATGGATTCCAACCATTCTCTCTGCTGGGCATTCTCCCCTGCGTCCAGCAACACCTGAGATGAAAGATAAAAAATTGTGTTCATTGCACCGTTGCCGATGTACTTCAAGGAAAGTTTAATGGCTTCCTTCAAAGGATAATCGGTAATGTGCATCCCCAAAACATCAATTACTTTCACAAGCTTCACCTTCTTGTTTTGTTTATCCCACACATTTTCGTCCGTCACAATGCGGACAATCTACCCATATAGTATAACAGAAAGCGCACATTGTTTCAATATGCTGTACTTAGTTACCCGTTCTGCCATCAAATGAAACACTATATTTTCGGTGCACATCAACTCTTAAATCTAACCGAATTATTTAATTTTACGGATACATTTCTCCGTAATTTCAATGCGTCCCGCCTTCAAGAGATTACCTACGGCGCGCTTGAATTCGTTCTTGCTCATACCCATCTCACGCTTAATGGTTTCCGGTGATGCCTTATCGTTAAAAGGCAGAACACCGTCATAACTTTCAATCACGCTCATAATTTCTTCCGCGTCTTTACTGATTTGTAAGTAGGCCTTGTCCTTTAGACTTAAATTAATTTTACCGTCTTCGAGAATGCCTGTCACACGGGCCTCTACCTTGCTTCCGCAGGGCACATTCTTCTGAAATTCCTTTGCAGGAACCAGGCCTGAGTACTTGTCATCCACCGCGATAAAAGCACCGAAGTTTTCGCTGATTTCATAAAGCGTACCGGTTACCCAGTCGTCCTTTTTATACTCGCCTCCCTTTTCAAGGTAGTGATAAAGTTTCATTGTTCCGCAGAGGCGGTCACTTTTATCAATGTAAAGGGCCACAAGCACCTCGTCACCTTCACGAACGCGATAGGTCTGCTCGCGGAAAGGAAGTAATAAGTCCTTTTCAAGCCCCCAGTCAAGGAAGGCACCAATCTTGGTTGTGCCGGCAACTTTTAACCTTGCCACTTGTCCCAAAGTCACCAACGGCGTTCTTGTGGTTGCAATCAATCGGTCAGAAGAGTCCTTATAAAGGAACAGTTCTGCCTGCTCGCCGATTGCCATTCCCTTCGGCACCTGCTTTGCCGGCAGAAGAACTCGCTCCTCGCCTTTTTTATCATCCAAAGCAGCAAAATACATACCAAATTCTACTTTCTTCACTGCTTGTAATGTCTGTACTTTTCCTAATTCTAACATAATGTCCTCCGTTCTGTTGGTTGTGGGCATTTCTTCATACCCGTTTATAAATTTTTTATATAAAAGTTGCGTTCCTGCATTCATTGCAACCCAACGCACTTATATAAATCACTGCGCATTTGTTTCAAACAGCAACACTGCGTAAGCCGCACCTTCACCGTTGTGAATAGCCACCTTGTAAGCCCCGTCTTCCTCGGATACCCAAGGGGTGATTTCATCGCCAAGCATTGCCTGCTTGCGGTATTCCACCCGCAGTTTGTTCACCGTATAATTCTCCGGCAAATACTGTTGCGCCATTGCTACATACTGACCGTTGTTTACGTGATGATTGGTATCCAAATGATGCACGCCTACGTGGAAATGCTCCATTTCTTTTTTATCGTCGCCAAGCACAATTTTAGCGCGGGAATATTCCATAGGATATTTCTCTTCGATTTCATAGGCATTGAGAATTTCATCCGCAGGACGCACCGGCTTCATGGCATTGAAATCCATCAGCATCCAGGTACTGTCCGCAACCGCCAAAAGTTCGCCTGCCTCGTCACGCATAAAAAAGTTACGATAGCCGAAGGTTCCGCGAAAACCGTGAGGTGCTGTGGAAATCACCACTGTCTCGCCCATTCTCGGATAACGATTCACCTCTATTTGCCAGGTCAGAAGAATCCATCCTAAGTTCTTTTTGCTCAATTCCCAATAACCCACTTTACGGTCATCGGAATCCAAATTAACACAATCCTGGAAATAATCAATCAGGGAACACATGGTCAAAAGTCCATCCGTTCCCACCTCGCTGTATCTGATTCGGGTTTTCCATTCGTACATAAAAGTTCCCCTTGTGCTTCACAATTTTTTATTCTTTCAAATTCTATCGCAAAATATAGAGTTTGGCAAATATAAAATATAACCTCCAAAACAAACATCAGAGGTTTTAATTTCTAGCATTATCTGTAAAAATTAACAACTATAAAACAGCTTCTCCAATACAATCTAATGCAAATGAAAAATTAACATATTAAGAACAAATCCACTAAAACCATCACCTCATAATAACATTAATCACATAATTATACTCCGGAAAATCAAGAGAATATACGCATAAATTCATTTGTCCTTTCGTACATTTCTTGATACACTCCTCTCTTTGAGGAATTTTTATCTAATCCCTTCAATAACACTTCCAACTGTCCTTGCATATTGGCCACTTCATCTCTAATAGCTTCCGCTTTGTCAGTTTGATATATTGAAATTTCTTTAACACCGTCGTCATTTAACTTCCACGCAATAACACTTTCATTTATTTTCTCAATAATTTCTTTTGCCTGCTTTTCCTTTCCAACATACATGTTCTGTTTTGTTGCCATAAAACCTCCTAATAGTTGCTATAATCGTTCAAACCTACTATTTTCCTATATAGTATTTTAATACGCAAAAACCTCTGAAGTTTCCTTCAGAGGTTCCTTAGCAGGGCTACAAGGATTCGAACCTTGAGATGACGGAGTCAGAGTCCGTTGCCTTACCGTTTGGCGATAGCCCTAAATATGTGCGTTTCTCACTCACGCCTACTTAATATACACTCTTTTTTTCAGTTTTGCAAGTACTAATTTTAATTTTTTTCACTTTTCTTCGAAAATATTATTCCCGCGTCCGCCGAATACTATCCAAACGCAGTTTCAGTTTCGCTTCCTCTTCTTTTAATTTCTCGATTTCTATTGCCTTACTTCCCACAATTTCTTTCTGCTCACGAATTAAAACATTACGATTTTCAACGCCCATCTGTTCAGCCAGCTTGATCACGGAATCCTTATTGCTGTTTCGCAGAATATTCAGCACAAGCCACACCAAAAAGACAATAAACGTAATAATGAATGCCGGCAAAAACATAAACGTTTGCACTAACGCCATAAAAGTCGCAACTATACTAAAAAGCTTTGCAAACTGAAAATCGATTCCGGGCGGCACGGCAGCGAGTACAAGCATATACCAGGGCAGGGCACCAACGCCCACAATCAAAGAAACAATCAGCCAAAACTTCACTTTGAACTTATCATCCAACATTTTATTGCGCCACATTTTAATATCCTGCTGCGCATCATTCTGCTCATAGTCCAAGCGGTCAAGCATCACACCGATTGCCGAAAGCCGGTTATATATGGTATCTTCTTCATCTGTTAAAGTATCAAACGTACCGAAATCCTTCATCTCTTCGCTTCCTGTAATTTCAATTAGCTGATAAATTACACCCTTTTAGTTAATCAAAAATTCATACTTCTTATATAAAATGTACTGAAAACTAATATTAATGTCAATAATTGCATAAAATATATTGACATATGATTTCAGCTTGATATAATTTATGTAGTATTCAAAACTACATACTCGAGTTTATATTTCTACTTTGGAGGTTTTTATGAGTTCATACATTATAACTTGTTGCTCAACCGTTGACTTACCGAAGGAATATTTTGAACAGAATAATATTCCCTACGCTTGCTATCATTACATTTTAGATGGTGAGGAATATCTCGACGATTTGGGACAAAGCGTTCCTTATGACGAATTTTACAGAAGAATTGACGGTGGTTCTATGCCTACCACTTCGCAGATTAACATCAGCGAATTTATGGCTTTCTTTGAACCTTTTCTTCAGGAAGGCAAGGACATTCTTCATCTTTCAATGTCTTCCGGCATCTCAGGCACCTGTAACTCTGCCATGAATGCCAAAGAAGAATTGTTAGCCAAATATCCGGATCGCACCATTAAGGTTGTGGATTCCCTTGCCGCAAGCTCAGGTTACGGCCTTCTTTTGGACAAGCTTGTAGAAATGCGCGATGCCGGCAAGAGTTTGGAAGAAGTTTATCTTTTTGCAGAAGATAATAAATTAAAACTTCAGCACTGGTTCTTCTCTACCGACTTAACACATTTTAAAAGAGGCGGAAGAATTTCAGCAACTGCTGCCACCTTGGGCAATATCTTAAATCTCTGCCCCTTAATGAACGTGGATTATGTGGGTAAGCTTATTGTCCGCCAGAAAATCCGCGGTAAAAAGAAAGTAATCGCAGAAATCGTCAATAAAATGATCGAACTTGCGGAAGGCGGCAAAGACTACAACGGCAAATGTTTCATTTCCTGTTCCGCCTGTGAAGACGACGCAAGAAAAGTTGCTGATTTGGTAGAAGAAACCTTCCCCAACTTAAACGGCAAAGTAGAAATCAACAGCATCGGTGCTGTCATCGGTGCACACACCGGTCCCGGAACCGTAGCCTTATTCTTCTGGGGTGAAAAACGCGTAAACTAATAAACTTTTAATATAATAAAATCATTATCAAAGACTGTTACTTCATAGGTAACAGTCTTTTTATGCAGAGTTGAGAATTTCAACTCTGATTAACAGTCGGCAAATGCCCATTCGCGCAAGCACGATGGGCGCTTGCCTCGTTGTAATAACAAAATACGCAGACAAAGCGCCTGCGTATTCAAAGACATATTCGTATTATTTTATTTGGGTATTTATAACATCTTACTGCACGCTCTGTCCGGAGTTATTGCCGCTTCCGGTGTTTCCCTGTGTGCCCATTGTACCGCCCTGATTGTTTCCACCGGAGGCTCCGCCTGCATTTCCGTCATTGTTTCCGCCTGCACTACCGCCGTTCATTCCTTCGCCAACACCGTCCATGCTAAAGAGATTCTTCAAACGATCCACCAAATCATCATAAAAGGTTTTAACATCAGCTGTAAAAGAACCATCAGCATCACCAATTAAAGTTGTATAATCTTTGACGATTTCTGCTGTCTTTGTATCACCGTAGTTATTTACAAATGTATCATATTCTGTAACAACATCCGCGCTAAATGTTTCCCCATTATCATCAAGATACAAATGGCTTGTATTACCATCTTTTTCATAACCGCCTGTAATAGCAGCTGTAATCAGGTTGTTATAATGTTCTACAGCCTCTTCACGATACTGGCTATCGGGATATTTCATAATAAATTCTTCAATGGTTACCGCACGTTCAAGAAGTTTTCCTGCGCTGATATTCGCACCGGTTTCACCGAAGGCAGGCTGTGATACTTCGATATCTTTCCATGCCTGATACGCAGTCTCCTCATCTGTTGCACCACTGTTTACCTCAGAACCGGACTGTGATTCGCTCTCTACGGGAGCAGAATCTGAACTGTTAGGCTCTGACGGAGTCTCGGTGCCGCAGCCCATACATGCAACGTGCACAAAGCACATCATAAAAAGGACTGCAATCACTAATAATTTTGCAATTTTCTTCATAATTAAAAACCTCCGCTTTTTATTCAGTTTATATTCCCTAGGATTTCCTCGTTTACGAGTTTTATACATTCTTTTATAAAATGTCTGCCCGACAATTTTACTTTTACGTTTTCGTCTTTTTTTGTTCTTTTAAAATGTTGCTGGGCTGTGCCTTAACCGTGGGGTATCTGAAAAGCAAGGTTTTAAGTGCCTTCCATTGAAACGGCACCAGTGGCCAGAAGTAACTTGTCTTGTCAAAAACAGGTGTCGTAATTACTGATAAAAGCACTATTGCCAGACCAATTATAAATCCCCATAGACCGAAGAAACCGGTACACAACACCAGAAAAATACGATAAATCCTTATGCCTTCCGCCATCTCAAGACTGGCGACAGATAAAGTCGCAAGCATGGTCGCCGCCCCATAAAAAAGCACTTCGAGACTCGCCCACTCCAAATCAATGGCCACGTCCCCGATAATCAAACCACCTACAATAGACAACGCTCCGGCAAATCGCTCCGAAGTATGAGACGTAGAATAGCGAAATAAATCCAATGCCAGTTCAATCACCAGCACCATTATAAAAAGTTTTACCGGCGTCATTCCTTCCGTACTCACCAGGGCAAATTCCTCCGGCAAAGGCATGTGTGCCCCGAACAATAGAAACAGCGGTAACAGAAGGAGACTTGCCAGCAGCGAAAACAGACGCATTAGGCGTATATAGTTTCCGACTACGGGACTTTTATAATAATCTTCCGGACTCTGGGTAAATTGAAAAATGCTGCAAGGAAGCACCAACACCTCCGGAGACGTATCCGGCACCAGAAGCACATAACCCTCTTCCAGATAACTGCTTGCCACATCAGGTCGTTCCGTTGTGAAAACGCTGGGCAAAGGGTGAAAATAGCTTCGCGGAATCATAAGTTCTTTCAAGCTTTGTATGCCCATAGTAAGTGACGTCACCTGCAGTTCGTCCAATTTAGCGCGGACCTTTTCAATCAGTTTCTCTTCCGCCTTGCCCTTAATGTACGCAATGGCCACATCCGTCTTACTGTCCGTTCCTACCTGATGCAATTCAAAGGTAAGCTTCGGGTCGCGAATTCGCCTTCGCATCAAAGCCGTATTCATAATGATATTCTCCACAAACCCATCTTTGGCTCCACGTGTCACTTTCTCGGTATCAGGCTCCGCAATGCTACGCACGGGATAGGTTCTTGTATCGATGGATACCGCCCGTGCAAAGCCGTCTACAATGAGAATGGTCTGACCGCTCAAAAGATTCTTAATCAGTGCCTCCCAATCCTCCACGTAAGCCACCTGGGCAAAGCCTAACTTACAATCGATAAAAGTCTCAAGGTCGCGAATCTCTCCTTCCCCATCCGACAGACTTTGCACATCCGCCACAATGTGCTGCAAGACCTCCGTCTGCGTAAAGCCATTGATTGCCAGCATATATACTTTGGTTTTGCCAAAAAATAAATTACGCTCGATGTAGTCAAAACTCTGTTTGATTGCCATTAACGAACGTGCTTTCGTTATGTTTTCCTGAATATTTGCGGATATCATTTATGCTCTCCCTTCACTATGTTTATTTTTTGCAGAGAATATTGCAACTATTCAAAACATCATTCATATAATTGCAGTTTTGGTGCTTTCCTTTTTCCCGTGCCCGGTTTTGACATATAAAAAAGAACCGGTCTCCCGGTTCTTTTAGTATCTGTTTTTTATTTATTTTTATTCTTTTTATGTTGTATATCAGTAGTCGACACTTCTCACTGCTCTTCCGGCAGGATAAAAGTATCAATCACCTTCACAATACCATCATTGTCATTGGAGTCCGTTACGAAGTCAGCCGCTTCCTTAATCGCAGGCTGCGCATTCTCCATTGCAACACCAACACCGGCGTAGCGGATCATTGTCATATCATTAAAGCCGTCTCCGCAGCAAATGCAGTTGTCCTTAGTCAAACCAACGGTACTCATCATACGGTCCAAAGACTGTGCCTTATCAATGTTCTTGGGCATAATTTCAACAAAAAACGGCTCCGAACGGTAGATGCTTAAAACATCTCTATACTGCTCCTGTAACTTACCAACCAGTTCCTCTGCCTTCTCGGGCGGTGCCGTCATCAGGCATTTATTCACATCAAAGGTAACAAAATTCACAAAGTTCTCCACCGGACGAATACCCATACCGTTGATGGTTGCTTCTAACTTAATATAATCATCCATTCTGGTTCCCACAATGATATTGTTTCCAAGATATGTCACAAGTCCGCAGTCATTCTCCACCGCAAAACGATGCAGGCTTGGAATCACCTGGGGCGGTAAGGTTTTCTGAAACATAATGTTTCCTGTTTTATATTCCAAAATACAGCCGCCGTTAAACGAAAGAAGGTATCCGCCTCTTTTATTAAATTCCAGTTCCTCCGCGTAACGCATCATACCCGCTGTCGGTCTTCCCGATGCCAGAATCACTTTATGACCACGCTCCATAACACGAATAATGCCTTCTTTGGTGCGGGGCGTAATTTCCTTTTCCGAATTCGTCAGGGTTCCGTCAATATCCAGAACCAGGTACTTAATGTCTTTCTTATCCATGGTAACTATCCTCTTCTTTTTTGTGTTCCCTTTTACACCACAGACCTAAATTCCTTGCACAGTATACTTGAAATC
Source organism: Lachnospiraceae bacterium (assembly GCA_045590655.1). Classification (GTDB taxonomy): domain Bacteria; phylum Bacillota; class Clostridia; order Lachnospirales; family Lachnospiraceae; genus UBA3766. The sequence goes on along the minus strand of JAZNRI010000070.1, from coordinate 29,130 downwards.
CGTGTTTCTGGCAAGCCATTTTATAAAATCCTTTTTTTATTGCGCTCCTGCTTCAAGTGGTCAAAAAACGACGATACATAATTAAAATATGCCACTGCCTCCTTATGCTCCTTGGAACGGTGATGCAACTGAATCACAATCGCCCTGTGGCACTCAGGCTCCGAAATCGGTAACAGGCGCATTTCATTCTCCTGGAATCTTTCCCAGGTATAATGGGGCCAGAAGCCCACTCCAAGCCCCGCAGCAATCAGGTTCTCCACGGCAGAAGTACTGTCGCCTTCAAAAATAACATCCGGCTTAAACCCTGCCTGCATACAATACCGGTCACAGATTGCGCGAAGATTCTTGGCACCGGTCAGAGAAATGAATTTCTTATCCGCCAATTCATTGAGTGACACGCTTTCATTCTTTGCCAATTCAGACGTTCCCGGCACTGCCATAAAAATCCGCTCCGAAAAAATATAAAACAAATCTTTGCTGCCCTTAGGAATCTCGAATGCTTCTTTTGTAAAAATACTGATGTCTGCATCTTCCATTTCTGCATTCTGCACAATCTGGAAACGAAGCTCATTGTGTTCTTTCTGAAAACGGATAATGGTATCCGTAATCAGACCGGAGGCTGCTTTCACATTAATTTTCAGAAGTTTCTTCCGTTCTCCCGCAAGAATCTGTATCTCTTCCGGAATTTCATTCAAGGCTTTAAGAATCGGTTCTACCTTTCTCTCAAGATACTTCCCATACTCCGTTAAAACAATATTTCTCCCCCTGGGTTCGAAAAGTTTTACCTCTAACTCTTTTTCCAAACGATGTATGGTTTGCGTCAGCGCCGGCTGTGCAATATGTAACTGCTCGGCAGTCCTTGTTACATGCTGGGTCTGTGCCAGTGCATAAAAGTATTTTAACTGTAAAATTTCCATTCCTTTCGCCTTTCATATTTTTATAACTTTTATATTATCATTCAGTATTGAATTATATATTATACATTTTAAATAATCAAGAGTATTATGAAGCAGACGAAGAAGAAAAGGAGAGAAAAAGAATGAGCCCCTTGTTAGAAACATTTATGTTAGTATGCTTTGGCCTCTCATGGCCCATCAATGTAATGAAAGCAATCAAGGCACGCAGTGCCAAAAGTATGAGTTTGCCTTTTATCCTGTTAATCATTTCAGGCTATGTGGCAGGTATCAGCGCTAAACTGCTTTCGCATCAGATTAATTATGTGCTGGTTGTATATTTTATCAACCTAGCAATCGTAACCGTAAACCTTTTGGTTTATTTCAGAAACAGACACTTAGACCACGAATCGGAAACCAAAACTTCTCCCGTTCATAGTCTTGCATAATATATCATTCCCCTTTAAGCGGAAGGCTTCCTCCAATCTGTCTATGTCTTCCGCCATATACTATTCACATAAAAATCCGCTCCTCCTCACAGTGGAAAGGGCGGATTTTTATTCTTAACATCATTTGGCCTGCAATTAACAAATATTGCCTACGCTTCGATTATTTCATACTCCATCATCTCATAGGCAAGCTTGCTTCCCTCACGAATTTCTGCCGGTAAAAGTGCTCTCGCTACACATTTCAAATCCTCAATGCTCTCTTCTTTCAAATAAGCGTAATCGCCATCCAAGCGCTCTACAATGTATTCCTTACGTTCAAACATTATTCTCCTCCGTCCTTTTACTTCCGTTCTCATATCGCATGAACTTCGATTTTCTGCATGACACGCACGATGCTCTTCCATACTTTTACCATATTAACGTTACTTTTTTCATACGATTATGATATACTGAAATTATAAAATCTTTTATACTTATATCAGTATAACACAAAACAAACGTAACCCCAAGTTTTATATCACGAGGGAGGACAATCTATGTTTTTTAAAAGCGCAGTTGAAAAGCAGCTTGATGAGAAAATCAGCCGCATCCAGAACAATTTTGAGAACAACTATAAAGACGCCGCGCAGCTCAATTTAAAAGAATTTGAGGCGATGTTAAATGACGTCAAAGCAAGCGGCAACTTAAAAGAAAAGCGAATCGCTCACTACGAAAAGAAGCTTTCGGAATATCAAAATCAGATGCAGAAATTTACACATAAAGACCAAAAATGCACCTGGTAAAAATTTTGTGTATTTTTCATAGAATTTTCAGAAAAATCATTTATTTTTTGTAAGTTTTTTGCTATAATTAATACACGCGTTTGATGAACCGCGAAAATATGTGTAAAACACATTTTATAACTATAAATCATCCTCAGAATACATAGAAAGTGAAGGTATTTATTATGGGCATTTTCAAGAAGAAACAGGTCGTTACACAAAGCAGCATCGTTAAAACCCTTCCCGTAGACGAAATCAAAGAAAAGGTTGCGCCTATCGTTGAAGGTTCTACCTTAATCGGCAACAAATATGATGAAATGTTATCGGAAGAAGCCGTAATCAACGGCGAACTCGGCAGTATCTGCGATAATTTAGGTGAAATCAACAGTTCTGTTGAAGGCCTGAATTCTTTGGTAGAAACTTCTCAGGCTGCATTATTGAAGACAGCTGAAGCTGCATTAAACTTCAACGATGCCAAACTTGCCATCATCGATTCCGTAGAAGATGCCAAGTCTGAAATCACTAACCTGAAAGAAAGTTCTGATCAGGTAGTTGCAAGTTTCAATGAAATGCACGAAACCTTCCTTACCTTACAGAAATCCGTTTCTGATATCAGAGACTGTATGAAGGGCATTACCGATATCGCAAACCAGACAAACCTCCTTTCCTTAAACGCTTCCATCGAAGCTGCCCGTGCCGGTGAAGCAGGTAGAGGTTTTGCTATCGTTGCGGACCAGGTACGTATCCTTTCCGACGAAATCAAGAAGCTTACCGCTAACATTGCAGAAAGCGTTAACAACGTAGAGAAAGATACACAGGGCTTGAATCAGTCCATCGCAACTTCTGAATCTGCTTTCGAAGCAAGTAATGCCAATGTTGCATCTGCTTACTCTATCGTAGAGAAGGTACAGACTCTTGCAACAAGTATGGATGCTTCTTGCGAAGACTTAACCGCATCTCTTGCACAGTCTAAGCAGGCTGTAGAAGGCATCAACGTTTTAACCGAGTCTTCACAGAGTTGCTATGGTAATGTCACAAGCAGTATTAACGTAATCAGTGCTTGCCAGAACAATAAGAATGCCATGTACGATGAAATGCGCGATGCACTTCTCGGCGTACTTCCCGCAAGCGAAGAATTGAATAATTTATAATCTTTTATAACAATTAAGGTCCGATGGAAATCCATCGGACCTTTTTATATGTTGCACTTCTTTTATATTTCTTTATAAAGCTTCTTATATTCTTTTATAATGTTCTTGTCGCTTAATTCTCTTTTTTCGCCGGTTTCTTGCGTAATTTCCCAATCAACCATTTTACAAGTGTTTTGACTCCTTCCAGTACAATGGAATAAACCAAAGTTACTGCCAAAAGGAACAGAAGAATCACGATTGCATACTTAAACTGATAGGTCTCCGCTCTCCAGATTGCCAGATAAAAGAAGGTATGCACGAAATAAATATTCATTGAATGTCTTCCAAGAAATGCAAACGCTTTACGTACGCCCGGAATACTACCGATTGTAACGCTTGTGCACCACACAAAGAAAAGTGCAATTCCTGCATCTACCAAAGCAAGGTAAGCTTCCTGAATCAAATGGTTTTGGCGCACAATCACGCAAATCACCAAGCCTGCCAATGCAATCAGCCATTTTACAATGCCGGGTACCTTCCACTCTATGCCTTTGCCAATCCAATTGCCGTAAGCTGCACAAATACCTACAGTTGCCACCAACAAATATCTTTCGATGTCAAAATTCATCGTAATCACGAAAGGCAGGAAATACATCACAGGAATGATATAGTAGCCAATCTTTTTCACAAGCCAGGTCAATGCCGGAACCAGGAAAATTAAGATGTAGGCAATCTCCATATACCACCAGGTTTCATTTAAGGTGACTTCCCCGTAAAACATCTGAAGTCCCAAGGCATCGGTAAGCATTCTTACACCGCCTTGCCAGCCGCCGCCGTACAAGCCTTTTAAATCAAAGTGCGGGAACATTACAAGAATCACGCTGATATATAAAATTAAGAAATTGAGCATAAGCTTTCCAAAACGCTTAAAAGCCTGCCCGTATGCTTCTTTGATGGTAATGTCCTTCTGTTTTAGAATGCTTGCTGCAATTCCGTAGGCTGTCAAAAACACGAAAACGCTGACACAGACATTTCCGAACTTACTAATCATAGTGAAAACTTCCTGACTTAAGGGCGCATAATTTACTCCCATTTCAACCACCACTTCTTCTTTTTCAAAGAGGTGATAAATCAGCATCAATATGATTGCAAAACCTTTTGCAATATTTGTATGCTCCTTGCTAAAAGTCTTTTCCATTTAAGCTTCCTCACTATTCTTCTGCCCCTGTATTACAAAGGCAAAGATAAAAGGTAATCCCATAATTAAAGGCAACGCATATCGCGGATGTAAAAAGAAACAGGGTGCCAAAAGACATACTAACAAACTCACCCACAAAGGCGCCGTCATAAAGATTGCGTCGCCCCTGCGCTTCTTCCACGCATAAACAGTCAATAAAATCAATGCCCATGTATAAAACCCGGGATTTTGAATTAAGCCAAGACCGGGAATCAAATCCAGAAAGCGATAGATAAAAATCACTACCTTATCCGCACCGGTAAACAACATCCCCTGGTCAATGGCATCATATTGTGTCTCATAGCGCAAAGCGCTGGTAACCCCGGGCGTAAACCAGCCATATACGTGATTACCGAAAGCCTCCAGATAAATAAGAGGTTCCTTGCAAAGTCCCACAAACCAAGCCTTAAAATAAGCCAATACATCTTCCATAGGCGCACTGTTGTCGAACAATGCTTTGACGTAATCTGCAGAGTTCGGTTGATATGCGGCTGCCACGGTTTCCACATCACCAAAGACGCCCTCGATTCCTTCACGTTCCGCAGCACTTAACGTATCGCTGCATTCCGTAAGATATCTCGCCGTCTGTTGCATCGGCAGCGAAAACATCTCTGCCTTACCACCGGCCTTAGCCCCAAGCAAAGCCGCCACCGCCATAGTAATCAATTTCGCAATCAACACGCCTGCCACAACCACAGTGGCAATGCTAAGAAGTCTCTTCTTCCAATCGTACTTTTTCCATAAATAAATTACTGCTGCCACATCGCATATAACAATCAACGGAAGACCGTTATTTCTCATCCAAACCGTACCAATCTGCACCAGCACGAAGATAATTATAAACTTAGGTTTCGCAATTCTCTCAGGCTTCTCCAGCAACAGTGCCAGACAAATCAAATAGCCGATTACAAATGCGGTAAAAGGCACATCCTTAATTGCCGTACTGGCAAGATTTGAATAAATCGGCGAGATACAATATACGATTAACAACGTCAATAAAATACCGAATTTTACTTTGCGCTTTGCAAGCACCGCAATCGTCGCAGAAAGTGCTGAAATTAACATCGCATTCTGCACCAGCATATAAAGAAACAACCCGGTCTCCGGCGAACCAAAGACTGTTTCGCCCAATTTTACAAGGCCACCGACCAAAAGCGTATGCATCAGCGGATGGTGCTCGCTAAAGCCATTTCCTTCCACGGTAACCTGCTCAATCTGCCCGATTACATCCCAGCAAAGGTTTCCCGGAAAACTTAATAACAGCGCAACCATATAAACTACCGAAAGAATGCCAAAGCACTTCCAGAAGGCATGCTTCGTAAAGAAATGCTTCTTCTCCGAATGGATTTTACCGGTTTCCAGCCCTTCAAATATGAAATCCACCAGCACGCCGAACATCATAAAATATCCGCCGAAAGCCACTGCGGTTTTCAGGAAATTCACAAGACTGCCAAAGCAATAGTCCCAACTGTCTGTGGCAAAAAAGCTGTTACCAAGCAACAGACTTCCCGCCCAAAAAGCCGCAATCAAATTACTGTGCAGGCCGGTTTTCATTTTACGCAGACGGTGCTTTTCATAACAGAAAAAGGCAAGCACGCCAATCAGAATAAATGTGAAATTGTATGTTCCCAGCAACTCATAAATCGATGCAATAACGAAATCGATCGTGTCGCCGTAATGTTCTCTCTGTAGCGGCATATGAAAAACAGCCGTTAATGCATATGCTGTCAAAAAACTTTTGATAACAGAAGATATTCTTTCCTTCATTTCATCCTCCGCGGGTAAAGTAGCTTTCCATAGCATTATACCCCTTTTATCATTTTCCAAGAAAAAGTGTCACTCGTCAAGCCTTTCTTCATATGATATATCAAAGAGATTAATATAATATTAAAGTGAGGATATAAAATGGCTACCTTTTTTAATCAGGCTACCTTATCTTATAATGATACCATTATAGATTCCAACATTGTTACCGGCGAATTGGTAGAAGTGCTTTCTGCTACCAAAACAGCCTTACCATCAACTTATGAATCAGGCGATTCCATTACTTACGTTGTGAGTATCGTAAACGCAGGTTCCAATGCGTTGACAGACTTAACTGTTACGGATAACTTAGGCGCTTATACTTTTAACACGCAGACTTTGGTTCCCTTAACTTATGAAGGCGGTTCTGTCCGCTACTACAGCAACGGCGTTCTTCAGCCCGCGCCCACAGTCGCAGATACAAATCCTTTGACGATTACGGGACTTTCCGTTCCTGCAAACGGCAATGCCCTTGTTGTATATCAGGCAAGTGTTAATCAGTTTGCCCCCCTCAGCTTAGAATCTACCATTACAAACGTTGCAGTTATTAGTGGCGACGGTCTTACAACAGACATCACCGTCTCAGACACTATTACAGCCGCTTCCGAATTGGACTTAACCATCAGCAAATCCATTTGCCCCGATACAGTAGTTGATAACGGCGAGATTACCTATACCTTCGTTATCCAGAATACCGGCAGCATTCCTGCAACAGTAGCAGATAATGTTGTCGTGACAGATACTTTCAACCCGATTTTAAATCCGATTGCAGTTACCTATAATTCTACTCCCTGGACTTCACCTGCAAATTATACGTATAATACTACAACAGGTTTATTCCAGACAGTAGCAGGCGAAATCACCGTTCCCGCAGCGACCTATACACAGGACCCTGTAACCGGCCAGTGGACAATAGTTCCCGGCGTAACTGTTCTTCGCGTCACAGGCACAGTATAATCACAACAAAATCCCCACAAGCTTCAAAACTTGTGGGGATTATATTTTATTATATACTATTTTACTAATACACTCTCTTCTCCAAGAGGCGGTCCTCAAAACGGTCCCTGGGCATCGGTCTGTCGTAGTAGTAGCCCTGTACTGCCGCACAGTCAATCTTTTTTAAGAATTCTACCTGGGTATCAGTCTCTACGCCCTCTGCCACAACACGCATACCAAGCTCATTAATCATGTTAACAATATTTCGGATAAATACTTCATCCTGTACGTCTTCATTTCGAATGGTATCAATAAAAGATTTATCCAGCTTGATAATGTCCACATCCAATTTCTTCAGAACATTTAAAGACGAATAACCTGTTCCAAAATCATCAATGGATACCTCAATGCCGTTATCGCGCATTATTTTACTAAATTCAACGAAACTGTCAAAGCTTTCAAAACCGGACGCTTCCGTCAACTCAATTTCAATATAGGTAGAAGGAATGCCTTGTCTGTGTATAATATCTAAAATATGCTCCGCAAATCTTTCATCCTTAAAATGCAGTTTCGAAAAGTTTACGGATACTCTTACGGGTTTCATACCATGATCCAACCATCTGCGGATATCCTTGCACACTTTCTCAAATACATACATATCCAAATCACAAATGGTTCCTTCTCGCTCCAATGCCGGAATAAAATCCATAGGCGGCACAATCAATCCGTCACGCACCCAGCGAACCAGTGCCTCACAACCACACAGGGAATTATCCTTAAGACTTACCTTTGGCTGATAATAAACAATCATATCGCCCTGTTTTAAAGCTTTCGGGAATGCAATGGAAATATCCTGCGCCATCAAATCCGTATCACGCATCTTCTTCTCAAACCAAACCACATTCTTGGCATTCTGCTGCCTTGCATAGCTTAACGCGATGGTCGCGCAGTTCAACGCATCATCTGCATTATTGCCCGGTGCGATATCGTAAATACCCATTCGGGTTTCCACTTCCATAGACATTGGCTGATTATCAATCCAAAGCTGAATGGTAATCTTCTTCATCCGTTCAAAGAAGGCACCCATACGCTCTTTTTTGACAAACACAATAAAATTATCACCGCCCATACGGGTAAGATTCTCATCCGGTAACAAAAAATCGTCCACTTTAGAAGCATACAACCGAAGCAATTCATCACCCTGTGCCGAACCTACTTTCTGATTGTAATATCTAAAATTCTTAATATTCATAAATGCGCAGTTATATGACGCCAATTTATTCTCGTTTTCAAGTCTCGCAAGGAAACGTTTCATTCCGGAAGTATTACTTACCATTGTCATACTGTCTGTCATCATTGCGCGATCCACCAATTCCTTGAGACGCGCACGTCGCATTGCCGCATAAATTGCGTGGGATAAAGTAGCAACCGCTTTTTTCTCATCTTCATTCCATGCATATCCAAATTCCGCATGAAAAATCATATGAAAAACACCTCTGTTACTGGTTTCGTAGTCCAGCTTATACTCTTCCGTTGCGTACCCCTTCGCGTAAGTATAAAAATCATGACAAATCGAACGGCCACGCGGCTGGTACATATTGGGACGCACCTCCATAACCATGGCAGCCTTTCCAAGATGCAATTCTTCCTGCACATGTGTAAGTGCTTCACCGATTTGATTCTCAATTTGATCCAAACCGTTCTCACAGTTTGAAATCATTTCCATAAATTTACCAAAACCGTCACTGCACAATACATAACCCATTATATCACCACCCTCTCTAATCAAAGATGTATGAATTCATCACCGTATCCCTATTATAATTATATATTTTACAAATAGCATATACAAGATGTTCAACTTCGCAAACATATCAAAAAGGCACCTATTTTACATTTTTTGTGTCTTTTTAATGACATCATTCTGCTATAAAAAACAATGATTTTGATATTTGCTTTTCCATTTTTCTCATAAAGATTACTTCAATCAGCAGTATCTAATTATTAAAACTTTTATATTAAGCATAAAAACTACAGTCGTAAATAATTAGTATGCCACTATAAAAACTTTATATTTTTAATTATAAATTCTCCTTCGCCATTATATTTATCAATTTCGAATCTTACAGACATCGATTTACGAATATTATTTTTCTTTCGCACTGATGTCGACGACTCACCATATAATGGTATTTCTAACGAATATCTGTCATATTTTTTGCCGTTCTTTTCACGTGCATCATTTGTTATTTTAAACTCTGCCGGTGCTACAAATAACTTCATTTCATCATCCGTTTCCTCACTATTGGCATATGTTTGTATTCGCCCGGCAAATTCTCCAACTTTCGAAAAAAAGTCAGAATAAGAATTTCCATTATCTACTACAAACTTTTCTATGAACTGTGATAAACCATACATCCGACGAAGTATCGTATTCCTATACACATCAAAACAATCCATTACATCTAATTTAGATTCATACAACTGATTCCAGTAACGTTTAATAACCTTACTTTGCTCTATACTAATCCCTTTAAGTCTTCTTTCATTTCCACTATTTCGCGTAGGATAATATGCAAAATAATTTATTCTTTTTAATCCTATAATGGCTTCATGTACTTTATTTTTATCATCACAACAACTTACAATTGCTCCTAAAACACGAACGCATAATTCGACAAAGCCTTTGGTATTATCATTTAACAGCGAAATATTAATTGAATTAACAGCCTCTACAAGCTCATTTGATATAATTCCGTTATATTCAAAAATTAATAATTGTTCTATTATTTTTTCCAGTCGCTGCGCACCAAATCCCGTAACAGAGAATTTAAAAACCTCACTTTGCGGATTATACGACATAATTTTACATGGAAACCAGCTAACTTTTTCCTCTATTTCCAAACCGGCCAATACCGAAGCAGCTTCTTGAGTCAAAAAAAATTTATTTTTTCCTTTTTTTACGGTATTTGTCTGAAAATAATATATGTTTCGCTCCCGATCAATGGATATTCTTCCACCAATCCTATACTTTTGCAGTTCACTAATTAATTCCCACTCATATTTTTTATATATACATTTAACAAAATCAGCGAAACAAACAATTCCTCGCAAAAAAGAATTCATATAAACATATACAATACTCTCTATATTACAATCTGAATCATAAATTTTCTGCAATAATTCCCTCTCATCACGTAAACCTATATGTTCACGTACATCTTTAGAAATAGGCCATCGCGTTGTATCTTTGCACTCATATTTATCAATATTATACTTTTGAGTTAATTCTATAAATTTTTTACACCATTCAATATTTTTTACCTTTATTAATTCACTTATTGTTTTTCTATATTCCCTTATATATTGCTTTCGATTCATTTCTATATAGGGTATGTTTGATATATTAATACGAACCTCTCTTAACACATCTTCAGGCTTTTGAGGATTTATTTGTATGGCTTGGCACATACATATTAATTTAATCCCTGACAGTTCTTCCCGGGCCACTTCCGTTTTGATTTTTTCTAAATCAAAATACCATTTTTTTAATTTCTCAATTTCGTCATCAATCAACAAAAAATCTTTATAAATAATTCCTCCGCGAAAAAAATTATGATTATTACAATTACGCAGACTTTTATATAATTCATCAACAGAAATGTTCACATCTTTAAAATCGACTGCATACATTTTTTTTACCAAATATGCCAATACGAACGATCCCTCTTGTAATAACACCAAAATAAATTCCAAAACCAAAGATTCAACTTCATATTTACTAAATTGGTACCGACTATATCCAAGCGCATCCTCAACATATTCAGCCTCTATTAGTTTATTAAATAACTTTAATAAATTAAGTATATTTTTTTCTCTATCACTTAAAAACTCTATATTATTACACGCTAAAATACATATATTTTTCTTATCATCACTTTCTGACAAAAATCGTTTTAATTCATTTCCGATATCTTTTTTTAACAGCGATGCCATTGCCAAAATGTCCGCTATGTATTTGGAATTAAATTCAGTTACTTGATTTGCCGTCTGCCAAATCATCTCCATTATTTGTTCATAGTTATTAATATATCGATTATCCTTATATCTCTTCAGTAAAGAAAATGCAATAAACGGAGATTTGGGCGCAACATATTTCCACGCGTCTAGCATCTCTGCTTCATCTAATTTCATACGATACATCATAGAAAATGCCCTGTCTAAATCCGTAAACAATACATCGCCGCTAGCTTTATCCCAGTTTTTTATATGGCTAAGAATATACTCCGATTTTCGCATATAATATACACCTTTCCGTACTTTAATCCAACTGCATTACTATTTCTTCGATACCCAATTCAATTCCCTCAAACATAAAATAGCTAAGATATTCTCGACTTGTAAAACCAACACAATTATTCTCCCAATTAAGTAATAACATTCCTTTGGTCACACGTTCAAAATGTTCCGGTTCAATATTATATCCCAACATATTTTTTACACTCGCAAGTATACTCATTGCCTTTATTCTTCCTATCGTTGGAGACGAGATTGATTCATCATCATTCTCTACTGAATTATATATATATATTGCCAGTGCTCTAAGTAGATCTTCTATTGCATCCATTCCAATTTCTTTATTCTCATTCTTTTCTCTTTCAAAGAGCATATTAATATAAGAAGATATAACATCTTCCGGAATTCTACGCTCATTTTTGATTACTTTTGCTAAATTTTCAAGTTTTAACGGGGTATTAAACTGTCTAAAATAATCCTCATTCTCATCACTTTTTTGTCTAACAATTTCATAACAGTCTTCCGGAATTCTTTTCTTTAGGAAATCAAGCTTTTCTGCAAGTGAAATTTCTCGCAAATATAATTTGAAGGCATCTGACATTACAGGAATGGAATTTCTGGTAATTGTTCTATCCGACAAATAGATTTTTGACATTTGATAATTCACCCTAATATATCCATCTATTTCTTTTGCAACATTTCTCTGAATTAAAGAATCAAGAATTTCATTATATCCATCAAGCAAAATTACAAAATCTCCTCTGTACATATGTTCTTGCACATTTGCTCTATTTAATTGTGTTATTTCGCATATTTTGCTCATCAATGCACCATTATCTTGATTTAGCTCGCTTAATGATACATATACCGGAATTTTTTCTGATTGTTTTTCTTTATACTGCTTTGCAATCCTATATTGAATTCTTTTTAACGCTGTTGTTTTACCGGTTCCCGCTTCACCTAAAAATTTGACACCATATGTCTTATTTCCCCAAATAGAATTATTATCCAGTATACCATCTATATTACAATCTACCGAAGAATCATCTTCACCGTGCCAATGAACATCTAAATATCTTTCGCTCTCCTCTTTTTCGTACGTTTTAATCAATTTTGATATATATATATCCGGAAAAAAAGCTGTCTCTTCCTCACAAACAACAACCTTTTTTAATTCATCAATTTTCCAATTTGTTATTATTAAGTAATCCAAAAGAAACCTATTAATTCTTCCATATATTTCTTCCATACTCAATTCGGCATCACATTTATGCGAACCCTCATTATTTCTGCGTTCGCGCATTTGTCCTGTTTGCGAACCCGAAAATCCCAGTTCTTCCAATACCACAAAGTAACCTTTTAACTTTGCCTCTATATCTTCTAACGCTTGTGAATCAACAATATATAATACTTTTTTTGCATAAACCTCTGTTAGATTAATTGTGGTGAGCACTTGTAATAATCCGGCGTTATTTACTCCTTCATTCAGACTATCAATACAAGACTTTATCCGTTCTCCTACTCCGTCTATACTCTTTTCATTGATTTTATATTCCAACACTTTAAAAAAGACATCTACTACCTCATCAATGTCTTTTATTCCTATATTGTGATATTCTTGTAGATGAGCAACCTGCCTGATTATGAATTCCTTATTTGTCATAGCCTATCCCTCTTTTCGGTTTATTTAACATTATTTTCACATATTCATTAATTCTATATACTCTTAATTTTTCTACCTAATATTATAACAATCTCACTTTTCTTCTTCAACATTATTTCCTTTCATCGACTTTAACAACAAAAAGGAGGGTATTATTAACCCTCCTCAATTATCTTTTATTCTTATATAGATTTTTACTTTTCCCAACGATTTGCTTTCTTGCGTGAATATAACTCATCCACTGCAGCATGCCACTCTTCTTCCTCGTAAAATCGCCCTTTTACAAAGACATGATAGTTGGTCTCGCTTACGTAAATATCGCCATCCAAAACTCTAAAGAAATAAAGCACAAAATCCTTAATGGTTATATCCCGGAATGTATTATAAAAGATTCGTACATAATCGTCCCCGTTATAAGCCGTAAACTCCGACATTCCGTAATACGGCTCATCATATCTGGCACATCCTGCCACACGCGCCAAATCAACCCCGTTACAATAACGCGTTTCCATCACATCCGGATCATGTTCGTATTCTCCCAAATCAAAAATGCAGATACCTTTCCTATTACTCACATTTTTCCCAAACTCACATTTGGAATAATCCACCAGTCCTTCATCCGACTTTAACCATTCCGACATTTTTTTGCCATCCACTACAGCATCTGCGAATTTAAAATCTGCCATAAACATCCCCCCCTTTATTGATATTATAGCACATATAATAATAAATCCGGCTTTCTTTTAACTAAATTATCAAATTATTTTGCCGCCCGCAATTCTCGTTTTGCCACACATTTCACTCAGTCACAGTGCACGGTAATTAATGCTGAGGTAAACCGTTCGCCTCAGCAAATGCTGCATAGCAATCATCACAAACTGAATAAGGCAAATCATCTACCATATAGTGACCGCAGATTTTCTCTTCAGCACACTGAGAACAATAACTTAAAACATTATTAGCATATGCAAATTCGCCATAGCAGTCATGACAAATTATCCAAACCATACCGTCCACTTCATAATCGGAACAAACCACAAGTTCACGGCACAAATCACACATTTCGGGAATCTGCATTGCATAAGCAAATTCTTCATAGCAATCGTCACATACAACGTATACCGAACCATCTACTTCATAGTGACCGCAAACCTTTTCGTTCTCGCAAAGTCCGCAGATTGATGTGTAATCATATTCATAAGCAAATTCACTAAAACAACTATCACAGAGTATAAAAACTTCGCCATCCGTTTCATATGTTCCGCATACTACTTCACGTTGACAACGACTGCAGATTTGTGCTGCATCATCATTTACTTCCTGTTCAGCTTCTGAAACCGCTTCGTTTTCTTCAACTTCCGTAGCTACATCACTATTCTCCTCGGATGTTTCCACATTGCCATCTTCCACAGACGCTTCCACTTCTACCGATGTATTAACATCATTTTCTGTATCCTCTGTCTGACCGCATCCTACAAGAATGCCTGCCAATAAACACATTGCCATAATTACAGGTAAAACTTTCTTTTTCATTTTTATTTCTCCTTGTTTCATATCTTTTTCAAAAACGTTTTTGCTTGTTGGGTATATCATATACGGCGTCAAAAGCAATGTCTATAATGTTATTTGTTTTTCTAAAAATGTTTGTATAAAACAGACAAAAATAGAGGCTTATTGTTGTAGAGTATGCAATAATTTTTGTGCAGGTTGGCCAAAAATAACCCCGTAGCCTACAGACTACGGGGTCTTATTCTTTATTTTATAATTTAAATATCTTCGTCGCCTTCTACACCCTTGCCATAATTAGGGATGTATTTCTTAAATGCAGCTTTCTGGAAAATCGGTTCAAGAATCATAATTACGATTAACGCAATAATAAACTCAGGCAAAAGTCCCTTTGCAAAGGTTCCGAGTGCAACGGGAACCAAAGGCATTCCGGGATTGCGGGGAACTACGAATAATGCAGTTGAAACAAATGCCATTACAAGTCCGATAAAAGGTGTATAAATCAAGTCTGATACCAAACTCTGCAAAAGATGCAATACAAAACCTTTGGTCTTGGTAGTCTTTGCAATGCCGTCATTTACCTTCTTCATAGGTACAATAAAGCCGATGCCAATCGCAAGAATCATTGTAATCACAAGTGATACCAGGAAAGCCGGTAAGAACGCCATGATAAAAGGCGCGCCGCTCTGCTTTACTGCTGTCAAAGCACCTAATAAAGCACCCACTACCGACATTGTAATACTCATTGCAATACCCATTCGAAGACTGATATATCTTCCTACTTTCTTTTCAATCATTGTATGTAACCCTCCGTTTTCTTTGATACAATTGATAATTTTTATTTTGTTTCATTTTTTATGTATTTAATTTTAACCCAATACTTAATTCTTTCTAAATAAGGAAAAACCTTTTTTTGCTTTCTCCGAATTGCTCTTAGATAAGTCTGCCCCAATCATTTTAAAAAATTTCGAACGCTCTCCTCTCTTTGTCATATTAGGCGGACCATCCAATTTAGATAACATATCTTCAAAGGCCATCAGTCTCATCTGACAGGACATACGCCCTTCCTCAAGGTTCGAAATCGGCCTTACCTGATTCAGCACCTGAGGCATCTGATAATAACCTTTTGCCTTAAAATATTCATAATCGTTTGGCGTCATATTCTGAAGTCTGTATGCAAGGTTTGCAAACTGCAGACTCAAGCCGTAGGTATATGTATTTCTCTGCGGATACAAGTCATTGATGCAGGCATACGCAGACTCCTGAATCAACTGAGCAATGCCTTCATCAGTACCGGCATACATGCCCACAAACACGTCGTGGCCTAAACTGTCCACAACCAGAGTGTGCTGTTCCAACTCCGCCAAATCCATGGGATCCATCTCGCCACAATACACATATGCTTTGGTATGTTCATAATCCTGTCCGTAGCGACCGAATTTTACATGGCGGTCTAAGAAATATTTATAATTGGTACTGAACTGATTGTAGTTAATTCCGCTGACCGTGATAATCATCTCAGAATTTTTATAGATTTCATCCGCTAAGGCTTCGAAATCATCCTTGATAACACACCTATTGTTGGTGTAACAGCCAAAGCATGCAATGCAACCTTTGATATTCTTTTCACGCAGGTTATAAACGGTAACCTTCGCGCCTAATGCTTCGTACTTCTTTGCAATCGCCAAAGCCTGCGCTTCGGTTTCTTTCGCCTCATCGCCACAGTCCAAAACAGAAACCTTGGTATCCTTCAGGCTCTGCGCATCAAGCGGTTTGTTCATAACCATATCTTTGACGTACTGAAACCAACGATAGACTTCTTCTCTACCGTGCTCTGCCAAAACATCTTCGTCCAACATACTAAGGCTTCGAATCCATTTTAAGCCGTTCTGTCTTGCGTAGGATCTTAAATAATTGTGTGCGGGAACGTCCATATTGCCACCGGAAGATGTGATATACGTAAAAGGCTTGTTCTCCGGCAGATGAAGCCCTTTCAAATAACGCATTAACTGACCATGCGTGTTAAAGTGGTATAACGATGATAAAATCAAAACCAAATCCGCATCTTTGGCCTTCGCCTCAAACTCGGAACAGTCATCCACCTTCTTAAGAAAGCTGATGTCAAATTCATCATCCTTACACATTTTTTGCAGTGTTCTTACAATTTGCAACGTCAAGCTAAGCTGCTGTTTCGGCGATGCGCTTAATACTGCAACCTTCATAAAAGTATCCCCCTTGCTATATAATTTTTACCCCAATAAAAACCCTATGATTATCATAACATTAAGGGAGTGGAAGTGCAATCGGGGAAATGGGTAAAATGGGAGAAAATATATCCGCGATGCAACGTAAGTGGCTAACGCCACTTACTACGCGCGTATGCGCGCTATAGATAAAAAAGAAGATGTCCGACTACAAGTAAACTTGTATCGTCCATCTTCTTCCTTATCTGCATCGCTTATTACGTTCGCGATCATTCCCACTCGTTGATGGTTGTTTGTTCTGTACTATATTTGGTATCTTTTGTTGTATCTTTAATCTATATTTATACAGATTATTCACATTATTTTCTTTTATGTAAGTTTTTGCGGTCAAAATACGGTCGATTATGAAGCGCACTTTATCGCTTAGAAAAAACACAAAAAATATGATAATGATAGTATATTGCCGTGGCAGATAAATAATACTTTTATCATAGTAATTGTTTGCTTCTTTTTGCCTGGAAATGCCCAGTTTTGCGGGTGTTTTCGGGGTATAGTTGTAATTCTCTTTTATATATCAGATAGGCAAATTATAGCATAATTTAGCGAGTTGTGACTACCTGTTAGTAGTAGAAATAGTAGTAAAATGGAAATTCGTACTACTAAGGATTTTTCCATCTTTCTAATCACTTGGTATTTTTATATTCATATCCGGAAATTTAATTAGACCATGTTTATTTTCCCATGTAGACCTTAGCAAACTCTTGCAAGTTCATCTTTTGTCTCCTTCTCCACTATAGTTTTATTTTGTCTATAAAATATGCAAATTCTGTTTCTTTCGAATGATATAGCACATTTAATATCGCTTTTATATTACTTTTTCTTCTTATGTACGTTGAGTCAGAGAGCATATAAAGGAATTCTCTCATATTAACATTTCCATTTTTCGACGCTTGGTATAAACGCGTTACTAGCTTATTCCGAAGCACCAATCGGGTTAGAAATTGCTCTTGTTTCTCTTTAGGAAGTTCTGTATAAACATATCCAATTCCACTTAAATAATACATCTTGCAAAGTTCAAATGATAATCCTAGCATTTCAGCCGTCTTGGCATGATTCTCTCCGTATTTAACTAATGCTCCATCTTTTCGCTCTTTTCCATCATCCAACAGCAAACGTCCTATATCAATAAATTTCATGCCCGGATTATCTGTTCTTTTCATTTTTTCGCAAAACAAGATCGTTCCATCATCCAAATCGCTAAATTGAAACACATCCCTTGCCTCAATTTTTGTTCGTTCCGAAAGTTTATCCATATATGCAATGAAACGTGGTAAAGGCTCCGAAATCACTTGTTCAACATAGGTCTGAACTTCCTCTTGGGGAAAACTATAAAATAGAATACCCTTATTAATTTTTTTCTCATATTCTTTTGAAAAGAATTTTTCCACGATTCCTTCCATGAATTCACCTCGTGTATTACTTGCTCAATTTTTCTAAGCGTTTGATAATCTTACCAATTTCGAACAATGCTTGCTTATAAGTTTCATCTGATGACCTAATCTGCTTTTCAATGCTATCATCATTTATATACTGCTTAAATTTTTTCAAATGTTTAACAACATCGTCTAATTTGCCCGCATCCTGAACTTCTGAATACCCTTCATATATATCCACTTCGCCGGTAGCAATTTTTTGCATAATTTTCTTTGACTGCTTATCCCCAACCTTTGCAATGTCGCCAAGTTTTCTCATGTCTTTGGCCTCATGAATTGCACCTGTTTTTATCGCCTCAACGATGGTCTCGTCCATATCCGGATTTGTTTCACGATATTTCTTAATTCCACCATTCTTCAAATATTCTTCATAATGGCTCCAATTTCTTTTATTTAAATCTCCATGTTCAATCATAAAACTAATAACATTTATCATTGCATTCGCTTTTTGCGCAGAGATACCCAATTCTTGTGCCATATACTCAACTGGTAATCTTGTTTGCTGATGTCTTCTATACAAATAGTTAGCCTGCTCAAATGGATCCCAATCTTTTCTTCCTATAATATGGTACTGTCCTAATAAAGCAAAGATTGCCGCATCATCTATGTCTGCAGGTAAGACTTTACATTTTACCTTTCCCCACTTAATGGCATCTGTCTTGCACAACAGACGATATGCAGCCAATCGACTATTACCTTCGAGTACAGTAAAATCTCCATCTCTTACAATTAAAGGATCTATCAGACCACCATTACTCTCTATAGAAACCTTAAGTTGCTTAACATGATCTAGATTGCACATATGCTCTTCTATTTCTTCTTGAGTCGGCTCTCCGCCTGCAACATTTAATGTGCTATATACTCTTGGATTCTCTGTATAAAACAATAAATCAGCCTGATTTAATTCTGTTATTGTTACGAGATAATCTCTTTTACCTATTGTCAAGTTTTCTGTTGATTCAGTCATTTTCTTTCTCCTATATCATTAGTATTTCTCTAATTAGTTCCCCATAACTATAATCAGCTATTTCTTCATATTCCTGTATGGTAACATCACCTTGCGCCAAAAAGGCAGCTTGCTGCTTTGCTTCAAGAAGCCGGTCTATCCACTCATCAATGCTTCCCTCAACCATTATGTTATAAACATAGCACTTCTTTTTCTGTGAAATGCGATGTATTCTATCTTGTGCTTGGAGATAGTCATCTAGATTGAATCCCCGATCATAAAAAATCACATGATTCGCTACAGTTAATGTTAATCCCTCTTTTGCAGCTTGCGGCGTCGCAAATAGAACCTTACAAGTCTCATCGTTTTTAAACAGCTCCACCGACCTATTTCTTTCCTCGATAGTCATAGATCCATGTATTTTTCTCGGATTATATTCAGCATACTTTTTTCCAAAATATTCGATATTCTCAATATAATTACTCCAAACAATACACTTTTCTTCTCTGCTTTGGATCTCTTGCAACAATCGTTCTAATTGTTCTTCTTTTCCAGATATTTCAACATATCTCTCATCTATTAATCTTGGATTAGATGCAATTTGAAGTAATCTTAGCAACCTTTTTAGTGCAACACTATCATCATCGATAATATATTCTCCCTCTTTTTTGACTTCAATTTCCAGATCCTCGATTACTTTCCTATATATCTCAAATTGGTTCTCTGCAAATTGTGCAAAAATCGTAACATATTCCTTTTGCGGAAGTTCAATTCCACAACTTTTTTTGGTTTCTCTCACTGAAAAGTGTGCAATTTTTTTGTAAATATCGGATACCGCATCTTGAAACAACATTCTTTTTTCATCATCCACATTTAAGTCATTGCTTAAGTCTGTATTTTTCTTGAATTCATTAAAATCCGCCCCCAAGCTCTCACCTGCATCAAGGAAAAATACTTGTGCCCATATATCATAGGGTCTATTTGCAACCGGTGTCCCTGTTATAATCGTTCGTAATTTAAAAAACGGAGCCAAATCAAAGAAATCCTGTGTAAGTTTTGCTTCTGGGTTTTTTAGTTTGGTTGACTCATCAATAATGATTCCAACATTTCTGCACTTTAAAAAAAGTAGTATTCGTTCTTTGTCTGTCGATAATGTTTCGAAGTTTGTAATAATTACTTTAACCGGACTATTTAATACATAAAAGTTATCGGCTTTATTGTTACTTAAAACCTTTGGTTTGATATGTGTATGAACCGA
Source organism: Lachnospiraceae bacterium (assembly GCA_045590655.1). Classification (GTDB taxonomy): domain Bacteria; phylum Bacillota; class Clostridia; order Lachnospirales; family Lachnospiraceae; genus UBA3766. Next base: position 8,555 of record JAZNRI010000070.1, on the reverse strand, counting down.
AAACTCGTCCACCCAGTTCTTTACCAATTGTTTCTTCGTAACAATCATTACTGTATCCATATCTCTTTTAGTAAGCCAATACAACAACAAATCAATAGCAATCTTTGTTTTTCCTAAGCCTTGCTCATGAAATATGGCACTATAATCTAAATCTTTTATTGCCATAAATGCTTCTTTTTGATATGGAAATGCAGAATTTTTAGCATCATAATTAATGTTATAAGTAGATATTATCCTACTCATACTTCAAAGCACCTCCCTATTTCATTTATGACAACAAACCTTGTTTGTATATTTTTATTGATTTTAATTCTACGAAAATAATTTTTAGCAGTAGAAACCAATTGCCAAGGCACACTAACAACCACTAATGTCTTTCCAGCAAATAATTCACATTCATTTATGTATGCCTCAAATTGATTTTGACTATGCACTCTATCAAAATCATTTATAGTTTTTGCCTCACCAATAACCAAATTTCCGTCATATTTATAATAAATATCAGGCACATAATTGCCAATGATTTTCATCGCACTATTACTACCCGCAGAATCCATTTGAATTAATTCGTGGTTCTCTGCAGGTATAATGGTTTTAATATATTGTAATGCAACGTTAACCAAATCAATGTGTGCCTGTGATTCCATAGTTTACCTTTCTGTCTCATCAATAATTTCTTGAAGCTGGTCCACCAATTCCACCATATTATCTCTCTGTTCAAAATATCGTGGGTCATTTCTAAGTGCTTTAATATAGCTGTATTCAATCCCCCTACATCTACGAATAAGTTCCTCTACTAAATCATTCATAGACACCTTACTTAATCCTTGTGAAACTTTTTCGTCTGCATTTAAATGTTTGACTGCTTCTGAAATATTATTTTTCAAAAACACATCTTTAGCGATACTATTTCCTAACACTTTAGGTAACTGTCTCACATTTTGAGCAGTATCTATATTTCCATTCACTACCCATTTAGCAAAGTCAGCTTCTGAATATTTGTGGATCAACAACGCCTGCTTTATAGATGCATTCTGTAACTCGGCAAACTTAGAAAACTCACGGGGGTCTGGATCCATTCCATTTTGCTGGGCTATCGGAAAATAATATGTAACCATGGAGGTATATGCCTCTATTAATTTCTGAATTTCAGCCTTTTTTCCACCACAAAATGAAATAATCATATTCATTGGCATTTTGTCAATATTACTCAATTGATTCAAATATTTCGCCTTAGAAAAAGGATCCCAATCACGTGGTCCTACCAAATGTGTCTGAAGCCGAATTGCATGAATGCTTTCAGTTGGCAAATCATCATAAACTATTGCTATAATCTCTTTCCATGGTCCATCTGGATCAACTGCCGCAAATTCTTTATATATCTGCAATCTAGTATTTCCTTCGATTACAACCATACGACCATCTGCATAACGATTCACGATTATGGGAGTAATAATCCCTTGGTTTACTCTAATAGATTCTTTTAATGCCGTATATGTTGAAGTAGACGCAGATCCACTAGATGCACTAAGAGCAAGTGCAATTGCTTCACTAGTAATCTCATCTCCATATATTTCTAGCCACTGTTTAATTCTAGGATTTTCTAAATCTAATTCAATATCGTTAATCGGTATTTTTATGTAGTCCATTTTTATCCTCCATCGCTTATTCTTTGCATATAATTGAGAAAACAAAAATCCAGTTATGTGATTATATGAAGTAGCGCACTACATCACTGAAACATACGAGTCCTTGCAAGGTTTTCTTGTTTCATCACATAACTGGATTCCAATTTTATTATTATAAAATTATGTTCAACAAGATCTCTCGCTATCTAAATTAATTAGTTCAGATAACTTTACATTATCTTCTACGATCGATCTTATCACATTTATCACATTTGATCTTCTTCTTTTTTTAGTTGTTACCGATAATATATCCATATCTGTGTCAATCTGCTCAATTTTGTTCTCTTTGAAGGCGTTTTGAACGATAGGGATTCTTAATAACAAACGTCTTGCAAGCTCTTTCTGGGACATTTCATCTAGTGCATAAAAATATTTGCCCAATATCGACACTTCAACATTCGAACGATTTCCTTTTTTCCCGATAACCGCTAAATCTATCAACGTTGCCAATTTAGCATGATTTTCACCATATTTTTTTAGTGCAATTAGATTGGCTGTATTCTCACCCCTTTTCGTTTCCAAAATTTCACCTAAACTCTCAAATGTCATTTCTTTTTCTGCTTCGACTAAAATTCTATTAACTTCATACAGTGCATCATCCATACAACTGTACTGAGGAATATTATCTTTAGTTACAGTTTCTAAGTTATCTGAAGAGCAAATAATTTCAATGATTTCTTCTAAATCATAAGATAACAGCATCTTCATGAAACATTCTATTATTGCATCAGCATTTACACATTCTGAATTAGCATAAGTTAAACATTGAAAATCTATTTCTTTTTCATAATATAATTTGATAAATTTTCTTTGAACCTCTTTATCTCCACTAAAAAAATCATTCCAGCACATACCATTTTTCTTACAGTGACTGCATAGTGGTTTGTTTTCATACCTTCTGCCATATCCATACTGTTTTAGGTAAATATTCTCTTGATCAAATCTTAAATCAAAATATTTACTTGCTATCTCTGGAAATTCTTGTTCAAAATCTAACATCGACTGGTATGCAGCGCAATTTGAATCCTGATTTTTTTTATATTTTTGATTCGCCATACAAAATTCTCTAAAAGATTTCTTCTTAAAAAACTGTGGTTGATTACACCATCTAGCCAATTCAATATACATTCCTTTAAATCGACTATTCTTATATTCTTCATAACGCATTATGTACGGCAAACTTCCGTATTTCATCAATACAGAAATTCTTTCAAAAACGCTTTCGATATCTTTTTCATCCTGCGAATCAAAACCACTCAACACATACATCTTGCAAATTCTTGAGGAATACCTTTTCCACAATTGTACTCTTTCTGTAATTAGTTCCTTGTCCTTTAAATGATCAAAAGCAAAAATAAAATCTCCATGATAATGTGTATTATTAAATCTATACGCTTTACGATCTGTCATTAAGCGCAAATCAATTCCTTGTCTAAACTGAAATGGCTTTCCTGTATTTTCCAATTCATCCAACACTTCCTCCCACTGAGGATATGCTAATATATTATCATCCCATAAATAGATATATGGTTTGCTCTCATCATAAAATTCCTCGACTGGTGAATGTCTATACACCTTATCATATTTTTTGTTAACGCAAAAAGCACACTTTCTAAAACACCCTCTAGTCGTAAAACCAATAGAATAGTCGAGATAATCTGCAAATACAGTACGCTTTCTACCTTGCTCTATTTGCTCCTCAACATACTCTTTGTAAAGGTCATAGTCTGGCATATGATGTTCAATCTCATCAGTCAAGTTGGCGCCTCCATCTGAGAAAAATCCCGTCCCTCCGATATGAACATGCGGCAATTGCAATATCCATTCCGGAATATTAGAGAAGGTAAACACTTTCGAAATGTATACTTCATCGTAATCACGGACCTCTTCATATGAACGATGAATCAGTTTCACTTCATTCCCTTGTTCCTTATAATATCCTGAGATCTTCATTAATGCTAAATTTGGATGTCTTGTTCCATGATCCATCAAATCTGCATCAAGTATTCCTATCTTCATATTTTCACCTAATATAATTATTAGATCGAACTTGATTTCGATCTTCTATCAAATTATATTACATCAGTCAAAACTTGACAAGATCTACAAACAAATTTTATCTCACTATTATAATACCATAACTCAGCCTCATATGTTGACAGCAGGAACCCACGACCGTGCCCTCAAGACATTAGAATAGGCACTGCTACAGATTTCTCTGCAATAGCACCTTGATAGCAACCAGCCTAGCACAGTCGTTACCTACTGTAAACATATTTTATTTATGATATACATCCTTTATATATTGATCCAAAACTTTCTCATTCTTTTTCCCAATAGACAACATATACTCTATGTATAATTTCTTTTTCATAACCTTTTGTGCTTCGTCGGAATCAATATCTTCTAATACAATCGGACTACACATAAGTATATTGCGGTCTATAGTACTTGTATAAAATGTAAAGAATCCTTCTTCTTCACTTGTACTAGAAACCCCTTTACATCCTATAATCGAAATACATACAAGTATTCTTTGACCTTGCATTAATGGCTTAAACACATCACAATATGCATTAACTGTTCCGCAAATCTTGCCCCACACATATTTCCATGCTATATATCCGTTAGGATACTTGCTATTTCCCATATTCAAAGCATGTCGTATTGGAAAATAGCATTCTACCGATTTATTATCGTATACGTAACACTCTGAGTTATATCCATAATTCGAGTCCCCTACATACCTTAATCCGTCCACACATGGTATAGCGCGCAATGCACAACCAAAATCTTGAAATATAGTCGAAAACTTAAAGTTTCCACTCTTTTCTAATACAATTGCTTTTTCATCATAACTCGAATCTATAAATGTTTCCGGTATTATATGAAGCATAAGAAATTGAGAATGCGAATGTTCTTCATCATCTTCAATTCCCTGATAGTAAGCTATTCTCTCTCTTCGATATTTATATATTTCTTTATCTAATGAAATAGATTGATTAAACATATTTCTCAACTCCGAGTAGGTCATTATTTGTTTACGATTTCCACTACGTTTATAAATATTATAATACTTCTCATCAACCACATGCGTGTATGGTACAAAACCATCATGCTTCACATAAATTATAACAACATATTTCCCATTTTCTAATTTAACAAAATGAAACTTAAGATACGGTGGTCTAGGATTGATTGGCATAAGATTATTTCGTCTATCAAGTTCAAATCTGTCCGTATCATCATTTGGAATATCTATACCTGGGATGTCTGATGCACATCCATTCTCATCACTCACGCCAAAAATCAAATAGCCGCCTTCAGAATTTGCAAAAGCACATACATCACTTCGAAATTCGGCAATCTTCTCTTGTTTCTTTTCTTTAGCAACCTCTAAAAACGCAAAATGACGTTTGTAATCTATATAATCACTTTCCCTATAATCTGTATTTTCTACAAGCACTTTCAAATCATCTTCCGTTACTTCAAGAAACGACTTTTCATTAATTGTTGGTAACATTCGTACTTCCTCCTCGCACTAATCAACTCCAGTTCTTCCAAACCCCTGGTGCATATCCCACCGTCGCTTGCTTTCCGTTTCTGACAATTGGAATCTTTATCACCTGCTGATTTCCCAGAAGCTTCTCTTCCTTCTGCTCCTCCGAAATATACTTCACAAGTGCCAGTGCCTCCTTATCCTTACAATCTTCATTTATCATTGCATTGATGCCACCTACCGCCTGGCATACACTACGAAATTCACCTTTACTAATTTCCTTTTCACTCATGTCTATGAATTGGAACTTAATATCTCGCTCCTTAAAGTAGCGCTGAGCTTTCTTTGTGTCGTTGCACTTTTTCGTACCGAATATCTTTATGTTCATAATTTATCCTTGTTCCTTTCAAACCAATCCGTAATTTTAAATATTTTACGACTTTCGCTTCCAACCAATAAAAGGCCTTCACCCAACCGAATGAAAGCCTCCTAAATATGTACTTATTCTGCTTTAACAGGCCAAATTTCTGTATCAAAAATGTCCTTATTTTTTTCCGCGATAATCCATAACGCCTTTGCAACCTTACGCGACACATCCACTTCGCCATCTCGCGCCTTAATAATAATATCTACTATACGAATACAGGTAATATCATCAATACCCGTGTTCAACTGCTTGTCTATGATTGGTTGCAAATCCGTCTCATCTGTTGCAAACACCGGAATCCCAGTGGCCTTTGCATATGCAAGCGAGCATGCTTCACCCTTGTTTTTGTTTGGCTTATTAGGATTAATCATAACCTTTGCCAAATTCTTATATGCCGCATCATATACCGCTCTATCCTTGCTATTCAAATTACTCTCATTTACAAGAACAACCTTGTTTTCTGATATGAGCTTGCTCAACTGCTGAACTGCAGAAGAAGGCATTAAAACCTCACCATGCGCATGTGTATGCATATATATCTTATCAGCCACTAACGGAAGTATATCATACAAAAAAGTGTATTTCTTATGACCTCCAAGCTTAATACATAAATCGGCATCAATTATTATTTTATCTATCATACTCATTCCTCCATGATGCTAACCAATTCATCATCGGACGGAAATTCGTAATTCGCTTTCTTTCCAATTCCAAGTTCTTCCGGAGACATATTACTAAGTTCAAGTAAATGCTCTAATTTTTCATAGGTAATATATCCCTCTTCATATGCAGTAACAGCTAATTCGACCAGATTATCCATCACAACACGTTCATCAGGATCTCTCGTAACAAAGGAATACATTTTACGGCACTTATTAATTGATTCCTCAGGCTCGTCCAAAAACTTCTGTAATTCATCATCTGAAATCAAACCAATTTCTCGTAAACGCTTTGCCATAGTTCTGTATGGTACCACAAACAATTCACATAACTGCAAAATAGATTTGATTGTAATATCACTGATTTTATATAAATCTATTTCTTGCTTCAGAAGCATTTCATCAACCAAAAACTCCGCGGCAAATCTGTTTGCTTTTTTTTCACTAACTGCCTTATCTTGTTCGTTTAACAAGTCTGCCGGCAACACATCCGGATTCTGCTCATACCATATATGATAAAGTTCATGCGCAGCTGCAAATACCTGACAATCCAATGGAATTGAGGTATTAATTGCAACAAATGGCTTTTCGAGAGCCGCATCATTTCTAGACCCGCTAATTCTGGTGAATCCCCATGGAGCATCCTTTCCAAGCGGATAGTAAATTACACGTGCATAAAGACTAAGAATAGAAAAGATTTGATTTCCTATAATATCTTTTCCTTTTCTGCACTCACCCAATTTGCTAACTGCATATCTTTTTATCTCTTTTACTTCTAATTCATTTAGTTCATTAGGCATTCAATAATTCCTCCAACATATTAATCTCATCAATTGCAGACCTAATAAGATTAACACGTTCCAATGTTGCTTCATCGTGAATAGTTCCCATAAAACTAAGACTCTCCGCCACAACAGGCTCATTAGATACAGTAAGCAATGCATCTGTAGATGTACCAAGAATCTCCGCAATCTTAGCAAGTTCATTAACATTAATAGCCTTGCTACCCTTAATGATTTTGTTCATAACCTGCTTAGATATCTGTAGGGCATCTGCCAAACTTTGCTGTGTCATTCCTTTTATGTCTAATTGTTTCTGAATATTAGCGCCCACCTGGGCAAAATCCATTGCATACATGTTTCCATCCTCCTCTTTTGAGATTTAATTATAACATTCTCGAACCCCCACGTCAACATTTTGTTGACCCTTGTGTCATTTATCTATTCTTTTTGTTTGTTTTCTCTTATTAGTGTATGCAAAATGATGACTTTTTCTAGTAACTTATTTTTCCAATAACTTATATACCTTTGTAATTCGTCTTAACTCCATTTAATCCAAAATCACTTCTCTTTATCTTGCATCTCGCTCTCCTTCTCTCCAGAACACACCCCTCAAAAAACTAATATTAATCTTACATTTTCAATTAATCATATTTCATAAATGCTCGACTCAGTATTTTTTGTTCTTCTACAAATATACTTAAAATATTTATATAACTGTTTTACCACAATTATTTTTCCAATTAGCATATTTATTGTATCATTTATGGCATTTTGAGGTCAATGTGCGGTCACAAAAGCATATAAAAAACCCGCAACCCCTGTAAAATAAGGGATTGCGGGTTTTTATATATCCCCAGGCACTTCCAACTTTCCGAAAAGGGTAATTTTTACTTTCTCACCCTTCTCTTCCAACACACCACGGATTTCTATTCCATTGGCACTCTCAATCTCATAATCTCCAGTATTTTCAAGGTCTTTCACAAACAAAAAGACCCTAAGAAGACAAATTCTCTTCATCTTCTCAAGGTCTTATTTTACTCTCTTGAAAACCTATTTTTGCCCTTTTGGGGAAATTAAGGTTGCCTTGGGATATTCGCCGTGCTATTTCGGGCATAATCCTTCGGATTCCGCCCTCAACGCGGGCTGTCGCCCTATGTTCCGAAAAATAAATTCAGCCGTGAAAATACATAAATGCATTTTCACGGCATTCTTTGTTTACCTCTCTTTGCTAAAACTAAATTCTCTCGGTTTCGATAACATCATTTCACTACAAATAATTACTCGTTTTCTCCTAATTTCTTCTCCAACAGCTTCTTTACCCGATATCGTGAATAATTATATTCATCCCACTTCTCCGGTTCATCACTATACTGTTTACTAATCCAGCTTTTTACAATATGTATGCGGGAATCATTCTTAAAAAATGGTTCTGTCGTTATTTGTGGCCACTCATCCTCTTCCAACAGTCCCAGAATTGCTGGTGCCGTATCGGCACTTGAC
>JAZNRI010000069.1:0-6575 GCA_045590655.1 Lachnospiraceae bacterium | reverse complement strand
ATGGATACGCACGCTACCGCCACCAAGCTCTGTACCGTTTAATACGATGTCATAAGCCTTAGCACGTACACGTCCGGGGTCGCTGTCAAGGTAAGGAATATCCTCGTCCATAGGCATTGTAAACGGGTGATGAACCGCTACAAAACGCTTCTCTTCCTCATCCCACTCAAGAAGAGGGAATTCGGTTACCCAAAGGAAGTTGTATTTACTGTTATCAATCAATTCCATAGTCTTGGCAAGTTCCAAACGAAGTGCGCCCAAAACATCCCAAACCACCTTATTCTTGTCTGCCGCAAACAAAAGCAAGTCGCCGGGCTGACCGTCCATAGCTTCTACTAACTTAGCAAGTTCATCTTCTGTCATAAATTTAGCAAAAGATGACTTGTAGGTGCCGTCTTCGTTAATTGCAAGGTAAGCAAGACCTTTAGCGCCATAACCCTTAGCAAATTCTACAAGGGCATCGATTTTTTTACGGGGCATACCTGCCTGGCCTTTTGCATTCAAACCACGTACGGAACCACCGTTTTCAAGTGCACCTGTAAACACGCTGAAACCACAACCTGCAACTACGTCAGATACGTTCTGTAACTCCATACCGAAACGTGTATCAGGCTTGTCTGAACCGAAACGGTCCATAGCATCCTGCCAGGTAATTCTGGGCAAAGGAAGGCGCACTTCCACGCCGATGGTATCTTCAAAAACTTTCTTTAAAAGTCTCTCATTTACATCTAAAACATCTTCTACATCCACGAAAGACAATTCCATATCCACCTGGGTAAATTCAGGCTGTCTGTCCGCACGTAAGTCTTCGTCACGGAAACACTTTGCAATCTGGAAATAACGGTCATAACCTGAACACATCAACAACTGCTTGTAAAGCTGAGGTGACTGAGGCAATGCATAAAAGTTTCCGGGATGCACACGGCTGGGAACAAGATAGTCTCTTGCGCCTTCCGGTGTAGACTTCATAAGAATCGGGGTTTCAATCTCAAGAAATCCTTCATCTGCAAGGAAATTACGGATCTTATTTACTACTTCGCTACGCATAATGATATTACCCTGTAAATCAGGTCTTCTTAAGTCAAGGTATCTGTGCTTTAAGCGCAACTCTTCCTTGGTCTTAGAGTTTGCTTCAATAGGGAAAGGCGGTGTTTCTGCCTCTGATAAAATACGAAGTCCTGTTGCGCGTACTTCAATCGTACCGGTCTTTAAGTTTTCGTTTGCTGCACCGCCACGTTTTACAACCTTACCGGTTACCGCAACAACGAATTCGCTACGAAGTTTCTCTGCCTTTTCGAAATCTTCCGCATTTACGAAATCTCCGTTTTCACCCTGTTCAAAAATAATCTGTAAAAGACCGCTTCTGTCTCTTAAGTCTGTAAAAATAATTCCGCCTTTGTTTCTGCTCTTCTGCACCCATCCCATTACTGTAATTACCTGTCCAAGGTTCGCTTCGCTTACCTCAGTACAACGATGGGTTCTTTTTAAGCCTTTCATTGATTCAGCCATTTTTATATCTCCTTTAAACTAGTTCTTCAGTGCTTCTCTGTAGAAGTCCTTAAATTCGGTATAACCGTCTTTCATAAGCTGTTCCTTCTGGAACTTCTTATTCTTGTTCATCTTGGCTACCAGAACGATTTTGCCTTCTTCACGAAGTGCCTGTGCCTCGGCGATAATTTCACCGGTTCTTGCCGCATCCATTCCCTTCTCTAAAAGGAATGCAATTTTATTGTCAGCGTTGGGAACCTTAAATCCTCTTTCTAAAAGAATGGTGATAATTCTTTCAAAACCGATTGAGAAACCGCATGCCGGAGTATCGTTTCCGGTAAACTTACCGATCATCTTGTCATATCTTCCGCCACCTGCGACGCTGCAGTTTAATTCCTTCATTTCGATTTCGAAAATGGTACCTGTGTAGTAGCTCATACCACGTACAAGTGTGGGGTCAAACATAATCTCGCAGTCAGCCTTTTTAGCTGTTTCCACGGTTGCAAAAATCTCCGCAAGATTGTCAGCCACACCTTCTTCCAGGCAATCGCCAAGCTCTTCTTTTAAGAATGCAAGCTTGTCTTCCGCGGCATTCATTTTATCGAAGAGAGTCATATACTTCTCAACACATTCCGGTGCGAATTCACATCCTAAAAGTGCTTCCTTCACGCCGTCGATACCGATCTTGTCCATTTTATCAAGCTGGATAAATACCTGGTCGTAATCTTCCTCGGCAAAACCGCTATAAGCAGCCATTGCTTTCAAGATACGACGTTCATTGATGTGTACCTTAAAATTCTCAAAGCCAAGTTTTCCGAGAAGAGTTGTGGTTGCAAGCACCAACTCAATTTCAGCCAAGTTGGAAGGTTCACCTAAGATATCGATATCGCACTGTACAAACTGGCGAAAACGTCCCTTCTGGGGTCTGTCCGCACGCCATACGTTACCCATTTGTAATGCCTTAAAAGGCTGGTTTAAGTTTGCAGCATTATTTGCATAAAATCTTGCCAAAGGCACAGTCAAATCATAACGCAAACCGCTGTCAACCAAGTCGTTTTCTTCCTTAGCAGTTTCAAGGTTTAACTTCTCGCCTCTTTTTAATACCTTAAAAATAAGCTTTTCGTTTTCGCCACCCTGCTTACTGCAAAGGTTCTCTATATGCTCCACGCAAGGGGTTTCAATGTGTGAAAAACCAAACTTTGCGTAAGTATTCTTGATTTCGTCCATTACATAGTCCCTGATTTGCATTTCTTCAGGAAGCATGTCCTTCATACCGGTAACCGGCTTCTTGATTAAACTCATGTTATTTCTCCTTAAATTTCTTAACTCGCGTATACCCTAATTTCACTTTATAAAATCAGTTTTCGCCGGCATTCTCCAAATGTCGGCTCTGCAATCACTTGATGCATTGTATCCGCGCATAGTCTACCAAATATCAATTTTACACATTTTATGCGGAAATAACAAGGTTTTTATGCTTTTTTTGCATAATATTTTCAGATATTCACGGAATACTCTTTTTTATAGCCGTGGGCACCGAAAATCTGCCAGTTCCCAACACCCAAGCGCTGAAGAATGGCTTTTCTTTCATCTGCACACAGCCCGGGGTCCGTATCCACGGAAGTCATTAAGATAGGGGCATACTGATTATACTCTGCCTGCTCCGGCGTCAGTCCCCGCAAATTAATATACACATCTCCCGTAAAAGCAATGTGATGTTTATAGTCAATCAACACGATTTCGCCGGGCAGATGGCCACCCTTACCCTCGTACACCTCGAAATGCAATTCACCAAAATCAAAGAAACCAATCTGTGTCAAAGGCTCTGACATTTCTTCTTTATTTTCCCAAGGCACGATGATTTTAGAAGGGTTTACAGGCGCATAAGACGTTAAAATTTTACAAATATTAATATACGGCTTATGCAAGGGATTCTGCTCTCTGTAGCCACTGACGCCCTCATACTCGTTGCTTAGGCATGCAGCTGATTTATGACTTGTAATCACTTCATCAAACAGCGATAAAAGTCCGCAATGATCCACATCCGCGTGAGTTAGAAGCACTCGTTTTTTCATATGATCAAAGTTCGGAAGAATCTTATAAATCAGTTGCATCATTTCCTCTTGATAGCAGGCATAACCCGTATCCACAAACAATACTTCGCCCAGACTCTTTATCACCATAACATTGCTTCCGCAAGGGGGCTCTATGATGGTAATATCCGTGTTGTCCGTTATTTGATGCTGCGTGATTCTCGGGATAAAATGCTCCCCCTTGGACGCAGCTAACAATTCCGCAAATTTGCTGATACTGTCAAAGGTACGATACGGCGACAGCCCCTGCTCATCCAGCGTTTGCATAGCAAGATTGACGTGTACCAGAAGTTCCTGCTTCACTTCTTCCGAAAGTCCCATCATTCCGGCAAGCCCTGCTACATAATTATGATAAAATATGCTGTTGTCATATACTTTTTCCGTGCTGTTATAATCGATTACCCGCACCTTACATAACTTCTTTGCCTCGTTTAAAAATCGGGTTATTTTATCCGGTTCATCTACATACAACCCCATTTTAAAAAGCTGATAATCCGTTCCGTTTTCCTGGGAACTGATGTAAGAAATATTAAAATTAAAATCGTTAATAAGCATAAGAATTGCCGTTACGCTTCCCGGTTCGTCTTTCAACTTAAATTCCAATAAAACGATGCTGTTCTTCTCCTTATCATTCTGTAAATAACCGATTTTTCCAAGCTCTGCATCCGCCTTTTTCAGTTGCTCCTCTGTGCCTTCCGCATCAATAAATAGGGTGTGAGAATCCACCGCCTTGTTATAACTTACGCGTGTAATGTTAATACCCAAAGCCGAGAAACATTTGCTCGCTTTTAAAAATGCACCGATATGATTTGGCATTGATGTTACATAGGTCTTTTTCATTACTTACACCTCCGTTTTAAACTGCATCAAACTAATATAATATTATTTCGCAAACACAAATCTTATATATCTGTGTTTTACTGTAAACATTGTATTTCCCCTATAAAAACAGAAAAACCCGTCTCAAATTTCTTTGAGACGAGTTCAAAACCCGCGGTACCACTCAAATTGCGAAACCAAAATTTCGCCACTCACCGGACTCCATCAAGTCCTTTGCCTTCACGCAGCATTACGGGAAGAGTCTACTTGCAACTTTGCTTTCGGTCTTCCGACTCAGAAGTGATAGGTTCCTGCATTATTTCACCATTGGCTCGCACCAAACGCCAACTCTCTGAAGATTCCATAATCCAACCGTCTTCGTCATAGTCTTTCTTCATTTGAATTATTTATTTTAACTGTAATATACGCTTGCGAAAATATTTTGTCAAGCAGCAAACAACTTGATAGAAAAACCGCTTCATGTTATCATTAACAAAAATCGAAAGGAGTATTTGTAATATGGGCCTGCTTTTAATTGCTTTAGGCATTTTATGTTATGTTGTACGCATTAACCGCCCTAAAAAGAATCCCTGCTATGTAGGACAGATTGTGGATATCAGTGCAAGGCCCCTCTCAAGTGCCAAGTCCAGTACAAGCCATCCCATTATTGTACGTGTAATGATTAATAATCAGCCAATCATTACCAGCACTTCGACTTACATAAATTGTTTTTGTGGTATAAACGGTATTTTAGAATCCAAGAAAAAAGAACATGTAGGCAAAACAGTGCATGTATACTTCAATCACCAGACTCCTTCGAGAAGTACAATTAAAGAATTTCAAGGAAAGGACATTGCCGCCGTTATTATTCTTATTGTTATTGGCGTCATTACAATGTTCATAGAATTAATTCTTATTTTAGCATTCTTGTACCTTATGCTATCAAAAATGTAAACAAAACCAAAACAGCTATGTCATATCTGATACCTCATAGCTGTTTCTTTTATTACTGCGGTCATTATTATTTCTGCACCAAATCATAACTCTCCGCTATCATTCTTTTTAACTCATCTTTCGGAACCGTTCCGTCCAGAATTACGGTGTTCCAGTGTTCCTTGTTCTGATGATATCCGGGCTGTACTGCCGGGTACAAAGAACGCCACACGTCCCTCCACTCAGGGTCTGCTTTAATATTGATGCACAACTGTCCGTTTCTCTCATAGGTCCATAAAAAGGCTTTTTTACTGCCTCGAACACGAACCAACTGCCAATTCGGATCTCGAAAAGGTGCGTCCTGATATGTATTTGGAAAGGATAGTCCGTATTTTAAAATTTCTTCTCGTGTCTGCATAAAAATACCTGCTTTTACTATTTCATTAATCCGCCGTGAAAATAACACTCATACACTTTCACATCTTGGCAATATATTTCTTCATATCCCTGGAACCATGTAAAATCACCTGTCACTTTACACTCATAACTATATTCCCCGGACTTATAAAACTCAGGCCCTCTGTAGGGATATTCCGCTGTTGCCATACGCAGTGCTTCTTTCAGGAAGTCTCCGCTAAAATTATCACCTAACACCCTGCCTAAATAATTCATTGCATATACGGCGGTGCCATTTCTCCATATACCTTCTTCTCCGGCAAATTGCTCACCGCCAAGATAGGTATCGTGATAAGTAAACTCACCTTCTTCATACTTATAATCGTGAGAATCGTATCTGGTAGAATCCGTCTCATTCATAAAAGCCGCATAGGTATTAACATTGGCTTTCAGGCGGAACTGAATAATTTTATCTATATCTCCCACGGCCGTTTCTATCGGCTTTCTGCTGCACTCCTGATCTCTTACCAAATAGTCAACCGTAACATTCATCAAATCGCTGATTTGAATCAAATTGGCAATATCGGGAAAAGACTGCCCCGATTCCCACTTTGCAATTGCCTGCCGCGATACGCAAAGCTTTTCTGCCAGTTCCTCCTGCGTATATCCTTTATTTTTTCTTAGTAAATATAATTTTTCTGAAAATATCATAATATCCACCTCCAAATAAAGAATAGCAGAAGTCAGGCTGATTTACACCCAACTTGCGGTAGCATTTTCGCTACTTTTGGTTGCAAACAATTATAAAAAATTTGTGTGATACTCATAAAACCGGCTACTTCTCTT
>JAZNRI010000068.1:0-54684 GCA_045590655.1 Lachnospiraceae bacterium | reverse complement strand
TTTCCTGACCGCAGTCGATACATACGCAGATAACTTCGTAGTCAAAATTCTCTTTTAACCAGGGAATAATGGCTGTGGTATCCAGACCACCGGAATATGCCAAAACAACTTTTTCTTTCATTTTTTTATCCTCCTGAAATTATATTATTAAGGTTATAACTATTTAAAGTATGTATGCATAAAACACAGCTTCGCAGCTTCATTTTTGCACTTACCAAAGCTAATATACAACACTATTTCTCTAAAATCAAGGCTATTTTTTAAAAATTTTGCATAAAAATGCATAAAATAATGCATAAAATGCAAATTTATGCATAATATGCAAGAAACGCGAATATTTTTATAAAAAAAGCTAGACTTTTTCAAAAATAGTGATATGATAACAATGATATATTGGAAAAAGTACTCTTTTTGCGAATGTATAAAATGTATTTTTATGCATTGCGGAGTTCGGAGGCGACCAGAGGATAAGAATTATGGAAGATAAGAATAAGGTAATCATTCGTGTAATGACGCCGGAGGATTACGATCAGATAAAAGCATTATGGTTAAGCATCAAAGGCTTTGTGATAAGAAGCGTGGATGATTCCAGGGAAGGCGTTGAGATTTTCCTGCGACGAAATCCTACGACCAGTGCGGTTGCGGAAGTAGACGGCAAGATTGTTGGCGGAATTCTCTGCGGGCATGACGGACGACGAGGCTGTATGTATCATGTATGCGTGCACGAAGATTATCGTATGCGGGGCATCGGTAAGCAGATGGTAGTATTCTGTATGGATGCATTGCGACGAGAGAAGATTAACAAGGTTTCATTGATTGCGTTTACAAGGAATGATATCGGCAATCGTTTCTGGAACCAAATCGGCTGGACCAAAAGAGAAGACTTGAATTATTATGATTTTACATTAAATAAAGAAAATATCGAGAAGTTTAACCAGTAGGAGGATATACATATGGAGATAATCAAAGGCGGTGTGACCGCGGCAAAAGGTTTTGAGGCAGCAGGCGTTGAGGCGGCAATTAAATATAAGAACAGAAAAGATATGGCACTTGTTTACAGCGAGGCACCCTGTAAGGCGGCAGGTACTTTTACAACCAATGTGGTAAAAGCTGCGCCGGTATTGTGGGATAAGGATATTGTTGACAATTCTCCCGCAGTTCATGCTGTTGTGGTGAATGCAGGTATTGCCAATGCCTGTACAGGAAAACAGGGCTATGCATATTGTAAGGAAACTGCAGAAGTGGCTTCCAAGGCATTGAACGTACCTGAGAATTCAGTGCTTGTGGCATCTACCGGAGTTATTGGTATGCAGCTTCCCATGGACCGCATTGCGGCAGGTGTTGAGAAACTTGCAACTGCTAAGAAGGCCGGCCTTGAAGCAGGGCTTATGGCAGCAGAAGCAATTATGACCACAGATACCGTATCGAAAGAAGTGGCAGTATCTTTTGACATAGACGGCGTAACCGTTACAATGGGTGGTATGTGCAAGGGCAGCGGTATGATTCACCCTAATATGTGTACCATGTTAGGTTTTGTAACTACCGACGTGGCAATCAGCAAGGAACTTTTAACCAAGGCATTAAAAGAAGACGTGGTGGATACTTTTAACATGATTTCCGTAGATGGTGATACTTCCACCAATGATACTTTACTTGTACTTGCAAACGGTTGTGCAGGTAATGCGGAAATTACAGCAGAAGATGAAAACTATGCGAAGTTTAAGGAAGCGCTTCACTATGTGAATATGACACTTGCCAAAAAGATGGCAGGCGACGGCGAGGGAGCAACCGCACTTTTTGAAACAAAGGTTATCAATGCTAAAACTAAGGAAGATGCAAGAATTCTTGCGAAGTCTGTCATCTGTTCAAGCCTTACCAAGGCGGCAATTTTCGGACACGATGCAAACTGGGGAAGAATTCTTTGTGCACTTGGTTATTCCGGAGCGCAGTTTGATCCGGAGCAGTTGGAGCTGTTCTTTGAAGGCGGCGGAAAGCGCATTCAGATTTACAAAGACGGCGTTGCAACCGACTATAGCGAGGAAGAAGCAACTGTAATTTTATCCCAGCCCGAAGTAACCGTTGTGGTAGATATGAAAAACGGTACCGAAGAAGCTACAGCTTGGGGTTGTGATTTGAGCTATGATTATGTTAAAATTAACGCGGACTATCGTTCATAAATAAAAAGAAGAAGCAGGCGGTCTTATCCGCACGATAAAATAAAAGCAGATTATTCTGCGAAATGAAAGGCAAGGTAGAAGTAATGGAAAAAGATATGGAACAGTTATTGGCGAAGGCGAATGTCTTAATCGAAGCCCTTCCTTATATTCAGAAATACAACCGTAAAATCATCGTTGTAAAATACGGCGGAAGCGCAATGACTGATGTGGAATTGCAGAAGAAAGTTATCGCTGACGTTACTCTTCTGAAATTAGTTGGTTTTAAGCCGATTATCGTACACGGCGGCGGTAAGGAAATCAGCCGTTGGGTAGACAAGGTAGGCAAGACTCCCGAATTCGTAAACGGCCTTCGTGTAACTGATGCGGAAACCATGGAAATCGCAGAAATGGTGCTTGGCAAAGTTAACAAGAGTCTTGTTTCAATGGTACAGGAACTTGGTGTTAAGGCTGTAGGTATTAGCGGTAAAGACGGCGGACTTTTAAAAGTAGATAAGAAGTATTCCGACGGCAAGGATATCGGTTTTGTAGGCGATATTAAGTCTGTGGATACCAAGATTTTATATGATTTATTGGAAAAGGATTTCCTTCCCATCGTTGCACCAATCGGTTTGGATGATAATTTCCAGAGCTATAACATCAATGCAGATGATGCGGCTTGTGAAATTGCCAAGGCTGTAGGTGCAGAGAAGTTAGCGTTCTTAACCGATATTGAGGGCTTGTATCGTGATATCAACGATAAGAGTTCTTTTATCTCAAGAATCAGCGCATCCCAGGCGCATGAATTAATTAACAGTGGTATTATCGGTGGCGGTATGTTACCTAAGTTGAATAACTGTACATCAGCAATTGAAAGCGGTGTAAGCAGAGTCCATATTTTGGATGGTCGTATGCCCCACTGTCTCTTGCTTGAAATCTTTACTAAGAAAGGTATCGGTACTGCGATTATTGCAGATGAAGATCCTTTGAATTACGAAAACTAATTGAGCGAAA
This sequence comes from Lachnospiraceae bacterium, assembly GCA_045590655.1. Lineage (GTDB taxonomy): Bacteria > Bacillota > Clostridia > Lachnospirales > Lachnospiraceae > UBA3766. The sequence goes on along the minus strand of JAZNRI010000068.1, from coordinate 51,517 downwards.
GCAAATTGTTTTTATGGCAGACTCAAATTTGATGTTTGCGTCGTTGCTTCACAATGAATCGTTCAGAAATGAGGAATATTATGCAGAATATGATTAACGAAGCAGAGTCCGTTCTGCTTCACACCTATAACCGTTTTCAGGTGGTTTTTGACCACGGTGACGGCGTGTGTTTATATGATACAAATGGCAAGGAATATTTGGACTTTGTATCAGGAATCGGCGTGTTTGCGTTAGGCTATAACAACAAAGAATACAACGATGCCTTAAAAGCACAGATTGATAAAATTACACATACTTCAAATTATTACTATAACGAGCCTGCCATTGCGGCAGCCAAGGCTTTGACCAAGGCGGCTAAATTAGACCGTGTATTTTTTACAAACAGCGGTGCGGAAGCAGTGGAAGGTGCTATCAAAGCGGCAAGAAAATATGCGTATAACAAGGACGGTCGGACAGATCATGAAATCATTGCCTTGGAGCATTCATTCCACGGCAGAACCATGGGTGCTTTGTCTGTAACGGGAACTCCGAAATACCGTGAAGCATTTCAGCCTATGATTGGTAATATTAAGTTTGCCGAAATCAATGATTTTGACAGCGTTTTGGCGCAGGTAACGGATAAAACCTGCGCGATTATCATGGAAACCGTACAGGGGGAAGGCGGTATTACTCCCGCAACAGAGAACTTCTTAAAGAAGGTACGTGCACTCTGTGATGAAAAGGATATTTTATTAATTTTAGATGAAGTACAGTGCGGTATGGGTAGAACCGGCTATATGTTTGCATGGCAGAAGTTTGGTATCCGCCCTGACATTATGACTACAGCCAAGGCACTTGGAAGCGGTGTGCCCGTAGGTGCATTTCTTATGACACAGAAGGTGGCTGACAGTTCATTGGTGGCAGGTGACCACGGCAGTACTTACGGCGGTAATCCATTAGTTGGTGCGGCAATTACCAAAGTATTTGAAATTTTTGAAAAAGAAGATATCTGCGCACATGTACAGAAAGTCGGCGCATATCTTGAAACGGAATTGGATAAAATAGCAGCAAAATATGATGTGGTGGAATTGCGCAGAGGTGCCGGACTTATGCAGGGGCTTGTATGCAAGGAACCGGTTGCGGCAATTATTAATACTGCATTGGAAAAAGGCCTTGTGTTAATTAACGCAGGAACCAATATCATTCGTTTTCTTCCGCCCCTTACCATTACAGAGGCTGATGTGGACCGCATGATTGCCATTTTGGATGAGTCATTCGCAGCGAATGCATAAGTAAAAAAGGAACACAGGAAATATGTCAAAAAAAGTACTATCCATAATTTTGCTTTGTTGCGTTGTACTTCTGGCAGTAAGCGCAGGAGTTTATGTGCCACGGGCAAAAGATAATCATCTTGGAGATACGAAAGTTCATAATATAACCGTATGGTATACGGACGAAGCAATGGCGGCATATTTAAATGAGGCGGCGATTGCGTACCAGGAGCAGACCGGTGTTGCGGTGAGCCTGAAAATGGTTTCCGGTTTGGAATATTTGGAAGGTATCCAGGAGGCGTCCTTGCATAGTACGGAAGGGCCGGATGCTTACATTGTGAATAGTGATTCTCTTGAGAAAGCCAGACTTGCGGGACTTGCTACCCCTATGGAGGATCCAAACGGGGTGTTGAATACCGGTAACTATCCGCAGATTGCTTTGAATGCGGTAACCTATAATGATAAAATTCTTGGCTACCCGTTTACTTACGAAACAGCGGCATTCTTTTATAATGATACCTATTTGACCGAAATGGCGGGAAAAGCAATTGAGGCCGAAAGAAATAAAGCTGAAGGCGAAGAGGCCATGGAGGAATTGGAAGAAGGTGCCGAACCGGATTCGGAAGTGACTGCAGATGAAATTGAGGAAAGTGCAGAAATCACAGAAGAGCAGGTGCTTGCAAAGAAGGATGAAATTCTGCCTGCTTCCATGATTGAGTTGCTGGAATTTGCCAATACCTACGATCCTGCAGAGAATATGGAAACTTTCCTTTTGTGGGATGTGGCGGACGTTATGTATAACTACGGTTTTGCCGGCGCCTATATGAATATGGGCGGTGTGCACGGCGATAACCGTGAAGAGATTGATATTTACAATACGGATGCCATGTATTGTTTGTCCGTTTACCAGGATTTTAACCAGTTCTTCTCTATCGAGGCTGAAGAAGTGGATTATGAGGGCGTGGTAGAAGATTTTGTCGGCGGTAAAGTGATGTTTACCATTGGCGGAACAAGTATGTTAAACACCTTGGAGAAAGCCAAAACGGACGGAACTTTTACCGGAGAATACGGTGTCGTATCCATTGAAATGTTAAATGAGAATCTGCAGTTTAAACCTTTATCTGTTACAACGGTGGTTGCGGTCAACGAATACAGTGAAAAGCAGGAAGTTGCTGAGGATTTTGCCCGGTTTATTACTTGCGACTATGTGAACAACTTATATGCACGTTCCGGCAAATTGTGTGCACATTACCTGGAAGAATATCCCGTTCCTGCCATGGCTGATATGATGACCTGTTATGAAAACAGCGTGGCACTTCCCAAAATCGTTGAAAACAGTAATTACTGGATTCTTGCGGAAATGTGTTATACCAATATTTGGGACGGTGGCGATGTTAACAGCGAATTGATGTCCTTGTCGTCTCAGGTTAAAAAAGAGATTTCCGGCGAGGAAGTAAATGAACTGAAACTGGAAACGCCCGTCGTTCAGGAAAGCTATATTAAGGATGAGTAAAACGGCAGTAAAAGATGCCTGAAAATTCGAACATAATTACAAAGAATAAAACCGATTGTTTTGAACACACTAAAGAAAAAAGAGAGGTGCAAAATGATCGGTTTTTTGATTGCAATTTTATCCGGTGCGCTTATGAGTGTGCAGGGAGTTTTTAATACGCAGGTGACGAAAACGTCAGGGATGTGGCTGGCCAGCGGATTTGTGCAACTGACGGCATTAATTGTATGTGTTGCAGCATGGCTTATTAAGGAGCGTACTCCGGTAACGTCACTGCTTTTAGTTCAGCCGAAGTATATGTTGCTTGGCGGCGTAATCGGTGCTTTTATCACGGTTACGGTCATCAAAGCCATGGAGATGCTGGGGCCTGCCAAGGCGGTTATGTTTATTGTAATATCTCAGTTGCTTGTTGCTTATGTAATCGAATTGCTTGGAATGTTTGGTGTGGATAAACAACCTTTGGAATGGCGTAAGGTGATTGGAATGGCGATTGCCATTGCCGGGGTAATTTTATTTAAGTGGTAAAAGAATTGTCGATGAAAAATGCCGAAAATTTTCGGCATTTTATCTTGTAATAAGCGGGGATTTATTTTAAACTGAAAATAGCGGTCAGTTTGAGGGACTTTTGTATAAAATACGAAAGGAAACTGACAAAATGAATATAAAAATTTGGAAGATTGCAGGGTTAATTTTGCTTGTTGCAATGCTGTGTTCGGCGTGCGCGGATACGGAGTTATTACTGGACGAAGAAGATTATGTGCAGGCAGACGAAATAACGGAAGATGCAGACATCACTGCATTGGAAACCGGGAATGCGGCGATGGCGTCCGTATCGGGAACTTACGAAACAATCTGGGTTCACGTATGCGGTGCGGTAGCAACACCGGGTGTCTATGAATTGCCGCTGGGAAGTCGCATCAATGATGCGGTTTTATCAGCAGGTGGTTTTGATGAGGAAGCGGACCGGGAAATTGTAAATTTGGTGGAAGAAATCGCAGACGGACAGCAGGTGCGGATCCCTTTTATCGGGGAAGGGCAAGTTAACACAGGAAGCGGTTTGATTGACCTTAATTCAGCGAATGCGGAGCAGTTGTGCCAAATTCCCGGAATCGGCGAAAGCAGGGCTGAGGCTATTATCAAGTACCGGGATGCAAAGGGCGGATTTGACAGTCCGGAAGAATTAATGCAGGTGCCGGGGATCAAAGAGGGCATTTATGCCCGGGTCAGTCCGTACATAGAATGCAAATGAATTTTATAGATATACAGGTTGGAAGAGAAAGGCGGAGTGTAAAATGGGTAACAGAGTTTTGGTTGTGGATGATGAAAAGTTAATCGTAAAAGGCTTGAAGTTCAGTTTGGAGCAGGAAGGCTTTAAAGTAGATTGTGCTTATGATGGTGAGGAAGCGTTGCAGCTGGCACGCAACACCGCATACGATATTATTTTATTGGATATTATGTTGCCGAAATTGTCAGGTATGGAGGTTTGCCAGCAGATTCGTGAATATTCCAATGTGCCGATTATTATGCTTACCGCCAAGGGCGATGATATGGATAAAATTATGGGCCTTGAGTACGGTGCGGACGATTATATTACCAAGCCTTTTAATGTATTAGAGGTGAAAGCCAGAATGAAGGCGGTTATGCGTCGCTTAGACCCGCCCAAGAAAGGAAATCCGAACTTGATTGTATCCGGCGATATCCGTATGGAAAGAGATTGCAAGCGTCTGCATATCTGCGGTAAGGAAATCAATGTAACTGCGAAAGAGTTTGATGTGCTGGAACTTTTGGTGACCCATCCGGATGAAGTATATGACAGAGAGAAACTTTTACGTGCGGTTTGGGGAGATGATTTTCCGGGGGACGTACGTACGGTTGACGTGCATGTAAGACGTCTTCGTGAGAAGATTGAACCCAAGGCAAGTGAGCCTAAGTATGTATGCACTAAATGGGGACAGGGATATTACTATAAAGGATGATAGAATATGAATTTATTCGGACGAATCAAAAGCGAACTGAATAAAATCACCATACTTCGAAGCCTGAAATTCAGACTGGGACTGATTATTATGTTGGTAGGTTTGTTGTGTTGTCTGGTAATGCGTTTCGGCATTATGCAGAGTTATTTTAACAGAGCTTTGGAAGTGCGTACTTTGGATGTGCAGAATCAGATTAAAATTCTTGCAGACCACTTGATTACGTATGATTATCTTCAAGACCAGCGTTCCGAAGTCGTAAATGCTGAGCTGAATATGTTGTCCAATCTGTATGACGGTCGAGTATTGATTATCAACAACAGTTTTAATGTCATCAAAGATACTTATAATGTCAGTCAGGGTAAAACCATTATTTCGGAAGAAGTAATCCGTTGTTTTAAGGGCGAGAGTATCACCAATTATGATGATAACAACAACTACATAGAAATGACGGTGCCGATTACAATGACTGTTGATGAAGAGCAGCGGGTAGTGGGAGTTATTTTAACCAGTGTATCGGCGGACAGTATTGTAAATAATCAAGAGATTCTGGACAGACAGGCGGTCTTGATTGCCATTGTAATTTTGATTATTGTGTTCGGAATTGCGGTTGCGGTGCCCAGGGAAATTATGAAACCTTTCGATAAGGTGACGTCAGCGATTAACGAGGTTAAGGCCGGATTTACCAGTGATAAAATTGTGGCGGAAGATTATACGGAATTAGAGCATATAGCGGATGCGTTCAATCAGTTGATGGCGCGGATGAAAGTATTGGATGATTCCCGTCAGGAGTTTGTATCCAACGTGTCCCACGAATTAAAGACACCGCTTACTTCCGTTAAGGTATTGGCGGATTCTTTGAATACCCAGGAGGATGTTCCGGTAGAGCTGTATAAAGAGTTTATGTCGGATATCGTAAATGAAATCGACAGAGAGAATAAAATCATCAACGATTTGCTTTCTCTGGTTAAATTGGATAAAACTGCTTCCGAGTTAAATATTGAGAGCGTGGATATCAATAAGCTGATGGAGTCTATTTTTAAGAGACTGATGCCCCTTGCCAAGGAGCAGGGAATTGATTTAATTTTTGAGAGTCAGCGTCAGGTGGTTGCAGAAGTGGATGAAGTAAAATTATCCCTTGCCATCACGAATTTGATTGAAAACGGTATTAAATATAATCGCGAGGAAGGCTGGGTAAAAGTTACACTGGATGCGGATCATCAGTTTTTTACTTTTGAAGTGGCGGATTCCGGACTTGGTATTGACGAAGAATCGCAGAAACATATCTTTGAGCGTTTTTATCGTGTAGATAAGTCGCATTCCAGGGAAATCGGAGGGACCGGTCTCGGCCTGGCAATTACGAGAAGTACAATTTTGATGCACAGAGGTTCGATTAAGGTAAGCAGTGTGCCGGAAGAAGGAACCGTGTTTACGGTAAAAGTGCCTTTGTCTTATATCCAGTAATAGGTAGTGTTGGAGTATTTTATGAAGAAATGGTTTGGACTGTTTGTCATTGTGCTGCTGTGTGGCCTGATGTGTGCCTGCAAAAATGGCGGCGACAATATGGAACAACAGAATATAGTAAAGGTTTATTATATGAACCGTGAAGAAACCGCTATAGCAGCAGTTGATTATGCGTTACTTTCTACGGATAAAACCGATGCAGTGGCAGAGGTTTTGAATGTAATGAAGAGAGAACCCGAAGACAGTAAACTGAAGGCTTCGATTTCTTCCGGTATTGATATTTATTCCTGCAGAATCAATGAAAATAAATTGATTATCGATTTTGCCAAAACGTATAAGGATATGCCTCCTACCACGGAGATTCTTGTCAGAGCAGCTATTGTGCGAACGGTAACACAAATAGATGGAATTGAAACGGTAGAGTTTGAAATTGAAGGAGAACCGATGATTGATTATGCAGGCATTCTTGTAGGGGCTATGAATTCAGGCCAGTTTATTGATAATGCGGGCACGGAAATCAATGATTATCAGGAAGTTACGCTTTGTTTATATTTTGCAAACAGCGATGGGACTGCGTTGGTTCCCGTTAATCGTACGGTAGAGTACAATACCAATGTTTCTTTGGAAAAGCTGGTTATGGAGCAATTAATCAGCGGCCCCGGGCCTACGGAGGGGAATCCTACCGTAAATCCTTCTACAAAGGTGATTAATGTAACGGTAAATGATGGTACCTGTTATGTGAATTTGGATGAGACATTTTTAACTCAAGTATATTCCGTAAATTCGGAAGTCACCATTTATTCCATTGTTAATTCATTGGTAGAGCTGGACAATGTCAATAAGGTTCAGATTCTCGTAAACGGAGAGAGTCAAATCAGTTATCGTGAAAGTATGAACCTTAATACTACATTCGGACGAAATCTTGATTTGGTGGAAGATAAGCCAAACCAGGAATAAGAAATATAGTATTTTAAACAGGAAAGTCAGAATGAGAATCAAAAGACCTTTTATGCTGTTCTGTATTCTGATTATTGCCGTATGCATTGCAAAACACTATATAGGTGAGAAAATATTACCGCCACGGGAACTGCCTGAAACGGCAGTTACCCTGCAGGGGCGGATTGATGCATGGGAAGTCAGAAACGAACGGACAATTCTTTATTTATCAGAAATCTATTTTTACGGCGATTCTGCCAAAGAAATCAACAATGATAATTCCATAGGAGTCCGATGTTATGTGAAGGCAAAGGAAGATTTTAAACTTGGACAAGCGGTGGCAGTGCAGGGCTTTTTGACGTTGCCTGAAAGTGCCCGTAATCCGGGAGAATTTGATGCAAATATATATTATAAAAGCAAGGGCTATGATTATGTAATGTATGAGGCTGAAATACTTTCCTGCGGAGAAAAATTTGATTATATGGTGCAAGGGTTGGATGAAGTCCGCAGGTATGCCCAAAGGCAGCTTGAGCGTTATCTTATACCGGAAGATGCAGGGATTATGTCAGCAATGCTTCTTGGTGATAAAAGCCTTATGGAGACAGAAACTAAGGAACTCTATAGGGAAGTGGGTATCTATCATATTCTGGCAATCAGCGGATTGCATATTTCGATGATTGGAGGATGTATATATAAACTACTGAAAAAGCTACAGATGAAGCCTGTGGCAGCTGTTGTAATCAGTCTGATTTTTATTATTTTCTATGGCGTTATGATTGGTATGCCGCCTTCGGCATTCCGGGCGATTGTGATGTTTGCCTTTGGTTTGGTGGCGCCGATATTCTATCGAAGTCATGATAAGTTAACTTCTCTGGCATTTGCAGGGGCTTGTCTGGCGGTTTGGGAACCGGTGCTGATGTTTGATGCCGGAGTGCAGCTTTCTTTTCTTGCGGTAATGGGGATTGTATTACTTTATCCTACATTTCTTGATATTCATAGACATCATATGAAAGTGGCTGACGGTTTGTGGGTCAGCTTTGCTGTCACTTATATGACTGTGCCGGTTATTATGCGAACTTACTATGAAGTGCCGCTTTATTCGCTTCTTGCAAATGTCTGTGTGCTTCCTTTTGTTCCGGTGCTGATAGGACTGGGATTGGTAATCTCCATATTTGGTGGAATTTGGAGTTTTCCGGCAAAGTTGTCGGCTATGGTGATTCACATGATTCTTTGGCTCTATGAAAGAATTTTAGCCATATTTGCAGGCCAGCCAGGGAACAGTTATGTGACAGGGGCACCGGAAATATGGCGTATCGTTGTTTTTTATATTGTACTGGGAATAATGATTTGGATTATTTTAAAAGTAAAAAGAAAGTTATTGATTCAATCCTTGTACAGTGAAAACGATTATGCAGAGGGCAGACCGGAGGAATATATACGTGTACAAAAAAGCCTTCGTATAACCATGATAAGGGTTCGTATGGCGCAAATTACGATAATGATTTTATTGATTGTTATTTTTGCATTACCGGAGCGTTTTGATTGTCGTATTACCTTTTTGGATGTGGGACAAGGGGATGGTGTTTGCATTGAAACCGGAGAAGAGATTTTTTTGATAGATTGCGGAAGTACATCAAAAGAACATTTGGGGAAGTACACATTAATGCCGTTTTTAAAGTATAGAGGCATTGATGAAATCGACGGGTGGTTTTTGACTCATCCGGATATGGATCACACAAGTGCATTCAGGGAGATGTGTGAAAATGATGGCATAGCGAAAGTTAGCGTGAGTAAGTTATATATTCCTAAAAAGTTAGAAAAAGAATTTGGGGATATTATTACATTGGCAAAAAAATGCGGTATTGAAGTAATGATGCTGGATGGCGGAGAAGTGCCGGAGTGTGAGGAAATCAAAATTACGGTATTATCACCGGATATAGATTTATTTTATCCGGATGAAAATGCTGCTTCATTGGTTCTGTATGTGGAGTGCGGTAAGTATGATGCACTTTTTATGGGGGATGCCGGAGTGACGGCAGAACGTAGCATTGTCCGGCAAGGAATAGAAGATGTAACGTTGTTAAAAGTAGGGCATCACGGTTCGGCGATTGAAGCGAATACAAAAGAATTTATTCAGGTAATTAATCCTGCGGTGGCGGTGATATCCTGTGGGGAGAATAATGTATACGGGCATCCGCATACAGATGTAACAGAGTATTTGGCATCGGTTGAAAGTATGATAGTGAGGACTGATTATTCCGGTGCGGTTACAATTGAAATGCAAGAAGGCGGATTGAAAATATATTCAGAATGTGAAGATGGTAATTAAGTAATATTTTGCAATCGTTATACGAAAAAACAGATGCAAAAAACTACAAAAGTGCTATAATATAAAATAGGGAAAATTGACACGAAAGAAAGGTGCCGTTTATGAAGAGAAGATTAATGAGGACATTAAGTTTTATTCTTGCAATCAGTATGATTGTAATATCTTTGGATATGCCTGTTTTGGCTACGGGATATGATAATTATGCAGAAGAAGCGGGAGATATTATTGTTTCGGATGAGGACGAAGCAATACAACCGGTGACAGATGATTTATCAACAGATGATGAAATAAGTGCCGAAGCGGAAGAAACAGAGTCGGCAGATGCTGAATCGGAAGAAACAGAGTCGGAGTCTGAAGATGCGGAGATAATTGCAGAAGAAATACCTTTGTATGAAGATGCGGCGATAGTTGATTATGATGACGTCATGGAATTTGAGGTTGTGGAAATTGACTTGGAAGATATCGAAGGCGAAGTGATAGATGCAGACGAACTGTTGCTGGAGGTTGAGGAGGCACCTATTGTTTATGCTGACAGCGCAGCCGATCATGACTGGGATCAATATTCCAATTATTATATATATAATCGTTTATCCGCAGATGAGAAAAAGTTATGGGATGCACTGGAAGTAATGTGCAATTCTTATCTTGTACAGGATAAGGATCTTACGGTATATGTTTATGAAACAGATACATATTATCTGACGGAATATGTCAAAATTAAAACTACTTCCATTACAAAAGAACGTTTGAGTGAACTAGTTGCGATGTTTATTTATTCACATCCCCAGTATTACTATTTGCGCGGCGGTATATTTCGCAGTGTATCTTCCACGCAGATTTCAGTGTCAATTATGGGCTATGAGAAGTTTGTGGATGGCACGGAACGATTAGAGATTACAAATGCCATTAACACCTTGCTGGAAGACTGGTATAAACAAATCGATGCGTGTAGTACGGAAGAGGAAAAAGTCAAGACCATCCATGATTTGATTTGTAATAAAGTAAATTATAATTATGATATTCTTGAAGGAGACAGTGCAATCACGAATGAAGAGGAAGCAGTTGCTTTTACACAGACTGCTTACAGTGTATTTTGTATGGATCAGACTGTTTGTGCCGGATATGCGAAGGCATTTGGCTGGGTAAGTAATGGTGCGGGAATTGATGCTTTTGGTGTAACCAGTGATGGGCATGCGTGGAATAAGGTCAGAGTAAATGACTCATGGTATAATATCGACTGTACTTGGGATGGACAAAATCAAGCTACATACTACAACTATTATTTGAGAAATGATGATATATTCAGTGGGGATTCTCATATAGAGGAAGATAAGTGGTTAAGTTATTTGCCTGCTTGTACATTGGACAGTGGTTCTTCGGGAAGTACCGCCAGAAAATTGCCTGAAGTATCACAACAGGTAAGTAAGCCGGCTATTAATATTATTAAAAATCAGGATGCGTATACAATCACTATTGTTTCAACAACACCAAATGCGCAGATTTTTTATACATTGGACGGAACAGAACCGACGGAAGCGGATACCAGAAGCTATCTGTATACCGGAAGTTTTGAAGTGAATGGTACATATACCATCCGGGCAATTGCTGTTTGTAATGAATATCTGGACAGTGAAATTGAAGCAAGAGAGATTAGTGAAATTGAATATACAGTGACCACAGGTACTTGCGGAAATAATATTACCTGGTCATTAAATTCCAAAGGTGTTCTTACATTGAATGGCACAGGAGCAATGACTTCATATGACACCGCTGCAGAATACCCTTGGTATGCGTATGCTACATCCATTACTGAGGTGGTAATGAGCAATGGTATTACAAATATCGGAAACTATGCGTTTCAGGGTTGCACTAATTTAAAACAGTGTACATTCCCGGATTCATTAACACGTATCGGAGAATATGCTTTTGAGCAAACTGCTATAGCGGAAGCAGATATCCCGGCAGGTGTAACTGCTATTGGCGAAAACGCATTCTCAAATTGCGATGACTTAACCTATGTTCGTATAAATGGTAACGTAGAAGAATTTGGATATTTTGTATTCTTGGATTGTGATGCTCTTAAAACTGTTGAATTGTCTGATGAATTGGAAACAATTGGTTGGTCAATGTTTTGTAATTGCAACAGTTTGGATAACGTGAATTTGCCTGCAAACTTAAAAGTAATTGCAGATTATGCTTTTTGGGGATGCTCCGGTTTGGAAGAGATTGTAATTCCTCAAAGTGTAACATCTATTGGACAACAGACATTTTACTGTTGTTATTCATTAAAGTCGGCAGAGATACATGCAAATGTCACAACACTCCCCATAGGAATGTTTGAATCTTGCTATGAACTGGAACAGCTGACCATTACAAGTAAAATCACATCAATACCGGAAGATTTTCTTTGGGGATGTGAGTCCATGACCGGTTTTGTTATTCCGGAGACCGTAACTTCCGTTGATATGTATGCATTTAGCGGATGTACGAGTCTTGCGCAGATTTATGTGCCCAAAACTATTTCAAAGATTGGAAAATATGCTTTTGAAACAACAACTACCATTATGGGATATTCCGGCAGTGCTGCCGAAACTTATGCTGAAACTTACGGAAATGAGTTTCTGGATATTAGTGAATATGGTATAAAAGTGGAATATGTTACCAATTGTGACACAAAGATAGCAGAACAGTATTATCTGGAAGGTAGTTATGTTCCTGAACCCGGTATGATTGTAAAATCAGGATATACATTTGGAGGATGGTTCACCTCTGCATCGGTTCAGAATGAAACGACACGTTGGGATTTTGCAAATGATGTACTCACAGAAGATATTACGCTGTATGCAAAATGGAGTGCTAATACATATAAGGTTTCGTTTAATGCCAATCATTCGGGAGCACAGGCAATAGATAGCAAAACAGTCACATTTGATGCGGCATATGGAGAGCTTCCTGCTGTATCAAGAACCGGATATACGTTTAAGGGCTGGTATAATCACAGTTCGGCAGGAACCTTAATTACGGCAGATACTATTTATAAAACGACAGGTGATGAGACTTTATATGCAAGGTGGACACCAAACTCATATCGTATTATTTTTGATGCCAACGGTGGAACCGTGACAACTCCTGAGTTGCTTGCTACTTATGATGCAGTCCTGGGTGAGTTGCCGGTACCTGTGAAAGAAGGATATACGTTCAAGGGTTGGTTTACCGCAGAGGAAGACGGAACAGAGTTTACATCGTCTACTGTTGTTAAAATCACGTCCCAGCAGACGCTTTATGCGCATTGGGATGTAAATAAATATACAGTCACTTTAGATGCACAAGGTGCAGAATTGTCTGAAACAACGAGAGTTGTTACATATGATGCTTCATATGGTGAATTGCCTGAACTGGAAAGAGAAGGCTATACATTTATGGGCTGGTTTTCGGAAGATGGAAAGACTGTTAAAGCAAGCACGGTTGTTAAAACTGCAGGAAATCATACTTTGTATGCCCGGTGGCAGGCGAAAACATATTTAGTAATTTTATCTGCAGGGGATGGTAGCGTTACACCGAAAAGTACATATGTAAAATTTGGAAGTGTATATGGTGAATTGCCTGTCCCTGAATTGACGGGTTATACCTTTAGCGGTTGGTATACCGATAAAACAGGAGGAGAATTGATTTCTGCAGACAGTGTGGTGACGATGGCAAGAGATCATGCGTTAAATGCAAGATATGAAGCTAATCGTTATGTTATTTCCTTTGATACCGACGGCGGAGTATTGGATGCGGATGAATTCATTGCAGTGTATGACAGTACTTATGGACCATTACCGATTCCGGAGAAGGCGAGTTGCGCTTTTGACGGATGGTATACTGCTAAAGAAGGCGGAGAAGAGGTTACTGCGGAAACGGTTGTTAAGATTTTAGACAATCAGACATTATATGCCCGTTGGAAATATAAGTATACGGTTGATGCGCCGGTTGCAAGCATATCGGATGGTAGTGAAGTAAAGGTTGGAACCAAGCTTCATCTTACAACAGAAACCAATGGCGCGAAGATTTATTATACAACTGATGATGCAATCGGTTTAAATGTCTCATCTGATAATGGCATTTTATATGAGGATGCTATTGTAATTGATACAGATATTACTGTTTATGCAATTGCGGTAAAAGAGCAAAGCAACAGTAGTGATGTTATTAGCGTTACATATACCGTAAAAGATGAATCTCAGAACTGGGGAGATATTACAGAGACAGACAAGGCGGAATACGGATTTACGGATGCTTCACAGGTACCTCAGGAACTTTGGGTTGCGGGTGTAACAGATGCGTGTGATTATACAGGAAGTGCAATTACATTTGCCGATTTACATGTATATCATTATAAGACATTATTGCAACCTAAAACGGATTATGCCGTGAAATATTCTAATAATACCAAAGCCGGTGTTGCAACCATAACGATTACCGGTAAAGGCAACTATGCAGGAACAATTTTCAAAACGTTTACAATATTGCCTTTGGATTTAAGTGAAGCAACTGTTTTGGATGTGACGCTTCCGTATAACGAAAAGGTTCAGAAGGCAACCGCTACAGTTACATATCTGGTGGATGGTAAAGTTGTTACCTTGAAGAAGGGTACGGATTATACATATACATATCCCGGAACCGATAGTAAATCAGATGATTATGACAGTAACGCTTTTAAAGCGCCGGGAACCCATACGGTCATCATTACAGGTAAGGGTAATTATACGGGAACTACTACGTTTAATCAGATTATTACTGAAAAATATGTAGTAGGTAAAATGAAGCTGACTGCAATTAAGAGTCAGAAATATACAGGTACGGCTATTGAACCGGAAATAAAATTGATGAATGGTACAGTGCAACTTGTGGAAGGTACTGATTATACAGTGGAATACACAAATAATACAGAGGTTGGTAAGGCTACTGTAACTATTACCGGTTTAGGTGAGTATACAGGCACTCGAACAACTACCTTCAATATTACAGGAACTGCATTAAGTAAGATGAAACTGAATGGTTTTGTATCATCACTTCCCTGGTCAGAAGGTGCTGTTGAGCAGGATATCACCTTCAGTTATACAACCGGCAGCGGAGCAAATGCAGAAATTCATTACCTGACAGAAGATGTTGATTACACTGTTGAGTATCAGAATAATACTCAAGCCGGCACGGCTACAGTAATTTTTACCGGTAAGGGTGGATATACGGGAACTGTAAAGAAAACATATAAAATTACCGGTCTTGCAATTAGTAAGGCACAAGTGTCAGGTTTGGATACTACTATGGTATATGACGGAAGAGCGATGGAGCAGTCGGAATATGACTTGACATATACCATTGGTAATGATGATGCGGCACAGATGGTGACATTAAAAGAGGGCAGGGACTATACCGTAAGTTATAAGAGTAATGACAAGGTTGGAACCGCAAGTATTATTTTTACCGGTATCAACGGATTTACAGGAACCCTTAAGAAGACCTATAAGATTACAGCGTATGATTTTAATACCGTAAACGGCAATATTGATGTTGCTGATATTGGTGTGCAGAGTTATGTCAAGGGCGGATCAACTCCTAAGCCTGTTGTAACATATACTAATGATTTAGGAAGTATTGTATTAACAGAGGGAAAGGATTATACATTAAAGTATTCTAACCATAATGCAATTGCAGATAAAACTGCTGAAAAAGCACCTACCGTAACGGTTACGGGAAAGGGAAATTACAAAGGCAGTGTATCTGTAAAATATACCATTGCAGAAGGTGATATCAGTTTAGTTGCAATGAAAGCGGCAGATGTTGTTTATCAGAATAAGGCCGGTATTTGTAAACCCTCTATTGTTTTAACGGACGCAAATGGTAAAAAACTGGCTGCAGGTACTGACTATGACAGAAGTATTGCATATACATATGCGAAAGATGTTGCCGTTATTCAAATGGTGAATCGCAAGCCGATTGTTGTAGTGCGCGCAGAAGGAGAAGTTGTTGATAAAAAAGATATTATTCCCGTAGGCGCAGAAATCACAGCAACAGTGAGCGGAATTAAGAAATATGTGGGTACGCAGAGTGTGACCTTCCGCTATGTAGCAGGCAGTATGGCTAAAGCATCGATTAAAGTGAATAACCAAACGTATTCAGGAAGCCCAATAGAACCCGGCAAAGATGAAATTGTAGTTAAAATCGGCAAAACTGTTCTTGAAAAGACCGACTATGAAATTGTAAGCTACAGCAATAATATCAAAAAAGGTACGGCAAAGATTACCATCCGAGGTGTTGGTAACTATGGCGGTGAGAAGACGGTAACCTTCAAGATTGTCAGCAAGACAATGAATTATAGTATTACTTATGACGCAAATGCAGAGGATGCTACGGGAAAGATGAAAGTATCTTCTACTGCAGTAGGTAAGGTATTAACGGCTAATGCTTATAAAAGGGCAGGCTATGTGTTTGAAGGTTGGAACACGGAAGCTGACGGAAGTGGAGTTTCCTATGTCAACAAAGAAAAGTTTAGCATAAAAGAAGGAATGACCGTTTACGGTACTAAAATTACATTATATGCCCAGTGGTCGAGATTATTTGATGATGAGGAATTAAGCAGAATCTATTCTTATGATATTCTGGAAGATGAAATGTTTGAGGACTTAGAGCAAACGGCTACAGCAAAGGATTGTTATGATTATGCGATTGCATATCTTGAAAATTATGATAAAGAAGCAGTTGCGGATTTTAAATATTATGTGCCAAATGAGCCGAACGAAGTAGAAGTGGAAACAACGGATGTTTTGGCTACTGTTTATCTTGCTGCGTTTGTTTCGGATGAGGCGTGGGTATATAGTTCAGATTATGATACAATCTTATTTGATTATAGTGCAAATCAATCTTTTTGCTATGATGCTGCCCATATTGGATTTGATGTGTGGTCTGGATTGTATGATGATATATATTTTAAAATGGATAAAACCTTTGTATGGAATTTTGGACTTGAAAGTAATGGTAATTATTTTGCGCTGGCGCGAAGAAGTCCGGTTTCGGGAAAAACAGTGTATGAAATGGACCAAAATGAAAATTTGATAGAATCAAGTTGCACAAGAGAAGAACTTGTGCGTATGTATGGTAGATTATACGAAGGAAATTTGTGGCAAGACAGGGAAGCGACTGCGTTGGATGAACAGATTCTTGCGGATGCGGACAGTAGACGTGAAAGTATTTTGAATTCTAAAACAGAAGTTACTTATACGGGAACCGCTTACTACGTATCTAATGAAGGAAATGATGAAAATGATGGATTGACGCCGGAAACTGCGTGGGCATCTTTATCAAAAGTATCTGCGGCTGAATTGCAGTTTGGAGATGCAGTATTTTTTGAAAGAGGTGATGAATTCAGAGGAGTTTTGTGGGCGCAGGAAGGCGTTACGTATTCTGCTTATGGTGAAGGAGACAAACCAATTTTGAATACATGTCCGGAGAATCTTTCGGGAGAAGAAAAATGGATATTGTATTACGAAGGTGAGGATGGTCGTAAGATATGGAAATATTATGACGAAACAGAAGCGTATGGTAGTATGATATTTAACAACGGTGAAAGTTACGCAAAAAAACGCTATTTGCATTATACAGCTGACGAGATTCATTTAGAAACCGATATTACCGTTGACTTTGATGTAACAGTACATCTTAACAATTATGAGTTTATGACAACGGGAGATTACGATCGAGATGATTCCCATACTTATAAGAAAACAGGAGAGTTGTTTGTTAGACTTGATGAAGGAAATCCCGGAGAATTATACAATAGTATTGAATGCTCAACCGCTGAATTTAATGTCGAGGCGGTTGATAATACTACTTATGACAATTTATCTCTTCGATATGGTCAATGTGCGTTCATTTATGGAAAAGAGAATATGACTGTTCAGAATTGTGAAGTTTGTTTTCAGGGAGGATATTATTTTAATCCGCTTTGGGCGGACGAAAGCGAGGCAGGGACAGGTGCAGGAGATGGTATTACAATTGGAGGATGGAATAATAAAGCAATCAATAATTATGTACATCATACTTACGACGACGGAATTACAATAGAAGTTCCGGAAGGTAATAAAACCCATAGCAATTGTATTATTGAAGGAAATCTTATTGAGAATTGTAATGGAGGCATTTTGCTTGTGAACTGGTATGACAATCCCGAAAATGGTATAAGTATGGCCGATATAACGATAAATGATAATTACGTACTGTATAGCGGTGATGTATGGTCACATGATGTGCATTATCCGGGTTATTTCTCAAGCTGTTCTGCATTCACCAATATGGGGTGTTATGAAAATGGCGTTCAAAATATTACAGTTACAGATAATGTTTTCTATTTGTGCCGCGGAACGCTGGTCTCATTTTTGGTAAGTGATGAGCAACAAGATGAAGTTTATTATGATGGTAATACATATGTGCAGTATACAAATGCATATGTGGGAGCTCAGAGAAGTGATGAAGCCGGATATACAATAATGTATGGCTCTCAAGAGAAGGAAGAATTTATCAATAATATCATCAAAGATCTAAACGGAATATATTAATTTTATAAAAGTACCTAATTACTGTGATATATTTAATTAGGTACTTTTTATTATGCAGAAACGAGTAATAAAAAGTTAAAGTGAATCTATCTTTATTCTTGTTAAAACAGTTTCATATGTGATACAATATTTCTGTATTTTTTATTATTTTATACAACCAAAAAAGAAAGGGGTATGTGGTGAAAAAAATCGAAGAATACGTAAGAAGTATTCCGGATTTTCCGGAAGAGGGAATTATCTTCCGCGATGTTACCAGCGTGTTACAGGATGCCGATGGTTTGAAGCTGGCAATCGATTCCATGATGGGATTATTGGATGGGGTTGAATTCGATGTGATTGTCGGTACCGAGTCAAGAGGCTTTATCTTCGGTGTGCCGATTGCGTACGAAATGGGAAAACCTTTTGTGCCGGCAAGAAAGAAAGGTAAATTACCCTGTGAGACCGTGTCGGTAAGTTATGATTTGGAGTACGGAAGTGCAGAGGTTGAAATGCACAAAGATGCCATTAAACCCGGGCAGAAGGTTGTTTTGGTGGATGATTTGATCGCGACAGGCGGAACGATTGAAGCGTGTGCCAAGATGATTGAGATGCTTGGCGGTGAAGTGGTAAAGATTATCTTTTTGATGGAACTGGCCGGATTAAAAGGCAGGGACAAGTTACAGAAGTATGATGTGGCTTCAGTCATAACATACGAGGGCAAATAGGAGGAGAAGGTATGCTCGAGAAACTATTTAAGTTAAAAGACAACAAGACAAACGTAAAAACCGAAATTGTTGCCGGTGTTACAACTTTTATGACAATGGCATATATTTTGGCAGTTAACCCCAGTATTCTTTCCGCAACCGGAATGGATGCAAATGCAGTATTAATTGCGACAGCGTTGGCTTCTTTCGTGGGAACCTTATGTATGGCGTTGTTCTCTAATTATCCTTTTGCATTGGCACCCGGTATGGGCTTGAATGCATATTTTGCCTATACCGTTGTTCTTGGTATGGGTTATTCATGGCAGATCGCGTTGCTGGCAGTATTTGCGGAAGGTATTATTTTTATTATCCTTTCTTTAACCAATGTGCGTGAGGCGATTTTTAATGCGATTCCCATGACATTGAAATCAGCAGTTAGTGTTGGTATTGGTTTATTCGTTGCTTTCATTGGTTTGCAGGATGCGAAATTAATTGTAAAAAGTGATGCAACCCTTATTACCTATCAGACCTTCAAGGGCGAGTTGTTCTCTTCCGTAGGCGTTGGTGCAATCCTTGCCTTAATTGGTGTTATAATTACAGCCATTCTTCTTGTAAAGAGGGTAAAAGGCGGTATCTTATTAGGTATTTTTGCTACATGGATTCTTGGTATTATTGCCGAACTTTGCGGTATTTACGTACCCAACGCAGAAGCGGGAATGTACAGCACAATTCCTTCTGCACTCATCAGCTTTGACTTAAGTTCCTTCGGTTTAACCTTCGGTCAGGTATTTAAGGCTGATTTTGCAAGCATTGACTGGTTGAACTTTATTGTAGTTATCTTTGCATTCCTTTTTGTGGATATCTTTGATACCTTGGGAACATTAATCGGTGTATCCAGCAAGGCAGACTTCCTGGATAAGGATGGTAAACTTCCCAAAATTAAGGGTGCATTGTTTGCTGATGCAATCGCAACCACTCTTGGTGCAATTTTTGGTACCTCTACAACCACAACTTATGTAGAAAGTGCATCAGGTGTTACTGCAGGCGGCAGAACAGGTTTGACAGCAATTGTAACAGGTCTTTTATTCCTGTTATCTATGTTCTTCTCCCCCTTGTTCCTTACCATTCCTTCTTTTGCAATTGCACCCGCATTGATTACCGTAGGTTTCTATATGATGGGTTCTGTTGTAAAGATTAACTTTGAAGATATGTCAGAAGCGATTCCTGCATTCCTTACAATCCTGTTTATGCCTTTGGCTTACAGTATTTCGGAAGGTATTGCAGTAGGCGTTATTTCTTACACATTAATCAACTTAATTTGCGGTAAATTTAAGAAGTTAACACCGCTTATGTATATTCTTACAGTATTATTTATTTGTAAGTATATTTTCTTATAATTTGAACGTTACGGCTTTCTGTTATAAAATATTCCTAAGTATATTTTATGGGAGCGTAAATATGTAAAAAAGTATATTAATAATAAAGGGCAGGATTTTTTGAAACTTAGAGTGATATTCAATCAAAAAACCTGCTCTTTTTGTGCGTATTTTAAGGGGAAGTAAGTAAATTGCTATTTATAATATAAATGTAAAGTGATATAATTCTTTTATATGGATTAACAATAGGATAGGAGGGTATCATGAGGAAAGGATTATTGAGGGCGATATGTTTTACAATGGCATTTTTAATGGTATTTTTATCAGTAGATATGCCTGTGTTTGCAGAAGGAATCAGCGAAATAATGGAAGATGCATCTGTTGAGAATGCTGATGAAGTGATTATTTCTGCAGATGATAACACATCGGATGAAAGCAGTACTACAGAAGAGGAGGATTCTGCAGCGTCAGAAGGTTCTGATGTAGGAACTACGGAAGAAACAGGGGACGTAGAAGAACCGGTAACTATAGAAGAGACAGAAAATGAGGAAGAACCGGTAATTACGGAAGAAACAGAAAACGTGGAAGGCGAACAGGAAGAATACGTAGGCCTTCCTGAATCAGAGGATGAAGATTTTATAAGTGAGAATTATCCGTTAAATGGTCTTCAGGTGCAGATTGTGGAAGTAGACTTTGATGCCCTTGGCATTGAAGAGATAGAGATAACTGAGCCGGGTGAAGACAATTATGTTTATGATTATTATGCAACTTCACCGTATGCGGACTGGCGTAATGCATCCAGCTATTATGTATATATGAAATTGGATGATTATGAAAAGAGTCTGTGGGATACTATGGAGGCGGAGTATACATCCTACTTGGAAGGTAATAAGACATTAGGAGGATATACATCCTATATCAATATCAAACAGTCTAAAATGACAAAGGATGAAGCAATTGGTTATTTACTGATGTTTAAGTATACCCATCCGGAGTATTACTTTTTGAATGACATGATTTCAATGCAGCAATCCGGGACAACAACCAAATATGCGTTTGGTGTATACGAAGATTTTCGAAATGGTTCAGCAAGAAATGCAGCGAGTGCACGAATAGATGCTGTACTTGATGACTGGTGTGCACAGATTAATAAGTGTGCTACAGAAGAAGCAAAAGTATTAAAGCTTAATGAACTGATTTGTAATAAAGTGTCTTATAATTATGCGATTTATGAGAGCGGTTTTGATGAAGAAAGTCAATATTCGCAGTCTGCATACAGTGTATTCTGTACGGATTTGACTGTTTGTGCCGGCTATTCGTTATCTTTTGAATGGGTTGCCAATATGTGTGGTATTGATTCGATTGCAGTCACCAGTCCGGGACATGCATGGAACAAGGTCCGCGTGAATGATAATTGGTATAATATAGATGTTACAGCGAATGATCAAAAAACGGCAATATATTACATTTATTATTTGAGGAGTGATGCATTTGTAGATTCGCGGGGGGGACATACGGAAGAATCCCAGTGGGACGGATTATTACCCGAATGTACATTAGACAGTGGCTCCGATGGGAATAAACCGGGAAGCCTGCCTGTAATAAACAATCAGGTATCTGCTCCGGTCATTACGGCAACACCTCATGAAACCGGATACACCGTGGATATTTCTTGTGCAACACCGGGCGCTGTAATTTATTATACAACAGACGGAACAGAGCCTTCTGAAGCGAGAACTTTGAGTAAAATTTATACCGGACCGTTTGACATTAATATGAACGGTGAAATTAAGGCAATTGCGGTATGCAATGAATATACAGACAGTACGATTACGGTCAAAGAATTGGAGGCAATTATTTATACGGTAGCCTCCGGAAGTTGCGGAAGCAATTTGACATGGAAATTAGATTCTATCGGTTATCTTGAGATATCCGGTAGCGGCAGTATGAAGAAATATAGCTCAGCTACGGCATATCCTTGGGGAAAATATGCAAGTGATATCCATGAAGTAGTTCTTGAATATGGAATTACATCCATTGCACAGAACGCATTTAGTAAATCCAAGAATCTGGCTCATATTTATATACCGCAGACGGTAACAACCATATCGGGTGGTTCTGTTGTAAGTACAGCGACAATTACCGGACATCCGGATGGAGCAGCGGCGGCATATGCAGAGAAGTACGGCAATTCCTTTTTAGATATTACTGCGTACGGTATTTGTGTAAAATATGTGACAGGATATAGTGCGACTGTTGACGATCAATATTATTTAGATGGCAGCTATGCAAAGGCGCCTATAATACAAAGAGACGGCTATGACTTTAATGGTTGGTATACCTCAGCCACAGTACAGAATGATTCAACCAAATGGAATTTTGAGAATACTATACTGGAAAATGATGTTACACTTTATGGCAAATGGACCGCACAGGTATATCAGTTGTCATTTGATGCAAATTATACAGGTGCTGAGAAAATTGCATCCAGAAATATCTCGTATGATGCAACATATGCAACATTGCCGGTACTGGAGAGAACGGGATATTCATTTGATGGTTGGTACACAAAAGCCAGCGGTGGCGCATTAGTTACAAACGATAATATTTTCCAGTCATTAACGGATGTGACTTTATATGCTCACTGGACTGTGCAATCATATACAGTTTCTTTTGAAGCAAATGGCGGAATTATAACAGGAGATACAAGCAAAGTTGTTACATATGATACTAAATATGGTACATTACCGGTTGTAACAAGAGAAGGATACACCTTTAAGGGCTGGTATAACAAAGCTATAGACGGTGAACTTGTAACAAAGGATACAGTCCTTAAAATAGGTAATAATCACACCATATATGCTTATTGGACAGCTAATACATATAAAGTAACTTTAGAATTAGACGGAGGCAGTGCAGAAGGAACAGAGCCGTTTACGGCAACCTATGACGCTGCATACGGACCGTTGCCTAATCCTACAAGAGAAGGATATACATTTGAAGGCTGGTATACGGAAGATAATAAGTTAGTAAACAAAGAATCATTGGTAAAAGTCGCAAAAGACCATACCTTAACTGCAAAGTGGTTAGGAGTACCTGTTGTAGTTACTTTTGAAAGCGGAGAAGGTAACTTAAGTGCAGATGATTTGAATCTAAGATTTGGCAGTGCATATGGTACCTTACCTACACCTAGATTGACAGGATATACGTTTGATGGCTGGTATACAGCTACGAGCGGAGGCACGTTGGTTACGGCAGAAAGCATTGTATCCGACACGAAGAATCATACATTATATGCACAGTATTCGCCTAATGAATACAATATTATATTTGATGTGGCCGGAACAAGTGCAGTTGTTGAACCTATCTGTGTAAAATATAACAGCACATATGGTGAATTGCCGAATCCTGAAATTGCCGGTGGTATTTTCTTAGGCTGGTATACAGAAGCTGTAGGCGGTAAAAAAGTAAATTCTAATGATATCGTTAAAATTTTAGAAGACCAGGTTTTGTATGCACATTGGGAATTTACCTATAAGGTAGTTACGCCGAGCGGAAATTACGGAGATGGGGCTGAAGTTGCCAAGGGAACAAGAATTTCTTTAACAACAGAGACAAACGGTGCATTCATATATTATACAACCGATCCGATGATTGGTATGGACGTTAATTCCGAAAACGGAACTTTGTATGAAGATGCAATTATTATTGAAGAAGATATTACTATTTATGCAATTGCAATTAAGGCACAGCATAAGGATAGTGATGTGATAAAAGTATCCTATAGTGTCATCGATGATTCTCAGGATTGGGGTGACATTACGGAAGAAGATAAGGCAGCGGCCGGTTATGTGACAACAGATGATGTTCCTAAAGCTCTTTGGGTAGTGGGAGTGTCAGACTGTGATTATACAGGTAAGGCAATTTCGTTTGGTGATATGCGTGTATATGACTATAAAACGTTATTAATGCCGCAAGTAGATTACACGGTAAAATATGCTAATAATACCAAAGCAGGTACAGCAACCATTACAATTACAGGTAAAGGAAATTATGCAGGTACCATTGTTAAAACATTCCAAATCAATCCTCTTGATATCAGTGAAGCAACTGTTGAGGATGTTGTAGTAGCATACAACGAAAAAGTACAGAAGGCACCCGCAAAGGTGATTTATACATTAAATGGTGAAGAGATTACCTTAAAAGCAGGTACTGATTATACCTGTGTATATCCCGGAACGGACAGCAAGGCTGATGATTATGACAGCAATGCATTCAAGGCTGCAGATGTATATGAAGTAACAATTGTCGGTAAAGGTAACTATACCGGAACCACAACATATAACCAAACCATTTCTGAAAAATATATGATTGGCAAAATGAATATTTCTGCCATTGCAAATCAGGAATATACAGGAACCGCTATCGAGCCGATGATTACAATTATGGATGGTTCTGATAAGTTGGTTGAAGATACGGATTATACTGTTAAGTTCCGCAACAATATCGCTGTGGGTACAGCAACGGTTGTTATAACAGGTATTGGTGAATATGCAGGAAGTGTTGAAAAGACATTTAAAATTACCGGAATTGAAATGAAAAAAGTAAGTGTTTCCGGTTTAGATGCTTCTATGGTATATGACGGAAGCGAAATGGTGCAGAGCGAATATGTATTAAGCTATACAACAGGAAGCGGAGACGAAGCGCAGACTGTATATTTGCAGGAAGGCATTGACTATACCGTAAGTTATCTGAAAAATGATAAAGTGGGTACAGCAAATATTATATTTACGGGTATCAACGGATATACCGGAACAATTAAGAAGAGCTTCAAGATTACAAAGTATGATTTCTCATCCATTGATAATAAAGTAAGTGTGGCTGAAATTGAAACACAGCTTTATGTTAAGGGTGGCTCGACACCGAAGCCGGTTGTTACATACGCCGGAGAAGGTGGGGCGATTGTATTAACAGAAGGTAAAGATTATACTTTAAGTTATTCCAACAACAAGGGAATTGCCGATAAGACAGCATTAAAAGCACCTATGGTTACTATTAAGGGTAAAGGCAATTTCTCCGGAAGTATGTCTGTGAAGTTTAGTATTGTAGCAAGTGATTTGGATGAGGTCACTATAACGGCTAATGATATTGTATATAAGAAGAAAGCCGGTACCTGTAAGCCTACTATTACATTACTTGATACAAACGGTAAAAAACTTGCAGCAGGAACGGATTACAGCAAGACTATTACATATGTATATGCAAAAGATACTGAAGTTGTACAGATTGTAAACCGTAAAGAGATTCGAATTGTACGTAGAGAAGGTGATGCTGTTGAAGCCAAGGATATTATTCCTGTAGGTGCAGAAATTACTGCAACCATCACCGGAATGAATTTATACAACGGAACCAAGACGGTTAACTTCCGTTATGTGACGCAGAATGTTAGCAGTGCTAAAGTAACTGTTGAAGTGCAGACATATACCGGTAAAGCAGTAGAACCGTCTAAGGATGATATGGTTGTTAAAATCGGAAAAACTGTTTTAGCAAAAACCGATTACGAAATTTTGGGCTATGAGAACAATGTAAATAAAGGAACCGGTAAGGTGATTATTCGCGGTATCGGTAACTATGGAGGAATAAAGACCGTAAGTTTCAAGATTAACAACAAATCTATGAATTACACGATTGTTTATGACCAAAATGCTGCAGATGCGACAGGAAAGATGAAGACATCTTCAACTGCGATCGGTAAGGCGATAACAGCAAACGGATATAAGCGGGCAGGTTATGTTTTCGTAGGATGGAATACAAAACCGGACGGAAGCGGTGTCTCATATACCAATAAGGAGAAATTCTATCTGAAAGATGGGGTTTCGGTATATGGAGTAAAAGTAACATTATACGCTCAATGGAAAAAACTGTGATATAAAAGTAACCGGTCGGAGAAATTCGGCCGGTTACTCTTTTCTTTTCTGATAATATCTTTTATAATAAATTAGAGTTAATATATTAATGTATTAAACAGTATAGGTAGAGTATGTACGTAATTAATGAGGATTTAAAAACAGGTAAATACAAATCTGTATATCTTTTGTTTGGACCCGAGGGATATCTTGTCAGAAGATACAGAGACAAGCTGTTGAGTGCATTCTGTGGCAATAGTAGTAAAAAAGCATTGTCGGATGATATGAATTTTAATGCTTTTATCGGAAAAGAAGTAACGGTGGGGCAAATTATAGATTTGGCAGAGACGTTACCATTTTTTGCGGAGCGCAGAGTGATTTTGATAGAGGATTCCGGCCTTTTTATGAAAGATGGTGATAAACTGGCTGAGTATCTTGCTGACAAGCCTGAAACTACGGTTTTTATTTTTGTGGAAAGTGCTGCAGACAAGCGTTCAAAATTATATAAAGCAGTAACACATGCAGGACATGCGGCAGAGTTCCGCGTGCAGGATGAAGATACATTAAAACGTTGGATTGTATCCATTGTGCGTCAGGAAAATAAACAGATTACAGTACGTGCAGTAGAAGCGCTTCTGGAGCGTACGGCATCGGATATGGAGCTTCTGTCTAAGGAGCTGGAGAAATTATTCTGTTATACACAAGAGAAAGATGCCATTGATTTGCCGGATGTGGAAGCTATTTGCACAACGGTTATCGGAAATCATATTTTTGATATGATTGCGGCTATGGCCAATAAGAATCAGATGGAAGCACTTCGGTTGTATTATGAATTGTTGGCACTTCGCGAGCCGCCGATGAAGATTTTAAGTTTGATCGGCCGTCAATTTTCACAGATGCTTATGATTAAAGATTTGCGTAATCGTGGTTTTGATAAAAGAAAGATTGCCGAGAAAACAGAGATGAAACCGTTTATTGTAGATAAATATATGGGGCAGGCGGCTAAATTCAGCACTGCCACATTAAAAGCCGCAATGGAAGACTGTGTGAACTATGATGATGCGGTTAAAAAGGGTAATATCAGTGATCGTATGTGCGTGGAATTGTTATTGGTAAAATACAGCGATAAAACGGAATAAAAAACGCACCGGATTGTATGCCGGTGCATTTTTCATCATGATTTGGGGAAAGAAAGAGGACATAAGAGTGAGAACTTTATGGCAGTATTATAAAAATATGGCAATAAGTGCAGGCCGTACAATTGATAAGGATGGCAATGAGAAGGTTGCCGCATATTCCATTGCATGGTTTTACGAAGGATATCATGTTAATCAGTTACATGAAGAATTGCATACGTTGACGCAGGCTTTTTTGGGCAATGAAATCGCATATGAACAGGTTCAATGCATTACCGATGTGGAGGCTGACGCTTACGGTGAGGCATTAAAAGAATTCTGTACGGGAACACCCAATGCTTCTCAGTTAAGAGCTATTGCACATGCAATGAAAAACGATATTACAATTATACAGGGACCGCCGGGAACAGGAAAAACTGCAACAATTCAGAATCTGCTCAGATGTCTAATGCAACAGGAGGAACGCCCGAAAGTGGCGGTTGTTTCTTCAAACAGTGAAGCAATCGATAATATTGTTGACCTGGTTAAAGCGGATGGGGTTTTAAAAGATATTTATGCATATCTTGGCAGACAAAAGAACCGTAGAGAGTTTGTATATGAGCATGCGGAAGTGGAAGAGATTGCTCATATTTTGGAAGAGTGTAAAAAAGAAAATGGTTTCAAATTTGCTTCGGAACTTTTAAATTATTATCCGATTATGTTCAGTACAATTCATTCTCTTAGAAAGTGTATATTGTCGGATGATACATTTGACGGCACATTTGATTATGTTATTGTGGATGAATGTTCACAAGTAGGAAGTGTATTGGGCCTTTTGGCAATAGAGTCTGCAAAACATTTGGTTTTGCTTGGTGACGATGAGCAGCTTGCACCGATTCATCATGAGTCTGGACGTAATCCGGAGGCTCGTTTGAGTGCAGAATATTATTTTGATTGTGACGACAATAGCTTTATGAAAGCTTGCAAAAAGCATTTTGGTGACAGAGCCGCAAATGTATTTTTGGACGAACATTATCGATGTCATCCTGCTATCATTGGCTTTTGTAATAACTATGTGTACGACAATAAGCTGAAAGTACGCAGCGCAGAGGATGGTAAACTACCAATACGTGTACGTTGGTATGAGGGTGATTATTGGGAGACTTTACCTGTTGAAGCAAATGTTCATGCAGAATCTTCGCAAGAAGAGGAAAGTCCCAGAATGTCTCATCATAATCAAAAACAAATAAGTGTTTTTATGGAAGATGAATATCCGTACATACTTCAAAAGATGCGGGAGAATGAAAACTATAGTGTATGTGTTCTCAGTCCGTACAGATATCCGTTGCAACGATTGAGTGAAGAAATTATTTCGTATAATCAAAGAATACAAGAAAATATTGAAGACCCTGAGCTTGAACAGAATGAAGATCCGGTTGAAAAAATCCCTCAGCTTACTATTCATAAAGCACAGGGGCGAGGTTATGATCTTGTATATATATTAACGGTGGTAGATTGCGGAACAAATCTTTGGCCGCAAAGAAAGCCATTGATAAACGTTGCGGTTTCCAGGGCAAAAAAAGAGTTATGCCTGATTGCATCGTCAACATGGATGCCGATGAAAATTCAGGAAGAATTGCTGGGTTACAGCATAAATAATACCGAACATGAAAAAGAAAGATATGTAAAGAAACTGATTGAGTATGTCATAGAAGAAACAACCTGTCGAGAGTCGGAAGGATACGGATTGCAAAAAACTTCGTTGTCTTCCGTGTTTGATAAGGTTTTGTATTATCGGGAAAAAAGAAACTGTCGCTCTGAAAATAAGGTATCAATTAGGGGTCGTAAGCCTTCTGCACCGGAATATTGTGTTTTAGATGCTCTGTGGGAGTGCAAGGAAATTAGGGATTCTTATGACATATATCGTGAGATACCATTAGCTAACGTTGACGGAATTGAGGGTAAAACTTCAGAATGTACATCCTATATTCAGAATGGTGCGCGTTTTGACATTGTTATTGCTAAGGATGATGAAGTACACGCAATTATTGAGGTGGACGGGCTTTATCATCGTAATGATGCAGAAACCGGAGAAAGAGATGTGCTGAAGGATGAAGCAGTTCTGTCGCTGGGTGAAGAATTTTATAAGAAACGGTATTTGCGATTGCCGACAAATGGTGTTACAAGGGATGAAATCTCTGTTATATCTGCTGCATTAAAGGAATCTGTGGATGATTTGCCTTTGTTAAAAGAAGCAACAAACCACTGGGAGAATTACAAACAGCAGGAGTCTTTGATAAATGAATTTAATGATTTTATGAGAGATGCAGCCTTGCTTTTGCAAAAAGATATAGAAGAAAATGGTGGAAGACCGAGTCGGTCAATACACACCATATTAGAAACGAAACTTAATTTCCAAAACGGCAACAACCCTGAAGAAGCTTATGCGGATGGATTATGTGAAGCAGTATATCTTTTACGCTATGGATATGCCTATGCGATTGAATATGCAGTCATGTATGAAATATTATTGAAGAGTTATAAGGCACTTGAAATGAAAGATGCACCGATTCTTGGTGTATGTTCTATGGGATGTGGCTCCGGACTTGATGCATGGGCACTTGCATATGCAAAAGCTAAGTTGATGACGGAAGACAATGAGGTGGCTAAAAAGATCGGACTGCGATATTACGGAGTAGATTTGCGTCGTTGGAAATTGTTACTTGAAAATAGTGAAAGCAGTATTCTTCATAAACTGTACCCTAAAAATAATCCAAATTATCCCGGCAGTGCGAAGAATTCTCCGCGAAGTATTGTACAATTCATCAAAGAACGTCGTTGGTATGATAGTTATAATGTTTTGTGTTTTCCTAAAATTTTAAATGAACTTGATGAGGATATCGAGGAAGAATTATTGGATGAAATCAGTGAAGCGGCACAAAACGGGGTTTTTGATAAAAGAAATGAAATATATATTTGTATTTCACACAGCAAAAATGATATCAAGCAAAAAGACGGTATTGAAGCGGCTACAAGAATCATCAAGGCAATTAACTATAATGATGAGTTTGTGGTAGATGATACGTTACCTTTAAGGTGGAATGAAGAACGTGAAGCGCAATATCATTTGGAAATAAAAAACCCGGAAGATGATGAAAATTACAAATATTACGGTTTTGTTCAAACAGGTATTTGGGAGGAGTATCAGACGGGACGTTTTTCATCTGTTTATGACATTGAGGAAAATATCTATAGAATTTCTGAATTTGAGGAAGTGGAAGAGGTATATTCCAAAGAATTAGAGAGCCTGTTCCGTAAACCGATTAAATACGTAAATAATGTTGTATTTCAGATTATTAAATTGACACGTAAAAGAAAAGAAGGAGAGGAAGAATGATTATAAGCGCCAGTAGAAGAACAGATATACCGGCATATTATTCGGATTGGTTTATCAAACGGTTACAAGAAAAAATTGTGTGTTGCAGGAATCCGTTGAACGCAAAGCAGGTAAGCCAAATCTCTCTTTCACCTGAAGTGGTGGACTGTATTGTGTTTTGGACTAAGAATCCGATTCCCATGCTTTCGAAATTAGATGCTTTAAAAGAATATAATTATTATTTTCAGTTTACATTGACCGGTTATGGAAGAGATATAGAGACAAATTTGCCGGATAAGAAAAAAGAACTCATACCGGCATTTCAAAAACTGGCAGAGGAAATAGGACCGGAAAAAGTGATTTGGAGATACGATCCTATCATTTTTAATGAGCGGTATACGGAAGAATATCATTTGGAAGCATTTCGTCAGATATCAGATTCACTTTATGGGTATACAAACAAATGTGTATTCAGTTTTGTAGATATATATCAAAAAAACCAAAAAAGTATGGAGCAATTACATAGGACGGAGATTTCAAATCAGCAAATATATGAATTTGCTGAGAAATTGTATAAAATATCTTCTTCCAAACGAATGGAACTTGCGACCTGCGCGGAGAGAATAGATTTATCAGCCATAGGAATTCAACACAATGCCTGTATTGACCGTAAGGTAATAGAAAAGATATGCGGTGCACATCTTAAAATTGATAAAGATAAAACGCAGAGAGACGAATGTCAGTGTGTTGCAAGTGTTGATATTGGGGCATACAATACCTGTTGTAACGGATGTAAATATTGTTATGCAAATTACAGTGAACAGAGTGTCCGAAACAATGTTTCAAGGTATAATCCGGATTCGGTTATTTTATGTGATGAAATCACAAGTGATGATAAGGTTACCGAAAGAAAAATGAAATCACTTTTAGATGGCCAGCTAAGTCTTTTTTGAAGGTGCTATATTATAAAATGATAAAATTTTTGCGTGAGTTACACAATGAAAGATAAAGTCCTTTTTATCGTACTCGTAATTCGCTATCCTTACGAAGTAAGAAGCGAACAATAAGTATGATGAGGAGGACTTTTTTATGAGAAAATATATGGATATAATTATTCCTGCAGCAGTGATTGGTGTATTGGTTCTGGTATTTGCAATGTTAATCGGTACTAAGGCATATGCCAACAGCGTGGAGGCGGCGGAAAGAGCACAGCGTGAAGCGAATGAAAGTGTATATCTTAATTTGCTAAAAGATGAATTACAGGCAGAAGGATTCAGCAATTGCGGCGTGAATATGACGAAAGAAACCAATGAAGATGGGGATTGGGAATATACGGTAGTGGTTTATCATCGTTCTTTTAAGTGGATGGATGAGGCAGAAGTTATGACGCTGGAACAGAAACTCGTGAATGCGGGCAGTGACAGTCTTGGCAAAATTTCTCTCGATTTATTGGCAAGATAAGAATGACAAAATGTTAAAAAAGAAGTATAATGAAAAAGGAGTGTTGTAGCCGGAGACTTGTGGGTCAAACGTTAAGAATGCGACACTTACGATAGTAAACAGTGAGGTGTAGAAAATGAGAGAGATTCCCAAGGCAGGAGAAGTTTACAGACATTTTAAGGGGAATAATTATGAGGTGATTTCCATTGCTATGGGTTCCGAAGACGGGGAGTCACAGGTAGTGTATAAAGCCTTGTACCCGCCCTATACTGTTTATGTGCGTCCCTTGGAAATGTTTATGGAACCGGTGAATAGAGAGAAATATCCCAATGCGGTTCAGGAATACCGTTTTGAGAAGATTGATCCGGCACAGGAAGCAAAGGAAGAAGAAAAGAAAATTGACCCGCGTTTGATTGCTTTTCTGGAGGCAAAGGATTACCAGGGTAAATTGGATATTTTAGACGCTATGGAATACAATGTTTCTGAACAGACCGTCATTGCGATGGCAGTCTCAATGGACATTGAATTAAACGACGGTACCGTGGAGGAGAAATTCCGCTCTTTACGTAAGTGCATTCAGACAATGCAGATGTATGAGGGAAAAAGATTAAGATAAGTTAGAAATAATATGGGAAGAAGTGCGCTTCTTCCCATGTTTTGTATGTAGATGTTTTATTGGTTTAAAGGAGCAGATTGTCCGATTTTTTTGTTATAGATAGATGCGCGGACAACTTGAAGAAGTATGAAGAAAAGAGAAATAGATCATTTGCTTTCCTGGTTTTATGAAAATAAAAGAGATTTACCCTGGCGCGAACGCCCCGACGCGTACCGTGTCTGGGTATCGGAGATTATGTTGCAACAGACCAGAGTAGAAGCGGTAAAACCCTATTATAAAAGATTTTTGGAGAAATATCCTGATGTCCTTGCTTTGGCGGAGGCCAAGGAGGAGGAACTTCTGAAATATTGGGAGGGCTTAGGATATTATAACCGCGTTCGTAATATGCAAAAAGCAGCGTTGCAAGTAAAGGAAATGTATGGCGGTAAAATGCCTACAGAATATGATGTTCTAATTGAATTGTCCGGTATAGGTCCTTATACTGCAGGGGCAGTAGCGTCCATAGCAGGCAATGAAAAAGTTCCTGCGGTGGATGGTAATGTACTGCGTATTATGACAAGATTAAACGGTGATTATTCCAATATTTCGGAACCGTCTACTACCAAAGCGATTCGTGATGAATTAATGGAATGTATGTCGGATAAACCGGGGGATTTTAACCAGGCTTTAATGGAACTTGGGGCTACGGTTTGTTTGCCGAACGGAGAACCGAAATGCGAAGAATGCCCCTGGAAGTCTGCTTGTAAAGCAAGAAAACAGGGCATTATTTCCGACCTGCCGGTGAAGAATAAACCGCAGAAGCGTAAAATTGAAGAGCGCACGTTAATTCTTTTGTCGGGAAGTAAGGGAATTGCATTGCGAAAGCGTCCGGCGAAAGGTTTATTGGCCGGAATGTATGAAATTCCTGCGTTACAGGGCTATATAGATGAAACGGAAGTTTTGGAATATGTCAAATCCATAGGATATCATCCGCTTCATATTCAGCAGCTGGAAGACCATGTTCATATTTTCAGTCATATAGAGTGGCATATGAAGGCTTTTATGTTGCGTATTGACGAGATTTCGGATAGTATGAAAAAGGATGAACGCAATGATTTCTTCTTTGTTGAAAAAGAGGAGATTATGGTAAAGTATCCGCTTCCGTCTGCTTTTGCGCCTTATCGTAAATATATTGAGCAGGTGAAGTAGGAATTATAGATAATTTAAGATAATATCTTTAAACTATTTCAAAGGGGAATACCGAGAAAAAAATTCGGAGTGTGAATAAAAAATGGCAAAAAGCAAAGAAATTAAAACAAATGCTATGCGAATTCTGGATTCGCTAAAAATATCATATGAAAGTTACTTTTACGAGTGTGATGAGTTTATAGATGCATTAAAAATTGCTGACCAGCTTGGTCTGCCTTATGAAAAGGTGTATAAGACATTGGTAACCAGGGCGGCGAGTAAGAATTTTTATGTATTTGTAATTCCCATAGCGGAAGAACTGGACTTGAAGAAGGCTGCACGGGTTGTGGGCGAGAAGTCCGTAGAAATGATTCATGTCAAAGAAATAAATAGTATTACAGGCTATATCCGTGGCGGTTGTACGGCGATCGGTATGAAGAAAAAGTATGTTACCAAAGTGGATGAGTCAGCAAAAGATTTGGTGACTATGATAGTCAGCGGTGGGAAAATCGGTGTGCAACTGGAAATGAAGCCGGAAGATTTATTGAAAGCTTGTGATGGTGAGTTTGCGGACTTGATTGTGAAGGCAAATTAGAAGTGTTGTAATCGGGACAATAAGGATATGAGAGGGATTAGATGAAAAAAAACAGTATGCGAACAAGAAAATTATGTTTTGCTGCATTATTACTGGCGTTGGGATGGCTTTTGCCGTTACTGACGGGACAGAATCGTGATTTGGGAAATATGTTAAGTTTGATACATATACCTGCATATTTGAGCGGCTTTTTATTGGGACCGTGGTACGGTTTGTTGCTGGGATTTCTTATTCCGTTAAGCCGTTCGGTTTTATTTGGTATGCCGGTTTTGTATCCGCGAGCACTTTGTATGGCATTTGAAATGGCAGCATACGGTTTTATAAGCGGAAGCTTGTATCGGATGTTCGCCAAAAAGAAGATACAAAAGGTGGCGACAATTTATTTGTCTGTCATTCCGGCTATGTTGCTTGGTCGTGTGGTGTGGGGCGTCGGAAGAACCGTGTGCGGATTGTTCACGACAGAACCTTTTACCTGGGCGGCTTTTATTGCAGGCGGTTTTACGACTGCGTGGCCGGGAATGATTGCGCAGTTGATTTTGTTGCCAATTATTGTGGTGGCTTTGGAGAAAACAAAGTTGTTTAGTGATGTGAGTGATACATAGGTATAAATGTGGAATTGAAGGGAGGGTAAATTATGAAATCAAAGGTTTATTTTTCAAGAGAAATTTCACCGGAGAAGGTACTGGAATTGTACAAGCTTTTAGGGAAAGAATTGCCGGGTAAGGTAGCAATTAAGGTGCATTCCGGCGAAGTGGGCAACCAGAACTTTCTCACACCGGAATTCTGGAAACCGACCATTGATTATGTAAAAGGTACAGTGGTTGAATGTAATACAGCATATGAAGGTGAAAGAAATACGACGGAGAAACATCTGAAAACCTTTGAAAAACATGGCTGGAGTAAGTATTTTGATGTGGATTTGATGGATGCAGAAGGACCCGATAAGGAGCTTGATATTCCAAACGGTAAGGTGATTCAGAAAAATTACGTAGGTAAAAATATTGACCGTTATAATTCTATGCTGGTATTGTCGCATTTTAAGGGACATCCTATGGGTGGCTATGGAGGAGCGATTAAGCAGTTGTCGATTGGTGTGGCGTCGTCTTTTGGTAAAGCGTATATCCATGGCGCAGGTGAACCGGAGAAAATTTGGACTGCTGACCATGATTTATTCTTGCGCTCCATGGCGGATGCGGCAGGAAGCGTGGTGGAATATTTCAAAGGTAATGTAGTGTATGTTAATGTTATGATGAATATGTCGGTAGATTGTGATTGCTGTGCGGTTGCAGAAGATCCTTGTATGAAGGATATTGGTATTCTGGTATCGGATGATCCGATTGCGATTGATCAGGCATGCATTGACCTTGTGTATGCATCTGATGACCCGGGCAGGGATCATCTTTTAGAACGTATTGAATCCCGTAATGGCGTGCTTACCATTGAAGCGGCAGCAGGCCAGGGATATGGAAGCAGAGAATATGAATTGGTAGAAGTATAGATTTGTCTGAATTGACAAAGAGAATGATAAAATATATACTTAAAGATAATTTTAAAATAAACGAGGGGAATTATATGGACAATAATGAATTTAATGGTGGCTATCAGCAGGCACCGAACTACCAGAATAACGGAGGCTATCAGCAGACACCGAACTACCAGAACAACGGAGGCTATCAGCAAGCGCCAATTTATCAGAATAATGGTGGTTATCAGCAGATGCCGAATTATCAGAATAATATGGGAAATCAGCAGCCGGCAAAGGCGCCCAATATTTTTAAGCAGTTTGCATTTTCTTTTGTACCTCCTAAGTACAAAGACCTTGCCAGAGCCAAAGTAGGAAGCATGATTTGGCTGATTATTTTATTGGTATTTTTGCTTACCGGATTTAGCTTTTTGAGTCTGGTTGCAGGATACGTATTGACCGGTGGTGTAAGCGAGATGCTGGATTTGTTCCCTTATTTTGAGGTATCAGACGGTGAGTTTTCAATCGATGAAACCTTCTATGTGGAAGAAGATGATTTGGTTATGTATATGACCGATGACGTTGATGAATTTGATTATTATGATGTACAGTCTTTAATGGATGAAGGTTTTACCGAGATTATGCTGGTGGGCAGATATAATATCTGCTTATATGAAGATTACGAATACCAGGAAATGTATTTTGATGAATTTGGAAATTTATCATTTTCTAAGGATGATATTGCAAAGTGGACCGGACCGTTTATTTGGGTAGTAATGCTTATTATGTATGTGATTTGGTTCGTGTTGAGAGTATTCTGGTACTTCCTTTGCGCCGGTGTTTATTTGTTAATCGGTATGTTACTTGCATTGATTTACGGTAAAAAGATTGATGCCGGCCATATTTTCAAAGCAGCTGTTTTTGCTAAGATTCCGATGTTTGTATTGGTGAGCTTATTTAATATGTTACCGATTGATGCAAGTTTCCCCGGATTCTTACGTGTGTTGGCTACATTGATTCTGTTCTGTTTTGGCGTGTGGTTTTTACCCCAGAAAAATCAGCAGTATCGTCAGTATTAATGCGTGTTTGCAAAGCCGGAACAAGCAGCTAGTACTTAAACTATATCAATAAAATTATAAAAGGTATCATTGTTTTAAACAGTGATACCTTTTTTGATATTTGCGCATTATTTCAAATATTAAAATGATTAAATTATAAAGTTACAGATTAACCTGAATTTGATACTCACGTATCCAGCAATCGATCTGAATTAAATAGGCCATCATCTGCGGACCGGCCATTAACTGACCGTACCAGGGTGCGCCTAAATCTTTCTCTTCATCCATAAAATGAAGGAGCGCAGTTTTGTCAACAAATGTGTGCAAAGGACTTGCGGTATCCGTAATAATTTCGCGCAGCTGGTTTTTAAGAAGCTTTTCGTAAGCCGGATGATAAGTTTTGGGGAAGGGTGATTTCTTGCGGAAAAGCACTTCGTTTGGAACAATTCCGCGAAAACCTTCGCGGAGAAGATTTTTTACCACGCCACCGCGCATCTTCATATCCCAGGGCGCATTATAAATATATTCCGCAAGGGAGCGGTCGGCAAAAGGAACGCGGGCTATTAGGTCAGCCTGTGCACTGCACCGTTCCATACGGTTTAAAAGAGTAACCATAAACCAGTAAAGGCTTAAGTAGCCATTGCGCCGTTTGGCTTTATCGGCATCGCTTTCGCCGGGGAGATAATCAATCATTTGCAAGGTTTTATGATAGGTATTTTGGATATAATCTTTCATATCAAGGGCTTCCGAAAAGTCTTTTTTCAAAAGTTTGGTACGCGGTTCCGTTGAGGGCGTCCAGGGGAAGGTATCCGCATTAAGTAAGTCTTCGCGATGGAACCAAGGATAACCGCCGAATACTTCGTCGGCGCATTCGCCTGTTAAAACTATGTCGGCTTCTTTTTTTACCTGTTTGCAGAAATACAGAAGTGAAGAGTCTACATCTGCCATTGCGGGCAGGTCGTGGGCAAGTACGGAAGCACGCAAGCCATCCACAAGTTTCTCCTGGGTACATTCCAAATAAATATGGTCTGTATCCAATGCATTCACCATGATATCCACGTAAGGGCGGTCCATTGAGGGCTGGAATGAATTCGATTTAAAATATTCCGCGTTGTCCTTATAGTCGAAGGAAAAGGTTTTAAAATCCACGCCGTCCTTCTTTAAATATTCCGAACCTACTGCAGTGACAACGCTGGAGTCAACACCGCCGGAAAGAAGGGCGCCGATGCTTCCGGAATGCCTGCTTTGTTTTTTAACGGCGTTGCTTACAAGTTCTAAAGTTTTGGCGATGGTAGCGTCATAAGAATCTGTATGAGGTCTTGCTTTCATGCGCCAATAGGTTTCCTTGTAAAGTCCGTAGGGTGATAAGCAGACCCACTCGCCGGGTTTTACTTCGTACACGTTGTCAAAAACACCGTTTCCGGGGCTTCTGGCAGGACCTAAGGAGAAGATTTCGTTCAGACCGTTTTTGCTAAGTACAGGTTTGACATAAGGATGTGCCAGAAGTGCTTTTAACTCCGTTGCAAAAATCAGGGTTTCGTCTAAATATGCATAAAAGAGCGGCTTACAGCCAAAGCCGTCTCTTACCAGGTAAAGGCGTCTGTCATCTTCTTCTAACAGGGCAAAAGAAAATACACCGTCCAGTTTCTTAAAAAACTCACTTCCGTAATGTATGAATCCATAAAGAATGACTTCTTCATCGGTATTCGTATCAAAAGAGAAGTCAAATCCGGCAAGTTCTTTTTGCAAAGAATCTCTGTTGTACAATTCACCTGATAATGCAATGTGGAAAGTTTTACCAAATAATCTGCGCGTAAAAGGTTTAAAGATTGCCCTGGCGTCTGCATCTTTGCTGAAATGATTGTGGGCAAGGCCGCAGTTTGCGGTAAGAAGCAGTGCATCTTCCGCATTGCCGCGATGTAATTGTGTGCGCCACATTTTATCCAAAAGTCCGTAATAATAATCATAATTGTTTAAAAAAGAAGATTGGGTCTGATAAAAGCCTGAAAAACCACTCATATATAATCTCCTATAAAAGAAGTGTCGCTTTATTTTATGCAAAAAAATGTGAGGTGTGAATTTTTACAGTTATAGAAATATAACAAAAAATGGATATGTTTTATATGATTGAAAATTCATAGTTTCACATAGACATGTAAATACTACAAGCAGAAGTTTTTACGTTAAGGAGGAATTTAATGAGTAAAAGAGTAAGTTATATTTTTGAAATTATTGTGGCGTTGGTAATCTACTGGATTGGGTTGTCAAATATTAATGTTTTGTTTATAAACGGTCCCAGGTCTGCGGCAATCACACTGGGAATCATAGGATTGTTGTTTTATATAACCAATACCATGGGATATGTGCTTCGAAATCCTTTGCACCCGATTGCGATGCTGGGAAGTGTTTTTGCCATTATAGGTACGGTGCTTTTGGTGATTCAGATTTTTGGATTTCAGTTCTGGATTTTGGGAAATCCTGTTTTTGCGCTGACTTATTTTGCCTTGGCGATGATCGCCAAAGCAGTGGTAGCGATGTTTATGCCCCTGGCAAATATTTATTAAGTTTTGGCTTTCGCGTGAAACACATGGTAAATACAAAAATCCCGCGCTTTTTTGATACATTCGAAGGTTGTATGAGAATTTAACAACCCAAAGTGTACCAAAAGAGCACGGGATTTGTTGTGTATATAAAATTGAAAAAATATCAGATTTTATTCTTTGTAATTTACGATATCATCAATCAATGCTTTGATGTTCTCGTCCATTACTTCATCGGCAAACTGGCAGGTTCCTACGGCCTTGTGACCGCCACCGCCGTATTTCAACATAAGGCTTCCTACGTTTACGTTAGAAGTTCTGTTTAAAATGCTGTAGCCTACTGCACAAGAGCAACCTTTGCCACCCTTACCGTTAACAATC
The DNA here is from genome assembly GCA_045590655.1 of Lachnospiraceae bacterium. Taxonomy (GTDB): domain Bacteria; phylum Bacillota; class Clostridia; order Lachnospirales; family Lachnospiraceae; genus UBA3766. The sequence goes on along the minus strand of JAZNRI010000068.1, from coordinate 11,746 downwards.
CACATTGAGATGTTCTGTTCGGGATACATACTGTAAATCATAAAACGGTTGCCGGAATAAATAGGGTCTACGCCGCGTAAGTCGGAAACGATTAAATCACCGATTACTTTGGTGTGTGCAGATACCATTTCTTTGAATTTATCCGTCTGTTCAAAATATACGTCAATTCTTTCTTTTACATCGGGAAGTGCAAGGATTTCTTCGGTAGTCATGGTACGGCATGCTTCGATTAACTTTTCCATTAACTGGTAGTTGGAAATTGTGAATTCACGCCAGCGTCCGAGACCTGTTCTGGGATCCATTAAGAATCCGATTAAAACCCATCCTTTAGGATTCTGGATATCGTCAATGGTAAGATTTCCGGAGTCAACCTTATCAACGGCTTCCATCATATCGTCAAAGTGAGAGAAGCGTTCCTTGCCGCCGTAGTAGTCATAGATAATACGTGCACAAGACGGTGTAATACGGCTTTCGCCTTTATACTTCCCTGCTAATTCATTTCTTTCGTGTTCGCTGGAATGATGGTCGAACCATAAACCGCAACCTTCTACGTAAGGTACGTTTGCAAGGCAGTCATTTTCGGTAACTTCTACCAAGCCGTCCTGCAAATCCTTCGGATGCGCAAACTTCCAGGAATCGATAATTCCGGCCTCTTTTAAAAGAGCGCCACAAGCCAGACCATCAAAGTCTGAACGTGTAATAAGTCTCATATTTAAGTCCCCCTTAGCTATCATTTTTATAAAAGCTATACCAACTAAAATTATACTTCATTTCCACCCAACACGCAAGGCATATCCTAACTATATTTGTAACTTTTCAAGGCTTTTTTTAGTTGGTAGCGGGGGAGGGGCTTTTCATAAAGAGGATTTGCTTTTTGTACGTTTCCTAGAAATTGCATATGTTTTCTTTTTTGCGATGAAGCCACTGCTTTTTCGTTGTTTGAACCTATTGTTTGCATTGAACAAGCGGGGGCGCTTTCGACTTCATAAATGCGGATTTTCTAAAAGTGTACGGCAGACAATGCTTTTAATGCCGGGCTTCGACAAAAACTCGCTTCGCTCAAACAATTGTCTTTCGCCCGGCAATCGGGATAAGGCATTGTCTGCTACGTACACTAAGAAAATCTCGCATTTACTTGCAAAGAAACCTGCCCCGGCTTGTCAATGCAAACAATGGGTGAGTTTAGAAAAGGCAGTGGCAATCAGACATCGTAAAAAGAAACATATAGCAATTTGTTGAAACGTACAATCGCAAGACGATTATGAAAAGCCCCTCCCCCGCTTTCCGGCTGACAAAAGCAGGCTTGAAAAGTTGCCAATATAGGTTAAAAAATATTTTGAGGGAAGTCTTTATTATTTTAGGGGTTTGTGATATTATGGAAATGTTGAGAATTGAGAAAGGGTGGACAAACAGGCCCTTTTGGAATGGAGTTAGAGTTATGGAAAAGAATGAAATGCTTAACGGTGTGGAGAATGAAGAAAAGGAAGTTGTTTCTCGCAATTTTATTGAGCAGATTATAGACAAGGATTTGGAGGAAGGTGTTTATGAGACCGTGCATACACGTTTTCCGCCGGAGCCTAACGGTTATTTGCATATCGGACATGCCAAGAGTATTCTTTTGAATTATGGTTTGGCAGAGAAATATAACGGTTTGTTTAACATGCGATTTGATGATACCAATCCTACAAAGGAGAAGGTGGAATTCGTAAACTCACAGTTGGAAGACATTAAGTGGCTTGGTGCAAAGTGGGATGACAGATTATTCTTTGCATCGGATTACTTTGGCCAGATGTATGAGGCTGCCGTTAAACTGATTAAGAAGGGTAAGGCTTATGTATCAGATCTTACCGCAGATGAAATTAGAGAGTACAGAGGAACTCTTACCGAACCCGGTAAAGAAGATCCTTATGCAAGCAGAAGCGTAGAAGAGAATCTAGAACTCTTTGAGAATATGAAAAACGGTGTTTACAAGGATGGTGAAAAGGTTCTTCGTGCAAGAATTGATATGGCATCACCCAATATGAATATGAGAGACCCCGTTATTTATCGTGTGGCACATATGACACATCATCGTACAGGAGATGCATGGTGTATTTACCCTATGTACGATTTCGCACATCCCATCGAGGATGCCATTGAAGGTATTACACATTCTATCTGTACCTTGGAATTTGAGGACCACAGACCCTTATACGATTGGGTTGTAACCGAGTTGGAATATCCCCATCCTCCCAAGCAGATTGAGTTTGCAAAGCTTTATTTAAAGAACGTTGTTACCGGTAAAAGATATATCAAGAAGTTGGTAGAAGACGGTATTGCAGATGGTTGGGATGATCCCCGTTTGGTATCTGTTGCTGCACTTCGCAGAAGAGGTTATACACCTGAGTCTATTAAGAAGTTCGTAGAACTTTGTGGTGTGTCTAAAGCGCAGTCAACCGCAGATATGGCAATGCTTGAATATTGCATTCGTGAGGACTTGAAGTTAAAACGTCCCCGTATGATGGCGATTTTAGATCCTGTAAAATTAGTAATTGATAACTGGGAAGATGGTAAAATCGAAATGCTTGATGCACCCAATAACTTAGAAAATGAGTCTTTGGGAAGCAGACAGTTACCTTTCGGTAAGGAACTTTGGATTGAAAGAGAAGACTTCATGGAGGAACCGCCTAAGAAATATTTCAGATTGTTCCCCGGAAATGAAGTTCGTTTGATGAATGCATATTTTGTAACCTGTACAGGCTGCGTGAAGGATGAGACCGGTAAGGTGGTTGAAATTCACTGTACTTATGATCCTGAGACAAAGTCAGGTTCAGGTTTCAATGCGCGTAAGGTAAAAGGTACCATTCACTGGGTAAATGCATCTACAGCGATTCAGGCAGAAGTTCGTCTCTTTGAAAACATCATTGATGAAGAGAAGGGTGTGTACAATGAGGAAGACGGAAGCATTAATGTGAATCCAAACTCCAAAACTGTAATTACAGCTTATTTGGAACCTGCATTAAAAGAAGCAAAGGCATACGAAAGCTTCCAGTTTGTAAGAAACGGTTTCTTCTGTGTTGATTACAAGGATTCCAAGGAGGGTGAGCCTGTATTTAACAGAATTGTATCCCTTAAGAGTTCTTTCGTGTTGCCAAAGAATGACTAGTTGTAGTATAGTAATATGAGAAACAGCAAAATGCAGTTTCGGGTGAAATACCGGGACTGCATTTTTCAACAATAAAAACAGAATGGGGTAGTATTGTGGACTTATTTTCAGGATTGGAAAGTTTGGGAATTGAAGGGTTAGGCGATTTAGATATTTATGATGATTCTGCAAAGAATGAAGATGGTGCGGAAGATAGTCAAAAGACTGCTAAAGTCAGGGATCCGGAAGAGGTAGAGGCGGAGTATGTTTTTGATAAAACGTATACCTGCCCGGTTTGTGACAAAAGTTTTAAGAGTAAGACTTTAAAGTCAAATAAGGCAAAGCTTATCAGCACAGATATGGATTTGCGTCCGGTGCATCAGAATATTGATACTGTAAAATATGATGTGGTGGCTTGTCCTTGTTGCGGATATGCGGTTTTGAACCGATATTTTGCACCACTGACTTCTATGCAGGTTAAGAAGATTAAAGAGGCTATCAGCAAGAATTATAAGATAAAAGAGGAAAAGAAGAGCAAAATCTATTCTTACGAGGAGGCAATTGAGCGCAGTAAGCTGGCACTTTTATCTTCTGTAATTAAAACCGGCAAAGACAGCGAAAAGGCATATGTTTGTTTGAAAACCGCTTGGTTATTCCGCGGGAAAGCAGAACATTTGCCTGAGTCCGAAGTTGAAGAAATTAAGCGATGCGAAAAAGAAGAAGAAGCGTTTTTATCTAAAGCATATGACGGTATGGTTGCTGCGCGAAGGAAGGAGTTGTTCCCGATATGCGGAATGGACGAGTTGACCTTTGACTATTTGCTTGCAGCTTTGGCACACCGATTGGGACATTTGGATGTAAGTGCAAGGCTGGTTGGAGAAATTATGGCGAAGCCAACTGCAAACAGGCGCATTAAAGAGAAGACCGGAATATTGAAGGAAGTGTTGAAGAAAGATATTCAGGCGAAGAAACAGAACGAGTAGTTTTAAATAAACAAAACCCGGACAATGTGGTCCGGGTTTTCGTCTTTTATAAAATTAATAATATAAATGTTTCTTATTCAGCTTTCACGTCTTCTACAGCTTCTTCCACTGCATCAACAGTTTCTTCAACAGCGGTTTCTGCAACTTCTACTGCGTCTTCTACGATTTCAGCAGCGTCTGCAACAACTTCCTTCTTACTGTCTTTCATTTCTTCAATCTTATCTTCAACCTTTTCCCAGGTTTCTTTGGCCTTGTCTACGGTCTTCTTGTATGCTTCGCTGACCTTTGCCTTGGCATTATCCATATCAAGGGGTACATAAGTACGTTTGATTTCGGTAGTTCCGTCTGGATTTACCACTTCTTCAGTCTTCACGAATTTCTCTTTGTTCTTGTATACGTAGTATGCGCCTGCAGCGGCAGCAGCTACACCAATACCAAGTAAAAAGCCTTTGGTCTGTTTCTTCATGTCAATAATACTCCTTTCAAAATAGCCATTCCTAAATGATATCTCTATTTTAATACTATTTTGGGAAAATGAAAAGAGAATATGCAAAAAATCACAAAACATTTTTATTTTTGCATTGAATTGACTGATAAGCTGTGATATGCTGATGAATAGACCCAATAAGTCAATTATAGTTATTGGAGGACGATGGTTATGAACGAGAAGTTTTTTGAATTAAAGAAAGAGAAGCAGGATCGAATGATTAACGGCGCAATGAAAGTCTTTGCCCGTAACGGATATAAAAGAGCAAGTACAGATGATATGGTAAAAGAAGCCGGTGTCAGCAAGGGCTTGTGGTTCCACTATTTTGGTAATAAGCTTGGCTTGTATGCTTTTGTGGCGGATTATGCCGTAAAATATATGAACATGGAACTTATGGCAATGTCGAATCGCCATCCGGAGGATTACTTCGAAACTACTCTTGCTGTGGAATTGACCAAGTTGTCCGTAAGGAAGTCCTATCCTTACATACCATTGTTTTTATCTTCTATGGAACGAGAGAAGGATGAAGAGGCATTGACCGTGCTGGGCGAATACAAAGATTCATATCGTAAGGCACGTTTGAAAGCTTATGAGAAGGTTCAAATGGATAATTTCAGAGATGTGGTATCCATGGAAGTGCTTGCAAGAACTTTAGGACTCACATTAGACGGATTTTTAAGAGAAGAGTATGAGGAAGATAATTTCTCAGAAGAGAATTATAAGCAGGAAGTAGAGAGTTATCTTAGAATGATGTCGGCATTGGTTGAAATTAGCGAAGAAACTGAATAATTCTAAGGAAAAGGGCTTGCAAAAGCCCTTTTATCGTGTTACAATATCTCTCGCTGGAAGACAAATGTTTGCGACAGAAAGACATAAATAAATAAAATCCACCACAGAAAGACAAATGTCCGACAAGAGTGGAAGCGAAGTGGTGTTTTAGGTCGCGCGGAGGCAACTAATGAGCGAGAACAGTGGATATTTCGTTGTAAAAAAGAAAGCGCTGCCGGAAGTTCTTTTAAAAGTAGTAGAAACCCAGGCACTTTTACGAACCGGTAAAGCGGCCACAATTCAAGAAGCAGTAGACAGAACCGGCATCAGCCGCAGTTCCTTCTATAAATATAAGGACGACATCTTCCCGTTCCACGACAGTACAGAGGGTAAGACACTTACCTTTACCTGTGAAATGGAGGATGAGCCCGGAATTCTCTCCGATGTGTTAAAAATCATTGCGGATTTCGGAGCCAATGTTTTGACCATACATCAGAGTATTCCGATTAATAATATGGCGTCCTTAAGCATCAGCTTGCAGATATTGCCGTCCACAAGTGATGTGGGAGAGATGGTACAGGCGATTGAAAGCAAGCCCGGTGTAAAATATGTAAAGATTGTTGCTAAGGAGTAGTAAGCAGCTGCGAAACAGATTTTGGCAAGGGAAAACACAGACGATAAAGAGGTACGCATTTTGGCGGGGCCTTTTATAATAAAATGATAAAAGGAAAGCAGGAGGAAAAGATATGATTCAGATTGCAGTATTAGGGTATGGTACCGTAGGTAGCGGTGTGGTTGAGGTTATTAACAAGAACCAGAATGAAGTAAGCAAAAAGGCAGGCGTTGGCATTGCCGTGAAATACATATTGGACTTAAGAGATTTTCCCGGAGATCCTATGGAGAAGCACGTGGTGCATGATTTTGACGTGATTTTAAATGACCCCGAGGTAAAAATCATCTGTGAAACCATGGGTGGTGTGGAACCTGCATACACATTCTCTAAGAAGGCGCTTTTGGCAGGTAAGAGTGTATGTACCTCCAACAAGGAATTGGTTGCAAATCACGGTCCTGAATTGATTCAGATTGCCAAAGACAATAACTGTAATTACTTATTTGAAGCAAGTGTTGGTGGCGGTATTCCCATTATCCGTCCTTTGAATGCTTCTTTAACACCGGAGCGAATTGACGGTATTACAGGTATTTTAAACGGCACCACAAACTATATGTTGACCAAGATGGACGATGAAGGAATGGACTATGCGGAAGTCCTTGCGCAGGCGCAGGCAAAGGGTTATGCGGAACGCAATCCTGAGGCTGACGTGGAAGGTTATGATGCCTGCCGTAAAATAGCAATCCTTTCTTCTCTTGTATACGGAAAGACAGTTCGTTACGAAGACATTTATACAGAAGGCATTACTAAGATTTCCAAGGAAGATTTCAAATATGCCAAGGCAATGAATAGAAGCATTAAACTTCTTGCAATGAGCAAGGATATGGACGGAAAGTGTTTCGCTATGGTAGCACCTTTTATGATTCGTTCAGACAATCCTTTATATTGTGTAAAAGACGTATTCAACGCCGTTTGCGTACACGGTAATATGCTTGGAAGCACAATGTACTACGGAAGAGGCGCAGGAAAGCTTCCTACCGCATCAGCAGTAGTATCCGACATTATTGACTGTGCAAAACATCAGGGCAAGTTTATCTTCTGCTTCTGGGATCAGGAAAAAGTTGAGCTTTCTTCTAAGGATGAAATGAGCTGGAAGTTCTTTGTAAGAGTAAAAGGAAATCTTGAAGAATCCGGCGTAAAAGAAGTATTCGGCGAAACCGAAATCATCAAATTGCCTGAATGTGCAGATGAATTTGCTTTTATTACAGATGAAGTAAGTGAAAAAGAATTCGATGAAATGATTAAAGGCGTAAAGAACGTAATTACAAGAATTCGTTTGGAGGGCTAAAAAATGAAGTATGTTGTTGTTTTATGCGACGGCATGGCAGATGAGCCTATAGAGCAGTTGGGTGGTAAAACACCGTTAGCATATGCCAAGACGCCCAATATGGATGCGTTGGCACCGATGTCAGAAATCGGTATGGTGCATACCATTCCCGAAGGAATGTCACCGGGAAGCGATACAGCCAATTTGTCGGTTCTTGGATATGACCCCAAGAAGTATTATTCCGGACGTTCACCGCTGGAGGCATTAAGTATCGGTGTGGATATGGAAGCTGACGATATCGCAATCCGTTGCAATATTGTTACCATTTCCGATGACGATGTGCCTTTTGAAGAAAAGACAATTATCGACCACAGTTCTTCCGAAATCAGTACGGAAGATGCAGCAGTGCTTTTAAATGCGGTAAGAGAAGCGATAGAGACCGATGAATATAAGTTTTATGTGGGAACCAGCTATCGCCATTGCCTGATTTGGAAAGGCGGAAAGGTAGAGAAACTTACACCGCCCCATGACGTGTTGGAACAGGTGATTAAACCGCACCTTCCGGCAAACGAAGTGTTCCTTTCTATGATGAAGAAGAGTTATGAAATTTTAAAAGACCACCCCATTAACGTGGCACGTAAGGCAGCAGGCTTAAATCCTGCAAACTGTGTGTGGTTCTGGGGCGCAGGCACCAAGCCTATGTTGTCTGATTTTACGGAAAAGACAGGTAAAAAGGGTGCGATGATTTCTGCGGTTGACCTTTTAAAAGGAATCGCCATCGGCGCAAATATGAAAGTAATTGAAGTGGAGGGCGCAAACGGCGGACTGCACACCAATTATACAGGTAAAATGGAAGCTGCGGTCAAAGCAGTGACCGAAGAAGGCAATGACTTTGTTTATATTCATATAGAAGCACCGGATGAAATGGGTCATCAGGGCAGCTTCGAGCGCAAAGTCAAAGCTATTGAAAATATTGATGAAATGATTGTGGGACCTTTTATTCAGAAGATGAATGAAAAGGGTGAAGACTTCAGAATGCTGATTTTACCCGACCATCCCACGCCGGTACGCATCAGAACCCATACGGCAGACAGCGTACCTTATCTTTTATACGACAGTACAAAGAAGACCGGAGACGGTGTACTTTATTGTGAGAAATGTGCCGCGAAGACAGGACATTTTACGGCGCAGGGTCATAATATAATCGAGAAGCTTTTTGAAGCTTAAAGAGGAGGCTAAAAAATGTTAGTAGTTAAGAAATTCGGTGGAACATCGGTTGCCAACAAAGAGCGAATCTACAATGTGGCAAGACGATGCATTGAAGAGTACCAGAAGGGAAATGATGTTGTGGTTGTTTTATCTGCTATGGGTAAAATGACTGACGAACTGATTGAACTTGCTAAAAGTATTAATCCCAACCCTTCCAAGAGAGAAATGGATATGCTTTTTACAACCGGTGAGCAGACTTCCGTAGCACTTATGGCTATGGCAATGGCAGCCCTGGGTGTACCTGCAATTTCCTTGAATGCGTTCCAGGTTGCAATGCATACCACTTCAAATTACGGAAATGCAAGATTAAAAAGAATTGATACCGAACGTATCCGTCATGAATTGGAATCCAGAAAGATTGTTATCGTAACAGGTTTCCAGGGTATCAATAAGTATGATGATTATACAACGCTTGGACGTGGTGGTTCCGATACCACAGCCGTAGCATTGGCAGCAGCGCTTCGTGCTGACAAGTGTGAAATTTACACCGACGTTGACGGTGTATACACAGCAGATCCCCGTATTGTGAAAACAGCAAAGAAGTTGGATGAAATCACATATGATGAAATGCTTGACCTTGCAACTTTAGGTGCCGGCGTTTTGCATAACCGTTCTGTAGAAATGGCTAAAAAATACGGAGTTCAGTTAGTGGTACGTTCCAGTCTTACAAACGAAGAAGGAACAACAGTTAAGGAGGATGTGAAAGTGGAAAGAATGTTAGTTAGCGGTGTAGCCGTAGATAAGAGTGCAGAAAGAATTTCGGTAGTAGGTCTGGCAGATAAGCCCGGTACCGCATTCCGTCTTTTTGACGCACTTGCAAAAGCAAATATTAACGTAGATATGATTTTACAGTCTGTTGGACGTGACAACAGCAAGGATATTACTTTTACCGTTGACGGTAACTGTGGTGAAGAAGCATTGAAGGTTATTGAAGAAGCGAAGGCAAGACTCAACTACCAGCACGTAGAAATCGAAAAGAACGTATGTAAGGTTTCCGTAGTAGGTGCAGGTATGATGTCTAACCCCGGTGTTGCTGCAAAGATGTTTGAATGCCTCTACAACGAACATATCAATATCAAGATGATTTCTACTTCAGAAATCCGTGTAACCGTTCTTATCGACGTAAATGAAGCAGAACGTGCAGCAAATGCAATTCACGATATCTTTGGATTGGCAGAGTAAATTTATATAAAAAAGGACGCGAGTCTATAAAACCGTGTATGATTAAAGAATGCGAGAACTAAAACAAAATTTTCTTATGGACGCTTTCGCTTAATTGTACTACGTAGCGGCACATAGGGTTGCAAAGGACGCAACCCAAATGCCGACGAGTACAAAAACCATTCGAAAATATATGTTTTAGTTCTCGCTTTTAATGTAAGGATGGTTTTATAGACTCGCTGTTTATTTTAAATAAGATATAAACGGATTAATTTAATGTTGAATTTATTTATATTCATAAGTTTATAATCACTGTATTATTAATATCCCAAATTCTCTGCCACAAGAATAACTTTAATTCTCTTAGGCTGTGTGCTGCGTCTTGTTACCACGATTTGGCTGCAGATGCTGTCCTGGGAGTAGCAGTCGCCGCATTTACCCGTAACAGAGCAGGGAGTCTTGCGGTTTAAGCGTAAGGTATTAGCGGGACAGGCAACGTTTCTGATGCGTCCTATGGCAGCAGGAACGTCGCAAACCAGTTTGTTCATACCGACAATCACGTAAACACTCTGCGGGCCGTGTAAAAGGCATGCAAGGCGATTGGCGGCACCATCAATATTCACCAGTTCACCATTCTCTGTAATTGCGTTACTACTCATAAGGAAAGCGTCAGCCATAACAACCTTGGAGTAAAATTCGCGATATTCTTCCGGTGCAACTTTGGAACGATCCAAAAGATTGTAATTGCCGTTTTGAAGTGCGTCCATAAGACCGCATTCCTTAATGGTTTCGCTTCCGCCCCAGCTGATGGTGGCATTGTCAGGGAGCTGAGAGAGTACCAGTTTAACGGCATCTTCGCTGCTTTCGCAAAAGAACCCTTCCATATTTCTTTTTTCTAATTCTTTCATAATGGATTTGGCAGTTAAAGCAAATCCTTCCTGCTGTTTGGTCATAATCTATCCTCCGTAAAAATTACTGATTGATGTGTTTATTATAGCATTTTAAGGAGGCCTGTAGAAGTATTTTTATGGAATTATAATAAAGATTTATAAGAAAATGCAGGTGAAGTACAGATAAAACACAGGTGGTATTGCATGAAACAGAATAAAAATATCATATTTATGCCATTCACAATACAATAATCTGATAAAATGCGTAAAAATATCTAAATTTTCAGAAAAATATAAAATAATTTGCAAAATTGTATTGACAAATATGCCTCGCCGGGTTATACTCAATACATAATAAAACTTCAGATAGATATCCTAAAGAAAAGGAGGTACGGACCACCCGAAACGTAAGTTAACAAACCTGAAGTTCCAGGTACAAGACAAGTAAGAACGGAGTATTCCAAAGCACATCTGATGAGTGGTGAGAGAGCATCGAAGGAAATGCCCGCCACAGTATAATCAATACGAAGGAAAGAGTGGAAGGAATGCAGAAGAGAATTGGAGGTATGGTCCAATGGATCAAATAGTCGAGTAGGAAGCCCTGTGATCGAAATAGCGACGCAGGGTTTCTTACATTTTGTGTAAAAATATATACTATGCATAGCCATAGATAAGGAAATAAAAAAAATTAAAAAAAGTTGTTGACAATTAAAAATAACGGTGTTATACTAGCGAAGCTGACTGCGAAACGGAGCAACAAAAAAAGAGCGGTACAGCGAGAGAACCTTGGTAACTGAATAGTGAAACAACCTTGAAATTCAAGTAGACAAAAATTGCGAAGCAGTACTTAAGGAAACTTAAAGACTGCGACCCAAAGACAGTAAACGGAAATTCGGGAAAGATTTAAGACCTTACTTTTTAAGAAGGAAGGGAATAAGTCAGCGAGAATCCAAGAAGGAAGAACATTTAAACATGAGAGTTCGATCCTGGCTCAGGATGAACGCTGGCGGCGTGCCTAACACATGCAAGTCGAACGGAGATTTTGATGAAGCCTAGCGATTTAAAATCTTAGTGGCGGACGGGTGAGTAACGCGTGGGTAACCTACCTCATACAGGGGGATAACAGT
>JAZNRI010000067.1:0-105469 GCA_045590655.1 Lachnospiraceae bacterium | reverse complement strand
TGTTAAGCACGCCGCCAGCGTTCATCCTGAGCCAGGATCAAACTCTCTAAAAAAATTTAAATCATTTGTCCGTTCAAAATCAACATCTAGCTAATTTTTCCGTTTTACTTTGTTTAGGTTTCTTTCTCTGAATTGTTCTCTTAGCAACTTGAGTATCAGATACTCGCAATGCGAACTCATAAGTGCTTCGCACTTATTTCGTCACGGGCGGTCGCCCTATCAATCCGTAAGCCGTGTCACAAATTTATGCAAGCATAATTTGCGTCCCGTCTTTCGGCTTGGCATTGCTCGTCGCTTACTTGAATTTTCAGGGTTGGATTGCTGTTTATTTGTCAAGGTACTTTGTTGCGTTTCGCAGTCGCAACGGATTTATATTAGCACACCGTTTTGACCTTGTCAACAACTTTTTTAAAGATTTTTTTCACCACTTTTTTTGCGGTGGAATTTGATTGTAGCATTAAGCATTTTAAATGTCAATGCCTAATTTATTCTCTTTTTAGTATGATTTATTTATGGTAATTTTATACATTTTATATAGAAGAAAGTGTTTACAAGTGACATTGGAATGAGTTTCTTCTATAGATAGTATTCCGACATTGATATAGCCACAAGATTTATGATGGATAAGATACTGCTGAAATTTAAAAGGTACAGATTCTTCCTATTATATATTTAAGTTGTTTTTAAAAATTAATTATATTTTAATAAGTTAAAACAAAAATAACCGCCGGTGTTTTAATCCGGCGGTGTTGAAAATATTCTTTTTAAAAACCTTTACTCTAAAAATAATTTTCTAAATAGAACCCTTATATTATCGATAAACCATTTCACACTTTCATTACTTCTTATTTATTAATCAATCTTCTCCATCAAATATCCATATATGTTAGGTGTTTCTACTTTACTTTCATCCTCTGTAAGAAATCTGGTAAGATTATCATACTGCAAATATCCATCTTCATCCTCCGGCACATAAATTTTTCCGGTTGTTAATTTATAATGATGCTCCTCTGTACTTCCATCAGTAAAGGTGACTTTAACAGTAAGAGTTGCACCATTTACCTGATCTACCGTCTCATGAAACCCTTCCCTAAGATCGTCACTTGTACTCCATAAATCTTTGGGAACAGACATTCCGAAACTCATTTGACTATCATACTCTCCTTCATAAGATTGTCCTACAATTGGAGAATACTCATAGTATGCTATCGCCCCGCCATCATAAACTACATAATAGTCTTCCTGGCCATTTTGTGCATTTTCGTAGTCAGGATCACCTTCATAAACAGGAACAGTCGTGTATAATTCGCACTTATCCGTAGTAATATTGATTTTTTCAATATTATGACCGGAAATCATAAACCTTCCACTTAAATGTGACAAACTACCCTGACCGGCTTCAACCATACTAAGGCCTATTATTTCTCCCGCGCCCGCTCCTTCAGGTAGTTCTGCAGCATGCGCTGTAATTACAAATAAATTATTATTTTCATCTCTCTTTTCCGATGACAGGGATCCCAAAAAACCGCCTGTTACAACCAAAGCCAGTGCTGCACATGCAACCAATCTGCCTATAAACATTTTTTTCTTTCTCATATTATTATTTCTTACCTTTCTCTGAATCTGAATTTCTGCATCACTAATTTCCGGCGCAAGGGCCTGTTTTAATATCTGATCCAATCTTTCATCTGTCATATCCTAACACCTCCAATTCAATTTTCAGCAGACGTCTTGCTTTGTTCATACGACTTTTGACTGTACCTTCCGGTATATGTAATACTTGTGCGATTTCTTGAACAGACATATTTGCGGAATAATACAGGTGAATAGGCATTCTGTACATTTCCGGCAAATTTGCAACAATCCGTTGAACCGCGTTGCTTATATCCGTTTGAATCATATAGTTCTCCGGCGAGTTGACTGTTAAATCCTTAATAGTCAGATTATTCTCCTCTTCCATACGGTCGATACTTTCCGTAGGTACTAATCGTTTTCTGTTGGCATACTTTTTTCTTTTATTTTTCCAAAGCAACATTGATACGGATAAAGCGTAACTTTTTATGTTTTGCCGAAAATCCAAATGCTCTTTTTTCTCTAACAACTTAAGCATGGTATCCTGATACAACTCATCTCCGGATTCTTTATCGCCGCACGTCATTCTGCAAAACCTGAGAATGTCTTTTCCGTTGTCCTGAATAAATTGCTCGAATTCATTAGTATTCATTACAAGTTATCTTTTTCCTTTCTACCACCAGCCGGCTGCGATTTTTAGGCCTTATACCTATATATTGTCGTAGCTTTTTAAACGGTTCATATTTCACAAAATTATATCTTTCATTTAAATATTAAATGGTGGCAATACTATGATGCCACCATCCTAAAATCAACATATACTCATCCGACTTCTTTATACGTAAAATCTGATTTTACTCCCCACTTATCTCATAGGGAAACTTAAAAATCATAATCCGCTCCCGCGCGCTGTTTCCTTCAAACAAATCACTGCAATCGATTTCATCATAAAACTCCAACTCATCTACAGTCATAAGATAAGAAATATATTCTTCCGACGGATAATAAAAGAACAACATCACTTCCCGCGGGTTCTCATAATAGGATTCTATAATTCTTGCCATCACCTTATGAAGCAACTCCACCGAAAAAGGATTAAAAAAATAGCATCGATTGACACCCGCCGGTACCTGATACTCTTCTGCCCTCACAGGCACGAATTCCGTCTTTGTTCTTGAAACAGCTGTTTTCTGATTGGCCGCCGCTCCTTGATAAATGCGTTCGTCATATTCAACACCGATGGTTTTTGCCTTCGTTTGATAAGCAAGATAAAAGTCAACGCGCCCTTTGCCACAACCATAGTCCAAAACCACATCTTTTTTTCCGATCAAACCGCTGTTTGCCAAACGCTCCAAAACACTGTAAGGGGTCGGTTCGTACGGATAACGATATTGATCGGCTCCCGAATCGTCCCGGCCGGTAGTTTTAATATGTAAGAGTTTGTCCCATGCATTTTCGTTATCTGTCATTATTCGCCTCTGTAAATTATATTGTATCTTCTTTTTTGTCCGCATTAAATATTAAAACTGACCTTATTATATACCTTTCCGGTTGCAATCACAACATTATATACACACTTATTTAATAAAAAATGAAACTCCTTTCATTTTTTATATTGACAAATGTGTACGCAGGCATTAAAATGAAACCATATTCATTTTTATTGTGCTGTTAGTTCATTTATATTGGCTGAACCTATATCTCTTATATGCCAAACAATATATAAACGCAATACAATTCAGAAAGGAAACACCATGCCGAAAGTAACGCAGGAATACATACTTAATAAAAAGAAAAAAATCATCGACGCAGCCTACGAGCTCTGCTTAGAAAAGACGGTCAGCACCGTAACGATGCAAGACATCATCAACCGCACAGGGTTAAGCCAGGGCGGAATTTACCGCTTTTATAAGGATATTGATGAAATCTTCGGTGACATGCTGGCGGATATGCGCCAAAGAGTTACCATCAAAGATGAATTAGACGCCATTCTTGCCAAAGCGGACGAGTACAGTGCCGGCGAAGTTGTGGATCAAGTGTTTGATATGCTGGCAGACAATATGGAAGCCGAATTGATGGGAATCCAGAAGATTGACCTGGAAATGTCGGTACTGGCCATGAACGCGCCCGAACGTGTGGATAAAATTCTTGCCGGAGCCAAGGGTGTGGGCAACAAGGAATACCTGATGTACCGCACTTCCGAATATTTTGGTCAAAAAATGGAAGCAGGCACTTTTACACCCCGAATGGAACCGATGGAAATTCTTGCTTATATTTCTTCCGCCTACACCGGCATACAAACGGCCTGCATTGTCCAGCAATGTTACAACAAAGTGCCCGCGGACGAAATGTTTCAGCCCAAAAGAAGATTTCGCGTCCTTGCAACAACCGTAAAATATCTTATGGGCATCGATGAATAACTACTTTTTTATCAATGATTTTATTACAAATATGTAATCACACACATCTAATAAAAATAGGAGGCTTTTATTATGAAGAAAATTACAATCCCCGAATACATTACCGGCGAATATGCCGTAGGAACCGAGTGTTTCAGCATAACCGACAACAGCCGAACCGAGATTCTCGGCCCGGGAGAAGGCCCGCGTAAAATCGCCGTACGCCTCTATTATCCCACTGACAAAGCAAGCGTAACCGGCTTGGAGAAGGCGGACGTTTTCTCCGAAAGAAAGTTAAAAGCCCTTGCAAAGGCTTACCATATGAAGGTAAAAGACCCTTCTATTTTAAAGGCAGATTACTATGAGAATGTTCCCTATATAGAAAATAAGAAGTTTCCCCTTATCATTTTTAACCACGGCTACAATGCCTATGTAGAGTGCAACACCTTCCTCTGCTGTCAGTTGGCGTCCAACGGCTATATCGTAGCTTCCGTAGGGCATGCATATGAAGCTGTGGCAAACGAGTATGACGACGGCAGTTTCGACTTGTATGATAAGCACATTAATAAAATTATGTACGACAAAGGCGTTTTGAAAGCCGTCCTTGACCAGAACAAATTATTGAAAGCGAAGGGTACTCCAGAAGAATTATTCGAGAAATTTGATGCGTTCCAGAAAAAACATTGCACCTATATCCTTAAGCGCATCCCGCAGTGGGCGCAGGATACTATGCAAGCCGTTCATTCCTTAAAAGAAAAATACGCCGACCGTATTGATTTCTCCAAGGGCATCGGCGCAACAGGCCATTCTTTAGGCGGTGCTACTGCGTACTACCTCTGCCACCACGAAGAAGAATTCACCTGCGGTATCAACATCGACGGCGGTGTATTCGGCGAGTACGACGGAATGATCATGAAGAAGCCTTTCCTGCAGATTTGTTGTAAAGAAAACTACAACGTGGAAACCCGTTCCCTGATTGCTACCGAAGCACCTGTACAGTGTGAAATTTTCGAAGATATGAAGCACTTAGGCTTTACCGATGCCAAATTTTACATTCCTTTTAAATCTCTTGCGGGCAAAATGCCTCCTCTTGAAATGCACGAGAGATTATCGAAATTGCATCTGGAGTTCTTCGGAAAATATTTATAAAACAATTAAGATTTTGATTACATAATATGATATTTTTTATTTTCGCACACAAAACTTTTTGCAAATTAACAAACAAAATCCCAAGGCCATAAACCTTGGGATTTTTACTTTAAATTTGATCCAAACCATATTTGGCTTCCAGTGTGCGGAACCACTCCTCCACACCTTCGCCGCCAACCAAAAAAGTATATTTTGTTTGTATATATATTGAACCATCATCCGTAATAACAAAATCATACGAGGCTTCTGTATTTGTATAAACAGACATTGTATATTTTAAGTTATCATACTCTTGGTCCATTTCCTTAATTGTCAAAGGAGACCTTCTGATAACACAGATCGTATCTGTAAGCTCCTGCAATGTATACAGATCTTCATCATCCAAGTCAAAATGAATATAATCATCGCTACCGTTAGCAAGATAAACTTCTATTCCGTTTCCATGATCTGCATTTACAAGTTCCGCAAAATAATTCTCACCGGGAGTTCTTGCATAAAGTTTGAATGATACATCCTCTGTTTCTTCCATCTCTTTTATCCATTCTTTTAATGCATCGTCATAGTCCAGGAACTGGCCTTGCGTATCCACAATTTTATTGGGCCAGAATGAATAATTCCAACTTGTCAGAAGATTGCCGTCCTTATCGTACATATTCATCTTATATCCATCATAACCCACACTATTGGATTCCCAAGGTAAAGGTTCCGACTTAATTTCTTCTTTTATCTCTTTTAAAGCCAAAACTTCTTCCTCAGTAAGCACAATTAACAATTCCTCTTCGTATTTTCCCTCATACGAATCCACAATTTCTATGGAAGCAACTTCATCCAAATATTCCAAATCCAGTTCTACGGTTTCCGTTTCAGACGGAAGAATTTCTTCTATGATGGGCACATTTTCGGGATTAAATCTCGTACACCCGGACAATCCCACGCTACCCAACAAAAATACTACAATCATAATCCCTTTTACATATGCTTTTTTCATTGTTTGTTCCTCTCTTACCCGCAAATCTTTTTACTCCAAGTTAAAATAATCATAATTCACATAGTCTGCATCGAATTCGTTCCAGTAACTTTCCTGATTAATCATATAATCTACGTTTTCATCATAGATTGCTACTTCATCATCTATGCCATAGGGTTCAATATGGGATACATGGTCTTCTATGGTAAGATTTTCATGCTTTCCGTAATAATTATAACTATAGTCACAGTTTCCGAAAGATACCAGTAAATTAGACGAATGGCAATGAATGCTTTCTGCCCATACCACTATACAAATTGCTTCGCCCTGATAATCGTCTGACGCTAAATAGGTCTCTAACGCTTCGCAGGCATTCTTAATTTCTTCCGCAATTGCTTCGTTAGAATCCGATACCACATATAATTTGTATTCAACGATTTGCGGATCCATAAGATACACATGATTCTGAAACTCCAGAACGCTCTGGTCCACATTTTCAACCAAAAGCTCCGGCAAGGTACTGCTTTGTAACAAATCTTTAATCTCTTCCTTAGACAGTTCCTTATTTGTTGCCTGCATATTATATTCCGGCGTTTCGCTTGGCAACATGTTTCCTATCATACTACCCAATAAGTTACAACCGGATAGACCTATACTTCCTAATAAAAATGCTATTGCGATGCTGCTTTTTACAAATGCTTTTTTCATTTTTATCCCCTCTTACTGCTTCATATAAAACGTGTTAAAAGACTTCTTCTTTTATTTTCGTAATTTCGCTTTCTGCCTATAACACCATATCAACCCATAAAAGGTTGCAAATATTATAAAACCCCTTTATCAGACTTTTACCTCTGATAAAAGGGGCTTACTGCATTATATTAAGCAAGTAGGGATATCTTTTATTCTGCGGTCTTTTCCTTACTTTCCGCCTCTTCTTTCAACAACTCCTCTTCCGCAGCTTCTTCCTTTGTCTTAAAAGCCATCATCGCCGAGAAATTGCCTTTGTACATAATAACATCATACTTTTCGACCTCGGTGGCAATCGCGTACAAATCCGCCAAAATAGGAATCGTATGAATTCGCGGGCTTCCGTCGCGGTTACACACACCGATGTACATCGTCTGGGCCTGGGTCGTAAGATTTCCGGTGTATCGTGCAATCTCAGGAGTATTTATGATCGTTGCATTCTCCGTGCTAATCACAATTGCCTTTTTCTTCGTGAAATTCTGTCGTTCCTTGTCAAAAATCTTCTTATTTCTCAAATTGGAAACCACTAAAATTACCGCAGCTACCGCCAGCATTAAAATGCTCAAAACAATATGTACCGCTTCAAACTCCGTCATCCAACCCACAACCATAGCCATAATTGCCGCCACCAAAAACAGCATCGCATAAAAAGGCCGTCCTGTAAGAGACTTTTTATAGGACCTTTTCAGACGCTTAAAATCAATATCCGTCAAAGGCTCCTCCGGCCCGTCAATTTCTTTTAACCAATTTGCGGTGGTTTCGTCTTTGACAAGGGCGCCTTTGGGCCCTTTTACCTGGTTAACGGAACCGATGATTGCTCCGACGATACAGCAAACCAATGTTACAAACAAGCATAAAAATTCAACCATTTTACTACCTCGTATATACAAAACTTTTTACTCTGCGCAGAGAACACTATATAGAACCATATTCCCTTCTCACTTTGCTTAGCCGAAGTTAATACGCATCAATGCATACGATATCATACCTCCAACTACTGTAATAAACGGTGATGATACCACTATACTCCAAACAATTCCGATAATACTTAATATTTTACCCCATGTAGCCATTGCACTACGTGCCCGGTACTTCTCACATTTTCTTGCATACGCAATTCCCGCAATGCCAAATCCAATCCCCACTATAAAACAGAGTATGATCGATAATATCCCTAAGGTCAATGAAGTTGTCTCCCAGGATTTAAATGTCTCATCCGTTACTATAGGTACCTGCTGTTGTTTTCTATCATTTATTTCATTCATTATCATTCCCTCTTATCAACTACACATTAGAAATCATTTTATTACAACGCACTTATATTAAAACCGCGCCACTTTATCAAAACACACCCAGCACGAAACATCCAATCGCATTAATTCCGATATTTGCTGCAATGTGAATCACCCAGGAACCTAAGAAGCTGTCGCACTTTTCCGCCGCGAAATTCAGAATCACGCCTGCCACATACAATAAGAAAATCACCAAAAGAAATACCCAGATGTTAAACCATCCGCTGACAATTCCGATGTGGTATACCGCAAAGAAAAGCGCGCTTAGGTTGTAGGCAAGCTTGCGGTGGCCCAACTTTTTCACCTGTAGAAACAGGAGTCCTCGGAAGAATATCTCTTCCAGGAAAGAATTCACCGCAGATATGTACAAAGCCACATACAGGAAATTGTCCACGCTGACTTTCTCTTTATTTAAAAGGCTGTCCTTGATTTGCTCCGGATTCACGTAATCCTGAATCAACGCATAAGCACCTAAGATAACGCCGATGGTCAGAAGCGCAATCACGACGCATACGGCGAAGGCCTTTTTATTTTTTATTTTAAAATGTTCTTTGATCTTCTCATCCTTGTATAAAAGGTAAAACAACACCACGCTTCCGAAAAACATAGTGATCTTTACCACCGACTTCCACACGTAGCCGGGCTGAAGGATGCTTTCCACCGCGCACATCACCGCAACGGCAATTACTGCCGAGATGATGATGGTGAGAAGCTTCTTGGTTTGATTGCTTATGGATTTGCTCATAAAAATCACCTTTATAAAATCTTTTTATCCTGCTTATAAAATACCGACTGCCCGGGCAATTACCAGTCCGTATCCCAGTCCGTATCGTTATAATCCCAGGAATCGCCGGTATCCCAATCGTAATCGTTGTCCCAATCGTCATCATAATCGTCATCGTAATCCGTATAAGTCGGCTCAGTGTACCAGATGCTGTCTTCAAATCTGGCTCCGTCGTGACTGTAAATCTGATACTCTCCCTGCGCGTCCGAAGAAATTGCTTCGGGCACCTCGTCACTATCCATCAGACTCCAGTCATCATCAGCCTCATCATATTGATACCATATGGAATCCTGATAATAATAGGTATCATCTTCGTACTCATAGTAGCCTCTTGACGGACCAAGGTCATCAATCCCGAATGCCATTTGGGTAAGCACTGTTGATACCACCATATATGACAGTGGGTTTATTGCCATAAATACAATAATTCCAACTAATAAACCTCGATTTTTAGACTTCTTTTTGGAAATCGTTGTCGTCGTAGTTTCATTGTATCTCTGCGTTCCGGTTTCGCTCTTTCTGTCGGCAATTTCGCCCTTGAGCTTCTGATAGAGTTCATTCACCGCATAGGCCTCGTCCGCACCCTGATAGCGAACTGCGCGCTGCCCGTCGCTTTTGTTTTTATAAACGACGAAATCGCCCGTACTGTCCTGATAGATACCGAACGCCTTAGGCTCCGTAATATTTTTACCGATAAAGAAGCGTGTCACTTCCTCGGGGGGCAAATTATGCGCAACATACCATGCCTTCAACTCTTCAATGGTACGTGGCTGTCCGCCTGCAAAACGGTTCACTCCATCCAAAGTAGCACCGCAATTGGGGCAAGTGCTGTTCTGTTCCTCAATCATGCTTCCGCAATAATCGCATTTAATCTGCATAGTATTTTCCTCTTAAGTGCTAATACGGTTAATAAAGTTACATGTATCTTCCAAACACCTCTAAGATATCGTGTTTAGCCACATTATAACATAAGGATGCTTTTTTAACAAATTTGTGCTAATCCTTCCAAGGACGTTTCTTCCCAAGCCAGCCGTTCTGCTCCCAATACTCTTTTTCCACAGGTGACGAACCCATACCTGCCGACTGCATTACGCCCATCACCTTAAACATAAAGCGGGTTTTTATACCCACCGAAGGTTTTTTACCTACGGAAAGTTTCCGAGCGAGTTTTGCTGTATCCTTCTCGATTTTTACTTTTTTCTTTTCATTCACACCGTCCCAGCTCATCGCCTGCACTGCGACACCATAAGACTTAACATACGGCACACCCCAGTAAAAAAGCGTGTTTGTAATATCTTTCATTGCAGACTTCATACCGGTTCCGGCAGCGGTAGAAACCACCACCGCCCGCTTTGAGAACATACATTTCCTGGGTCTGTGCACCATCCAATAGGTAAAAGTCAAATCCATAAAAGACTTCATAGGCGCAGACGCGTGCATACAGTATGTTGGCGTTGTAAAAATCAGCACGTCGGCAGCTTCTACAGCATCCATAATCTTTCTTTTGTCATCATAAAAGGGGCACTTGGCATCATCTTCAATGCAGTTATAGCAACCCAGACAAAAATGATTCAAGTCCCTCGGCAAAAAGAATTCCGTAATTTCATTTGTGCCCTGCATTTTATCCGCAATCATTCTTCCGATATGATAAGAACTACCCTTATGATTCTGACCATGTATCAATACTACTTTCATTTGTACCCCTCCTAAACCTGATAATTTCTGTTAAACTGACGAATATGTTGCTCTATAAGTTTCACTGCCTCAGCCTCTCTCTCAGGGTGACGGTCGCAAAGCGTCAATAACATATAAATCGGTGCATAAAATTGTATTGCCATCACGTTTACATCGCCTCCGGCAAGAATTCCTCCGCCGGTAAGCATTGTAAACATCATCGCCTGATAAGATAGCGGACCGTCCACATATTGCCGAGTATACAATTGCGATAATTCCGGGTTGTGGAACTGTTCAATGGTCAACATTTTACGAAAACGGCTTGCGTAGTCATCATGTAAAAAGTGCGAAAACAGCCCGATACCCATTTGTACCAATGCATCCTCGGATATTCCGGCAAACATTTCGGCATCGGCAGCCGCATCGTTTCCGTTCATATTTAACGCCTCGGCCTGCATATCATATCTTCGCTTCATTTCATCCAGGATTGCATTAAAAATATCCTGCTTGCTTTTATAATGTTTATATAGGGACGGGGCTTTAATTCCTACCGCCTCGGCAATCTGGCCCACAAATACGTTTCCGTATCCTTTTTCCGCAAATAATGTTAGTGCTTCATCCATAATTCGTTGTTTTGTATTCATCTTTCTACCTCGTTGGCTAATTCTAATTAGCTAAATTATAGGCTAATTGCAATTAGCTGTCAAGATAAAAATAAGGTGCAACCTTAATTATGCGATTACACCTTAGAATCTTTATTCTCATATTTCCCTTGTCGCAATTTGTCGACGTCTTAGGGCTTTTGTCGTAAATATTCTCTTGATATAATAAAGCCGGTAGCTCTCCGCTACCGGCAATCGTGTTACAGGGTAGTTGGCCTCCTATCTACATATGATAAGGGGGGTGGTGCATATGAAACGTTTCGATTTTAAGGATCTTATGTCCTTTGGAATGTTCCTCTTAGCATTATTAACTTTCATATTTTTAATATGTCAGTAAAATAAAAAACTTTCCCTGTACTTTGGACAGATAGGGAAAGTTTTTTCTCAATCAATGGCCAACCACTCTGTGGCGATTGCCTTTTATGATTGTATTATAACAAATTTATCAGATATTACAAGTTATTTATATTAAAAGCTTTTCTGTGCTTTCTTTTATCTCTAGTGCGATAAATCCACACTTCTTACCGCCTCTCTCACTTTTAAAACAAAGGTAGGCGATACGGACAATTCATCAATTCCCATACGAAGGAATCTTTCTGTCAAGCTGGTATCTGCTGCCAACTCGCCGCAAATTCCAATCCAGGCGCCGTGTTTGTGGGCACTCTGTGCTGAGAATTCAATCAATCGCAAAATCGCTTCGTGATGGGTATCGCAGAACTCCTCGATTTCAGGATTCTGACGGTCCACCGCTAATGTATACTGAGTCAAATCGTTAGTTCCCACGCTGAAGAAGTCTACCATAGGTGCCAACAAATCGCTGATTACCGCTGCCGCAGGAGTCTCAATCATAATGCCCAATTCCACGTTATCTGAAATTTCGATGTTTTCTTTCACCAGTTCGGCTCTTACTTCCGCGCAGATTGCAAGAATCTTCTCAAGTTCGCTAACGCTCGTAATCATGGGGAACATAATGCCAAGATTACCGTATGCCGACGCACGATATAATGCGCGAAGCTGCGTTTTAAAAATTTCCGGCCTTGTTAAGCAAATACGGATTGCACGATAGCCAAGGGCAGGATTCTCTTCCTTCGCAAGGTTAAAATAATCCACCTGCTTGTCGGCGCCGATATCCAGGATACGGATGATAACTTTCTTGCCCGCCATGCTCTCAAGCACCTTTTTATAGGCTGCAAACTGCTGCTCTTCCGTAGGATAGTCATTGCTTTCCAAATATAAGAACTCACTTCGGAATAATCCGATTCCGCCTGCATCGTTTAAAAGTACCGCACCAATATTGTCTACGCTTCCGATGTTGGCATAGATGTTAATCTTTTTGCCGTCCAAGGTAACGTTTTCCTTGCCTTTTAACTCCTGAAGAAGCTTCTTCTTCTCTTCATCTTCCTTCTGCTTCTTCTCGAGGCAGGCCATAGTTTCTTCATCGGGACTAATAAAGATTTCTCCCGTAAAACCGTCTACAATCGCACTGTCGCCGTCTTTTATTTCAGATAAAAATGCATCGCCCAAGCCGATAATCGCAGGGATATTCATATTTCTGGCTAAAATCGCGGTATGCGAATTGGAAGAACCGTGTGCGGTTACAAAAGCAAGCACTTTCTCTTTGTCCAGAAGCACGGTCTCGCTGGGGGCCAAATCGTCGGCACAAATAATCACCTTATCATCGCCCAAAGCATTATCGCTTCCGCCGGTCTGGAGATTGCGGATTAAGCGGTTGGAAATATCCCTGATGTCAGCGGCACGTTCCTTCATATATGCATCGTCCATAGCACCGAACATTTCCGCAAAATTGTCAGAAGTAACCGCCACGGCATACTCTGCATTTACAGACTGTGTCTCAATGATGTTGCAGATAGAGTCATTATAATCCATATCCTCAAGCATCATCATATGAATTTCAAAAATCTGCGCATTGGCTTCGCCTACTTCCACCAAAGCCTTGTCATAGATTTCCTGTAACTGCTCTGTTGCAAGGGCCTTCGCAGCTTCTACACGCTGTTTCTGCGCCTCGGTATCTTCAATTCGCTCTCTTTTTACAGAGACTTCCTGACCCTTAAAAATCGATATTTTACCAATGGCTACCGCCCCATAAACACCTTTACCGGTATATTTCTTCATAATCTACTCTCCAAATCCGCTTTCAAACATGCCTGCAATTTCATCAAGCACTGCCTGCTCATCTGCACCGTCACATACGATTTCTACTGTGCTGCCGCATTTGATGCAAGCAGACATAATCTGCATAACAGCCTTCGCATTTACGCTTTTTTCGTTTACTTTTAAAGTTACGTTACATTCTTTATGAGCTGCTGCCGCCTTAGCAAGAAGACCTGCGGGACGCATGTGCATTCCCTGAGCATTGATTACGTTTACTGTTTTTGCTACCATAATTTTCCTCCGTTTTAAAGCGATTTCACGCCAAATTCTTTTATATTAATATTATCCGATTTTATTTGTATTATTTCAACTATTCAGAACCATATTCAATATGGCTCTGAATAGTTTTATATCACTTATTTCTGAACTTTCTTCTTTAATAATCCGAGTAAAAGCATACCTACCAAAGAACCAACTGCTAAAGAGAGAAGGTAGAAAGGCCAGTTTCCTACTACAGCGAATACAAAGATACCGCCGTGAGGAGCCATAAGTGTACAGTTGAATGCCATTGATAAAGCACCTGCTACACCTGCACCGATCATACAAGAAGGAATTACTCTTAAGGGATCTGCTGCAGCGTAAGGGATTGCACCTTCTGTAATGAAGGAAAGACCCATAATGTAGTTAACAGGACCGCTCTTTCTTTCTTCTTCTGTGAACTTATTCTTGAAGAAAGTTGTTGCAAGTGCAATTGCGATGGGAGGAACCATACCACCAACCATAACTGCTGCCATTACATCATAGTTTCCGGAAGCGATTGCTGCTGTACCGAATACGTAAGCTGCCTTGTTGAAGGGGCCACCCATATCGATTGACATCATAGCGCCCAATACGCAACCAAGAAGAACTTTACTGCTGCCGCCCATGTTGGTTAAGAAATCAGCAAGAGCTGTGTTTAACATACCCATAAAAGGATTTACTGCACACATAATTACTGCAATTAATCCAAGTCCTACGAGAGGGTAAATCAATACAGGCTTAATACCGTTTAATGCATCCGGCATCTTATCGCAAAGCTTTTCAAGGCCAAGCATTAAGTAACCGCCTACGAAACCTGCGAACAATGCGCCGAGGAAACCGGAAGGAATGTCGCCGCCGATGCTTGCAAAAGTACATCCTAAGGTTGCCATATAACCGCCTACGAGACCAACTAAGAAACCGGGTCTGTCAGCAATACTCTTGGCGATGAATGCTGCAAGTACGGGAACCATAAAGTTAAAAGCAAATCCACCCACATTCTTGAAGAATGCTGCTGCCGCTGTGTAAGTACCGAAGTTACCGTCCTGAGGTGCACCTGCAATTGTATCAATTAAAAATGCAAGTGCGATAAAAATACCGCCTGCTACAGTGAAGGGTAACATATTGGATACACCGTTCATCAAATGCTTGTAAATCTTTCTTCCGAAACCTTCTGTTTCTTTGGAAGATGCATCTGCTTTTGCACCCTGATGCTTGTATACGGGAGCATCACCGGATACGATTTTATTGATTAATTCTTCGGGCTTCTTAATACCGTCAGATACTTTGGTTGCAATTAATTTCTTGCCATCGAAACGTGACATTTCAACACTTTTATCTGCTGCTACAATGATACCGTCACATTCTTCGATTTCTTTGGCTGTAAGAACGTTCTTAGCACCGCCGGAACCGTTGGTTTCTGCTTTTACGGTGATACCAAGCTTCTTGCCTGCCTTCTCAAGTGCTTCTGCTGCCATGTATGTATGCGCAATACCTGTAGGGCATGCTGTCACTGCAAGTACGCGGAATGCAGCTTCAGGCTTAGCTTCTGCTACAACGGTAGCTTCCTCGGGATATTTTTCTTTCTCAGTTGCATCAATGATATCCAGGAATTCCTTTGCATCCTTCGCTGCAAGTAATTTGCCGCGGAATTCTTCATCCATAAGAATTGTCATTAATCTGGATAAAACTTCCAAGTGTACATCTCCGTCGTTGGGGGCTGCAATCATGAATAAAAGGTTGGAAGGCTGTTCATCAAGTGCTTCGTAATCCACACCTGCGGGAACTGTCATAGCTGCCAATGAAGGCGCCTTAACCGCTTCACTCTTTGCGTGAGGAATTGCAATTCCTTCACCTACTGCTGTGGAACCCATTTCTTCTCGTGCAAGAATACCTTTTTTGTAAGCATCCGCATCTGCAATGTTCCCACCCTTAACCTGCAAATCAACCAGCATATCAATGGCTTCTGTCTTTGTTGCAGGACTTGCGTTTAACGCAATACTCTCTGTTTTTAACAAGTCAACAATACGCATTTTAAATACCTCCTTAAAATCTATGACTGCAATTGTGCCAGCAGTCGGTCAATATCTTCTCTCTTTGCAAGGCCGTCCGCAAACGCCGTTGCTCCTCCTGTTGCTGTTCCTAACTTCAAGGCAAATTCGTAATCACCGTCTTTGGATCCTGCGAGGAATCCGGCCACCATGGAATCACCGGCCCCTACAGAATTTCTTACGGTTCCCTTACATACATCGCAAAAATGTTCTTTTCCGTTTTCGTCGATGAGTAACGCACCGTCCCCGGCCATTGAGACAAGTACGTTTCTTGCGCCCATTTCCCGAAGTTTTCTTGCATACTGTGCAATCTCTTCATTGGTCTGTAAGGTTACATTGAATAACTCGCCAAGCTCATAATTGTTAGGCTTAACAAGGAAGGGTTTAAATTTCATAACGCGGAGTAAAAGTTCTCCGGTGGCATCCACAACTGCCTTGATGTTTTTACCGCTTAAATACTGTAAAATCTGTTCGTAAATGTCTGCGGGCAGTGTGTTCGGAATGCTTCCTGCCAAAACAATGGTGTCGCCGTCTTTTAAGCAATCCAATTTGGCAAAAAGTTCTCGGATGGCCCTCTCTGTAATGTGAGGTCCCTGTCCGTTTAATTCGGTTTCCTGTGAAGATTTGATTTTGACATTAATTCTGGAAAAACCGTTCTCAAGATGTACAAAGTCGGTTTCAATCCCTGCTTCCTGTACGCCCTTTTCGATGGCTATTCCGGTAAACCCGGCTACAAAACCAAGGGCAATGGAAGGCATATCCAATTCTTTTAATACCATAGAAACGTTGATACCTTTACCGCCGAAGTAAATTTCTTCGCTGTTGCTTCGGTTGGTTGCACCGATTTCCATTTCACCGGTTCTTACCACGTAATCAATGGCAGGATTGAAAGTAACTGTGTATATCATCTTATAAAACCTCCTTCACGGATGCCTCCGTCTGATATTTCTTATTTTCCAATTTATCTGTAATAATTTTACCTTCTGACAAAGGCGCGAAGGTAATTGCTGTAATTCTGTCAAATTTAGAATGGTCTGCAAGGAAGAAAACTTCACGGCTATGCTTCACTGCCGCTTTCTTCACTTCCGCTTCTCTTTTATCGGGGGTAGTAATTCCTGCGCTAAAAGAAATACCGTTTACACCAAGAAAACTCTTGGTAAAATTGTATTCGCTTAAGGAAAGTACACAAGCCGCTCCGACTAAGGCTTCCGTGGTGCCTTTTACCTCACCTGCGGGAACAAATACTTTAAAACCTTTCAGCGCTAATTTCTTTGCGTGGATAAAACCGTTGGTCACAAAAGTCGCATCCACCTTGGGTATGTAAGGAATCATTTTCTCGGTTGTTGTTCCGGCGTCCATATAAATAAAGTCGCCGTCTTCGATTAAGGAAGCTGCATATTTTGCGATTGCTTCTTTTTCTTCTGCAAAAAGCTTCTCTTTCTCATCTACGTTACGTTCTGTCATGGCAAATGTGCTGTCTGTATTGGATCTTGCACCGCCTCTGACCTTAATCAACGCTCCTTTTTCATCTAAATAAATCAAGTCGCGTCTGATTGTGGATTCGGAAGTGTCTAACATCGTACACAATTCTGTCAGTGTTGCACTTCCCTGTCGATTGACAATTTCTAAAATACTTGAATAACGATCTTCTGTAAGCATGGCCGGCCTCCATTTTTTATATCTCTTCCCATTCACGTCTGAATGATTTTGGAAGTTTTTGATTGTTTATGATTGTATAATGCCATAGATTTTAGCATTTGTCAACACCAAATCTTTCATTTTCTTTCACTTTCTTTCAAATTCCTTCATTTTTGTTTGAAATAAATAAGAAAAAATGATAGTTTTTGGAAGATTTGACATAAAAGACATTAAAAAACACAACCGACGGATAAATCCGAAGGTTGTGTTGTAAAAAATTCCGCTTATTTGTTTGATTATATATTATTTCCAATGTTAATTCGTCTTACCTGACGAATTATTCTTTCATTCTATTCTTTCAAACTCTCCAAATACGGAGTAATGTAATTATTTATCAACTCCATGCGGGGCTTGGGATTGTACACCAGCGAACACGCCATACTGATAACCGCATCCAGCTCCGGTATCACCGCCACCAGCGAACCGCCCACGCCGTTGGCGCAGTAGGAATCATATAATGAAACTGTTCGCCGATGGCCTGTTTTCCGCCAATCTGGGGTAAAATCGCCAGCCCCCAGTCTTCACTTGTGCACACCTTGGTCCAAGGTTCCGACTTAAATTTGTAGGGTACCGTCATCGTCAGAAAATTTTCGATGGTCACATCTCTTAAATGCTCCTGGTTTCTCTTTAACCGGTAATCCGGGAAAAAGTCCAAAACTCTCTGGTTTACGCTCCTTTTATTGCGTTTTTGGACGTCCTAAAATAAAGGCTAATTTAATTAAAAATTTATTTCAATAGTTTTTTATAAAATACTTAAAAAGTTTTTTGCATTCATTGACACCGTTTTATTGTTGTGTTAATATTAGTTTCATACTAATACTTATTGAAAATGGGTGATTACGTTTTTGTCAGTAACAATTACTGTATATCTACTGATAAAAGCACTTTTATGAAAGGAACATCTATGAATACAGATAAAAAAGAAAACACCGGATTCCCGGAAAATGTAACGACTGCCGAAAATGAAGAAACCGATTTCACTTTTTTCAGTTTTTTGGCTTTTGCCAATGTGACGGCAGAACTTTTTTGCATTATGTTCTTGGGCACGCTTCACCGCCTGATGGATTTTACGGTAAAAGATTCTTCTATCGTCGACCAACTGCACGAATATATCTTCAGCAATTTTGCCGAGAAACAAAGTATATGCATTGCGAATGCGACCCTTTGGATTTTCGTTGCAGGCCTGGTGGCTATGATTGCATCTTTTATCTTTAATCATAAGAATCAGAAGAAGCTTGAACATCTGTCTTTGATGCTTTCAACCGGTCTTAACTTAACCGCAGGCATTTATTATCTGCTTGCCCATTTGCTTTGGACCAACAGTGAATATACCGGAAGTATTGGCGGTTTTATCTTTTACTGTGTTTTAATTGCCATCGGCGTTGTGGGCCTTATCTGGGGACTTTTCTTCCATAAAATCAAGGAAGCGCCCTATATGGATAAGCGGATTCCCATGGCACTGGCAAGTGTTCTTGTACTTGCGACCTGCGTTTGTATCGCTTATCCTTTTATAACACTTAACGCAGAACGCAGGGAAGTAAATGCCTTGCGTGAAACCATTGCCAACCAACAAACAGGGTATGATGAAGAAATCGGCTACCAAATCGGTAATTATGCGAATGCGAATGCACTCTACCTTGACGGCAAACTGTATCTGACCAAATATAATCCCGAGATTGACGCCGAAGAAATTCTTTCCATTGGTCGAAGCGGTAATATGGAAGTATTTCAGATAGCGCCGGAAGAAGCGAAAGACTTTTCCTCCTGTTTATACCACTACGACGGATATATATATGTATTGGCACATGATACCGATAGTACTAATTGTCAAGTTCTTCGCATATCCGTAGCAGACAAAACCGCGGAAACCCTTTTGGAAGGCGAGAGACATCCCTACTTTGGCATTCGCGACAATCTGCTTCTTATCAAGGGATGGGATAAGGAAACAAGCATACAATATATCAAGGCTTATGATTTATCAAAACCTGTTACCGAAGAAAACGGATATGTATATGATTATAATACCTGGCTTTCTATTCTTGACTGGCCATATTTTGTGAATTATTACTTGTACGGAAACACTTCCTACCGTCACTATGGCTCAGACAGATACCCCGGAATGTGTGTGGGCGACAACATGTATCTTAATTTATCACAGTTAGGCATTGATGGTACGTTGTGCATTCAAACACCGGAAACAGACTTTTATGACGGTACTGCAATTGATGACAAGGTGCTTGAATTAAATATCTTTGATGATGCAATTTATTATATCAAGTTTAGCGACGATTTCGAAGATTATGAAGTCTATACCTGTGACCTTTCCGGCGAAGAAAAGACCCTAATCGGCACAATGCCCAGAGAGCTTTTTGTAAGTTATTGCTATAATTTAAGTGTGGCTGAAGATTTCGTAGTAATCTATGGAGAAGACAAAGAAACGGAAGAAAGAACCGCATATTTGATGTGGTTAGATGACGGAAGTTACGAGAAGTTGTGGTAAAAACAACGAAAAGAATTCATAAAAATTAAAAAACAGTAATTGAATTTAGAAAGGATTCTGCATGGAAAAAAGTAAAATAAAAGAACTCATCTGTTATTTCAATATCGCCGTTTCCTGTCTGGCAATCTTTCACCTGTTTGCTCTGCAGCATCTGGTGGATTTTGCCATGAAAGAAAATATTATGGTGGATGCCATGCACAACGGTATCTTCAGTGACCTGGCAACAAAAGAAGATTATTACATATCCTGCGCTACCATGGTAATTTTTATAACCGGTCTTGTTGCATTGTTTTTTTACTGGCTTTTTAACCGTATTAAAAAAGAAGCAACCGCCTTTGGTTTTCTGATGGCGGCCACCTCTATTCATACAATAGCAGGTATCTATTATCTGGCAGTAACATTTCTTTGGATTAACCGCCAATTTTCAGACTCTGCTTTTGTAATTATTTTGTACATTGTTTTGTTACTTCTTGGCATCGTGCTTTGTGTGTGGGGTATCTTTTTTTATAAAAACAAAGGCGAAGGCCGCACCAAAAAATGGATTCCCATTCTGATTTACAGTGTTATGGCTATTGTAATTATGATTTCCATGGCCACGCCTTTTTATGTGCTGAACGAGGAACATAAATCCGTGAATGAAGTGCGTCAGTTAGTGGAAAACCAGCCGGACGGATATGATGAAAACATCGGTTATCAGATTAGTAATTATTGTCATGGCGGAGGCGTATATGCGGAAGGTACACTCTATATTCATAAATACAATAGTGAAACCGGATCCTCTGAAATCTGGTCCGTTGATGAACAAGGTAATTTATCGATGCTATGGAACAATCCTCTGCAAAAAACAAATTTGTCGGTGGGTATTTACTACTATGACGAGCACTTATACGCACGAGTAAAGGAAAAGGATGGTGCAAAAAAACTGATCCGCATTTCAGTATCTGACGGAAGTACAGAAGTCCTTTATGAATACGACAATTTCATGGATATCCATAGTTTCGGTATTAAAGACGACCAATTTTTGTTAGCATGGTGCGATGAAGATTTTAATATAGACATTTATTCTTATCCGGTAAACGGTCCTATCTCTAAGGAAGACGGCACTCTGTATGACACTGGAATTTATAATACGTATACAAATCAGACTTTCGTCAATCGATATCTTTATAACAACCAATCTGCTTTTATGTTGAGTTTCGGTTCAAATGAGTGGCCCTATGCCAGTATTGAGGATTCCGTATATAATATCGTTTATTATGGCGGTGATACGAACTACTGTGGTTCTCTTATAAAAGAAACCCTTGTGTACAATGCCGAAGAGCCGATTCAGGAAACCGGAATCGATTCCGACGTTTGGCGTTACAATATCTTTGATGGTAAAATCTTTTATATCAAGGGCGAAGACACCTTTGAAGCCTGGTTTTGCGACCCGGACGGTGAGAATAAAGAACTGATTGGCACACTGCCTTACAGCGAATACGATTCCTGCTATAATTTATATATGGCCGAGGAATATATGGTTGTGTATATCACAGACAGACAAACCGATGAAGACAACGCGTATTTAATGCGGCTGGATGACGGAAGTTACGAGAAGTTGTGGTAAAAGTAAGTAATAGCAAAAGCCACCAACATAATGTTGGTGGCTTTCTTAATTTCATATATCATTATAACTTTCTACTGTACACCCTTCGGCTCATACTCCTGAAGCGGTGCCAAAAAACCGTTTTCTTTTAAGTTCTTTTCTATCAAATCCAAAGTTTCCTCGCTGTCCGCAAGAATGGTATGATAATGATAGCCCGAAGTCACATTCTTAAGAAGGCTGGACTTGCCCGACGCAATATCGTCCAAGAACTGTTGTACATTCAAACGGGACTTAATGCCCATCTCACCGCGAACCAGGCCATAAACCTTGTGGTAGACGAAAACATCATCTACAATTCCGCCCAGGTCTACAATCAGATTCAGCTCTTTCTCAACCTCTTCGTCTGTATGCTGTACCTTAAAAACCCTTTTGCAGACGTCCTGCTTATCGATGACATAGCCTCTTGCAAGAGAAGCTACGGGCACACCGGTAGCACGGATAATGGCAATATCCTGCACAATCACCTGTCTGCTCACGTCAAATTGCTCAGCAAGACGGGAAGCGGAAACAGGGCTTACGGATTTTTTAAGACAGTCTACTATTTCCTTTCTTCTTGTTTCTGCGTTCATAGTTCCTCATTTCCAAGCGATTATTTCGCTCTTTTCTCCAATTACACTTACTGTCTGCACGAAAATTCATATGTTTCCGGCAGACCAAATTTACTTTTACCTATTCTTTCTTACACCGCATGCAAATTCTTCAAAGACAAATCAAGAATCGGTGAAGAGTGAGTCAAAGCACCGCTGGATACGTAATCAACGCCCAAACCTTTTAATCTTGCAATGTTTTCTGCGGTTACGTTACCGGAAACTTCCACTTCTGCTCTGTGGTCGATGTAGTCGATGGCTTCTTTTAACTGCTCTGTACTCATGTTATCAAGCATGATGATGTGTGCGCCTGCCTCAACAGCTTCTTTTACCTGATCGAAAGTCTCCACTTCCACTTCGATTTTGCGAACGAAGGGCGCATATGCTTTTGCCATAGCTACAGCTTCTTTGACACCGCCTGCTGCCCCGATGTGGTTGTCCTTCAAAAGCACACCGTCGGATAAGTTGTATCTGTGGTTGTTACCGCCACCCACGCGTACGGAATATTTTTCAAAAATACGGTTGTTAGGGGTTGTTTTACGGGTATCAAGAAGTTTGATGCCTGTGCCTTCCAACATTTTAACCATTTTAGATGTGTAAGTTGCCACACCGCTCATTCTCTGCAAGTAGTTAAGTGCAGTTCTCTCACCTGATAAAAGAACTCGAATATCACCGCGGATTTTGCCGATTAACTGGCCCTTGGTAATTGCTTCGCCGTCTTCCACGTATAATTCCACTTCTGTTTTCTCATCTAAAAGTGTGAATACGCGGGAAAATACCTGCACGCCACAAAGGATACCGTCTTCCTTACAGATTAAGTCTACTTCACCCATTGTTGCAGTCTGCATAACGCTGTTGGTGGATACGTCTTCGCTGGTGATATCCTCCTCTAACGCGCTCATAATTAAGGGATCTACTTTCAATTTCATGGTTGCCTGATCAAACATTCTTAATTCCTCCTGTTAATTTCATCTAAAACGAGTTGGTGGTTCTCTTCGTCCCACTTCTCGATGTCTTCGTATTTACTGTAATCAGGGGTCTGATAAGTCAATTCCCTGGTTACCACTACCTGGCCTTCCTTGTTGGTCTTGGTTTTTACCTTGGTTTCCATATTGCTTTCAAAGTCTTCGTCCATATCCAAAGGCTCGTATTTTATAAGGTCTAAGGCTGCCACTTTGCCGAATACGAGACTCTCCAAAAGAGAGTTGCTGGCAAGACGGTTCTTACCATGGACACCGTTGCAGGCGGTCTCACCGATGGCGTAGAGACGCTCCATGGAAGTCTGGCTGTTCTTATCCACCTTCACGCCACCCATAAAATAGTGCTGGGCGGGTACTACGGGAATGCATTCCACTGTGGCATCGTAGCCGTGATCCTTACAATACTCTAAAATATTGGGGAAGTGGGAAATCAACTCATCTCTTGGAATAGTACGCATATCTTCCCACACATGCTCCGTACCGTCCTTAGCCATCTGCTCGCGAATCGCCGCAGTCAGCTTGTCTCTCGGAATCAGTTCGTTTACGAAACGCTCCATATTTTTATTATATAATTTAGCACCCTCGCCTCTGACAGACTCGGAAATTAAGAAGCTTCGGTCACTGATGTCTTCACTGTAAAAGGTAGTGGGGTGAATCTGTACATAATCTACGTCTCTTGTGGCGATACCGTGTCTTAAAGCAAGGGCAACACCGTCGCCGGTCAAATGGCGGTAGTTGGTAGAGTAGCGATATAAGCCGCCTACGCCACCGGTTGCAAGTACGGTAACATCCGCATAAATGGCATCCAAGCTACCGTCTTCCTTACGAATTACGACACCGAAGCACTCGCCGGTTTTATGACGAAGGAATTCCTTCGCTGCTGCCTTAGCCGCCAAAGTTCCTTCCGGGAATCTCTTGGCGCGCTCGTCCACGCCGGCCTCGCCGTCAAGGGCAAGTAAGTCCACCATAGTGGTATGCTCCATAATCTCCACATTGTCAAGTTCTTTTACCCTTGCATAAAGTGTGCTGGTAATTTCCTCGCCGGTGATATCCTTATGATGCAGAATTCGATGCTTCCCGTGACCGCCCTCGCGGGTGTATTTCAACTCACCGCTCTTGGTTCGGCAGAAGCGCACACCGTAATCCAGCAAATCATTGATGGTATCCCTGGAATGGGAAATCATAATTTCCACGCTCTCGCGGGTGTTCTCGTAATGGCCCGCCTTCAGCGTATCTTCCATAAAAGGCTCAAAATCGTTCTCATCATGCTGAACGCAGATACCGCCCTGGGCAAGGTAAGAGTCGCACTCCTCCACTTTGGCCTTGGTAAGCATAATAATTTTCTTGTCGCGGGGAAGGTTTAATGCACAATACAGGCCTGCGCACCCGGTTCCCACGATTAAAACATCACATTTTCTCATATGTGTGTCCTCCACCTGATTTTATCAATAAACGTATCAAGTTTAGTTACAATCCATCAGACCTTGTCCGATTTAAAAGCATTCTTATGCTTCGTGGTTATCATAACACGTGACAAGACACCTGTCAACATATGTCTTGACACATTTGTATATACACCTTATAATTAGCTTAATATCACGCAGAACGGAGAACGCAATGTATAACACCAAAGATTTGCAGGAAGCAATTATTCAGTTAAAGAAAGAAAAGGACGTGTGCATTTTGGCCCACGCTTATCAGACCCAGGATATTCTGGAAGTAGCGGATTTTATCGGGGATTCTTTTGGTTTAAGCCAGCAGGCCCAGAATGCTCCCCAGAAGACACTTTTGATGTGTGGCGTTCGTTTTATGGCAGAGACCGCCAAGATTTTATCTCCGGATAAAAAAGTCATTCTCTCGCACCCCGACGCAGGCTGCCCTATGGCGGAACAGCTCACTTTAGAAGAGTTAAAAGAGATTAAGGCGCAGTACCCGAAGGCTGCGGTGGTTGCCTACATCAACACTACTTCCGAATTAAAAACCGAGTGCGATGTCTGCGTAACCTCTGCTTCCGCTTTGAATATAGTGAAAAATCTTCCAAACGAAGAAATTCTTTTTATACCGGATTGCAACTTAGGCTCCTGGATTGAGAAACAGGTGCCCGAGAAGAAGTTCCACTTCATCAAGGGTGGCTGCCCCGTACATATGCGTATCACTCCCGAAGATGTTGCCAAGGCGAAAGCGGCACATCCGAACGCACCGCTTTTGGTTCATCCCGAATGTAAAAAAGAAGTTACGGCCCTTGCCGATTACGCCGGAAGTACTACAGGCATTATGAAGTATGCCGCAAACAGCGATGCCAAGGAGTTTATCATCGGCACCGATAACAGCATTGTGCAGCATTTGCAGTTTGAACATCCGGACAAGAAGTTTTATGCGCTGTCCAAGAATTGCATTTGCAACGATATGCGATTAACCACCTTAAAAGATGTGTACAATTGCATCGCCGGAGACGCAGGTGAAGAGATTGTATTAAGTGATGAAGTAAGGGAAAAAGCGAAGAAATGCATTGATGCGATGCTGGAGATGTCGTAGATATGCTTGCCTTTTATATTATAAACAAAGCAGGATTCACAACATATGTGAACCCTGCTTTTTATAATTTTACTTATTCTGAATTTAAGCGCCTTGGGTTTTCTGTCTACTCCAAAGTCCCGGCATTTTCTTTTACCTGATTTGATCTGAAATCCTAATATTATCTTCTGTTTTATTTAATCTGAAATACCGTCACAACTCACCCACATAGCCGGCCGGATTCCGCCTGTCGCTACCGTGGAATGTCTGCCCTCGTAGTCAATATCCCCTTCTGCATCTACCACCACAGTTTTCTTTGCGTCCGCACCCATGTTACGAAGCCACCACCAGGTATTGTTGTCACGCTGGGCGTGATTATAACCGTCATTGATATCCACGTTGGCACCATCTCTTGCCGCCGCCTGGGTCGCCTGGGCATAACGGTCTTCCTCATTGGGGAAATACTGTTCCACCTCTTCCGCGGATAAAAGGAACACATAGTCCTGAACCGTTCGTCCGCCCGCAGTTCCGTATTCTTCATTGTCTGAAGTGAAAACATCTGTCTCAATCAGTAATTCTTTCTCATAATTATTGATATACTCTTCATAAAAGACTCCGTTTAGCATTTCGCGAAGACTACACTTTGCCCAGCTCGTTTCCTCATAAACATTGTGGAATTCGCCCGGTGACAAGGCCGACACACTGATTAACAACAGCTTATCGTCCTGTCTGTCCAATACATACCAAAGAATCCGCTCGTCACCGCTTTTTACATAGTCGGTGTTCATCGTACCGAATGGAATGATGTCACCCACTTCAGCATCGGCAAGCAGCTCAACCTCTTCCCTGTAATAAACTCCCGGCTGAATCAGCATTACGTACAATTCGCTGATGATAAATCCGCAGAGAATCACTAACACAATGCTTCCCACGATTGCAAGCTCGCGCATGCGCTTCTTCTTTTTCTGAAGCTCGAGTTTTTTATCCAGAGACAATTCAGCCTCTGAAATTTTAGCCTTTTCGCCCGTTACAAGGCGAATTAACAATCTATGAATCAGGTACAAGGGAATTGCCACGCCTATGGACAGAAGAATTACCCAGATAAAAAGGGCAAGGTTGTCGCGCTCATACTCGTATGTTAAGAATACCTTAAACAGGTCGTGGATAATGTAAATTTCCAGGCTGATTTTACCAAGAAGCACAAGAAGGATATTTTTTACCCGCACCTTCATACTGATAAGAAGCAACATAAGAAGCCACGTTGCACAGGCGATGGTTTGCGCCAACAACGTAATTGCCTTGGCGCCGTAACCGGGGTGGCCTTCCCACTCCTGATAATAGCCAAACGTGCGAAGCACAACTTCTTCCAAGCCAAAAGTCACAAGAAACGCGACAATTGATACCGGCAACAGCCACTTATAATGTTTCTTTAAAAAGGCAAGCACCTTGTCGTAGTACTTCGCCATAAACAATCCCGCTAAGAAGAAAATCGTGGTATTGTACCACCATTCGCCCATAAACCAAAGTCCGCCGTCCTTGCTTGGATCATGTCCAAGCAACAAACTCACCACAATCATTAGAACAACGATGATGCTCATAGCACCCATGGCTTTGCCGGGCTTCTTTATAAACCGGTGCGTAAAATAAAACGCCATATAGAGAATCATAATCTCCACCAGAAACCAGGTATTCGTGTTGACCAGGCGGAATCCGAAGAGACACGCCAATGACTCAAGGACACTGTTTACACTTCCGAAATACATCCCCACCAAAACCAGGTAAATCGCATTGGAAATGATAAAAGGAATCAGCACCGCCGGTATTCTTTTACGAAGAAAGGTCCTTAAGTAGTCAGGCTTGCTTTCTAAACTTCGCATCAGACCGAATCCCGAACAGAAGAAGAAAATTGTGGTAAAAAGAATCCCCATAGAACTAAAAATCGTGATGGGCCCACGCCACTCATTTCCGTAATTGGTTATGTACTGGGATAAATGGTGAAAAATAATCCCCACAGCCGCAAGCCCCTGTAGGATTTTACTTTGCTGCAAAGAAAGAAAATCCTCGTGAATACTTCCTTTGGGTGCGATTTTAATTTGTACCAGCATGATAATGAACACAATCGCCGGGAAAATGCATAATAATAAATACTCTATATTCATGATCTATACCTTTCGTATATGGCTACTCTATGAAATTATCATACTATGACTCTAGTTCAAACACTATCTCTTTTTTACGTTTTTTTATAACAATCTTCCCTATGCCCGGGGCTTCTCCTGCGACGCCGCCCTGCCCTGCCTTTTCTCCATCTTCTTCCAACTGATATAGCCGTACAGGTCATTTACAAGAAAAGCGATAAAACAAACCACCACAGAAATGTAACGGACATTCTCCATCGCTGCCAAAACCCAAAGCACAATCAAAACCACATCATTCATACCGTAAACCAAGGCAAAATAAGGACTTCTGCGGAATGTCAGATACGCCGCCGCAAAACTGGTCGCAACCGAAATGGTGCTTGGCACCAAGTTCGCCGTATCAAAATACTCCAGTATGAAATAAAACACCGCCGTTACCACAGCCGTAAGCAGGCACATCAAAATGGTTTCTTTTATAGTGATGTGATTTACTTTTACCTCTGACCGGTTTTTCCCGTAAGGGTTTCTAAGCCACGAAATCAGTGAGAAAACCGCCATAGGCAAGGTCATTCCAAGGTAGGTAATCATTTCGCCGTAATAGGCAAAGCCATAAGATATGATTCCGTATAAAATACTGAAAAGAATCATCAGCATCTGTCCCACAGGATTCCCCTTGGCACAAAAAATCAAAGACGTTACGCCGATAAGTGATGCAATTAGCGTCATATAGTTGCTTCGGTCGAATAGTAAGAAGGACAGAAGAATCAGTATGACCGATCCGCTCCAAAGGGCGATTTCGCGCTTTTTTAAATATGGGGGGTTTATATTATTCTTTTGTGATTTCGTTGTAGGATTCATTATGATATTCTCCTTTGGGCCTACTGTGTGTGGGGCGTTATTTTTAGCCCCATCATAAAAGGCATTCGCAAGTATATCTTCTAAGACCTAACGATATACCTACGAATGCCTCTGCATTCTCTACCCGGTGGCAGGATGTGTGTTCTTTTGTTTAATTATATTATGAATTTATTTATTTTTCAATTTAATATCTTATCACTCTTTGCATTATAATTTTCAAGCAAAGATTGTATCTTTACCTTATGGAAAAAATATCATAAAATTTTCTTCATTTTTATTAGCATTTTTAATAAATGTGTATAATATAAGTAAGAAGACTTGATGTCTTCTTTTACGAGACGTATTTCAGGAACGTCTGGCTAAAAATAACCTGACAATATTGCGAGGGGTTTCTCGATGTCACCCGGCTCAATATAAAATCAAAAAATAGTTTACTAAAGATAGGAAGCAGAGATGCTTCCTATCTCTTTTCTAAGGTTTAACAACCAAAAAAAAA
Organism: Lachnospiraceae bacterium; assembly: GCA_045590655.1. Lineage (GTDB taxonomy): Bacteria > Bacillota > Clostridia > Lachnospirales > Lachnospiraceae > UBA3766. The sequence continues at coordinate 76,347 of JAZNRI010000067.1, read as the reverse complement.
CGAAAGTCCATCTGAACTTTCGCTTAATCTTCACGGAGAAAGAGGGATTTGAACCCTCGCGCCGGTTGCCCGACCTACACCCTTAGCAGGGGCGCCTCTTCAGCCTCTTGAGTATTTCTCCATAGCCTGAAACTACCTTACCAATATGTGTATGTTTCATAAGTTACGCCTTCCGACGCAAATGTTATTATACAAGGTGGGGTGTCGTTTGTCAACTGTTTTTATTATATGCATCTTCTATCTGAAAATACCTGCTTAAACATATTCAAGCAACGACACCCTGCCTTATTATACTTTAGAATTAACTCCGACTTGTTATTACCGTCTTCTGAGTCCTGAAATCACACCCCATAAAACAGTTGCCAAGCCTATTGCCATAATACCGCCTGCACCCAGTATTCCCTTTTTGGTTTCTTTTGTATCACAATTAATGATCATATAAGGACAAATATATTCTTTGGCTTCCTGCTCGCTAATGTTCCACATATAAGAAATATATTTCACAAGGCTCTCATACTCGACCTCCTTCATCTTTCGAAGATAGCCGTCTATTTTGATGGTAGGTCTGGGGAAATCTACTTCGCCGGTATAATCATTCCACCATTTCATACTGTTTTGTACTGCAGCATCATAACTCTCAAATCCGTCTGCTGCTTTGACCATAACGCCCATATATTCTTCAATGTAAACTCCCTCTTCAGTAAATACCAAATTCGGAACCAAATAAGCGCGGGCTGCTACTTCGCCGGTCTTGTTGTTGTATCGATGGTAAAAGAAGGTTTCAATATAATCTAACTCCGTAGTAATATGTGTCCCATTTTCTAATACCGACCAGTCCGTAGTCTCGTAAATATTCACTGCCGGATTATTAATATATATCAGTTCTTTTACACCGGCTACAGCCAGACAAATACCCAATATCAGTGCAGCAGCACCAACAATCGTTAATTTATTGAATATTTTTAACATATCTTTCTCCTTCGTGAAATCTTTGTTTACTAATATTACTGGCAGGAACGCAAAGATGCCACCGCATCACTAATCTTCTTCGCAACCTCAGGCTGGTTCATGGTATACAGATGCACACCGTCCACGCCCTGGCTCATCAAATCCACAACCTGATCAATTGCATAAGCAATTCCGGCATCGCGAAGTGCCTCAGGGGAATGCTCGAAGCGGTTCATCATTTTAACGAATTTCGCAGGAAGGCTGGCACCGCAGGTCGTAACCATACGCTCAATCTGCGCTTTGTTTACAACCGGCATAATTCCGGCTTCAATGGGCACGTTAATGCCTGCAAGACGGGCCTTTTCCTGAAACTCATAAAACATATTATTGTCAAAGAAAAGCTGGGAAACCAGATGCCCTGCACCCGCATCTACCTTTCTTTTCAAATTTAAAATATCATCTACCATATTATCGCTTTCGGGATGTCCTTCAGGATAGCATGCGCCGGAAATATGAAAATCTCCGCGTTCCTTAATATAGGTCACCAACTCGTTGGCATGCATGAAATCTGTCTGTCTCGGCAAATCGGGCACGATATCGCCACGAAGCGCTAAGATATTCTCAATTTTATACTCTTTGATTAATTTCAGAACTTCTTCCACCGACTCCTTGCTGGAATTTACGCAGGTTAAGTGCATCATAGAAGGAATGTTGTACTGCTCCTGGATTGCCTTACAGATATCCGCAGTCAACACACTTGCTCCGCCACCGCCGGCACCATAAGTTACGCTGATAAAATCAGGCTTACATTCCGACAACGCGCCCAACTTTGAATAAATACTGTCAATGGAACTGGTTTTCTTGGGGGGAAATACCTCAAAAGAAAACACCGTTTTTTTCTGTTCAAAAATCTCTGAAATCTTCATTCTTTTACTCCTTTTACAATGGATAATCCACTGCATTTTCCCACTTTTACAAAAATTCTAAACGACTGTGCCCCCGTAAGAACACAGTCGTAATTTGTAAGTTTAGGCAATTTTTATCTAAAACTACTGACCATTATATCCTTAAAATACAAACAATGCTGCACCATAAGCCGGTAAATTAAACTCTAAGTAGTAAGGCTTGCCGTCGCATTCGCCCTCCTGGGCAGTCAAAGTTTCGGGAATTGCACCGCCGTTACCGCCGAAACGCTTGTCATCACTGTTAAGAAGCAATTTGTATTTCTTCTTTGCAGGAACGCCGACTCTGTAGTTTTCACGACGCATCGGTGTCATATTAAGCACTACGAGAATGCGGTTCTTGTTCTCTTTGCCCTTACGATAGTAGCTATAGATACTCCTGTCACCGTCATCTGCATTAATCCATTCAAAACCATCCCAGCTGTTATCAATCTGATACAGAGAAGGATATTTGCGATAAATTGTCAACAATTCCTTCATATATTCCAACATACCACGGTTCAAGTGGTTTTCAAGCAGATACCAATCAAGCTCTCTTTCTTCGCTCCACTCTCTTTCCTGGGCAAATTCCTGGCCCATGAAAAGAAGCTTCTTGCCTTCATGTGTAAACATAAAAGTATAACCTACACGAAGGTTTGCATACTTATCTACCTGATAGCCAGGCATTTTATTTACCATAGAACACTTCAGGTGAACCACTTCGTCATGGGACAAAGGCATAATGTAATTCTCACTTGAGTTGTAGCTCATGGCAAAGGTTAACTTATTGTGGTTGCCTTTTCTGAAATAAGGGTCAAGCTTCATGTATTCACAGAAGTCATGCATCCACCCCATATTCCACTTAAAAGTAAATCCAAGGCCGTCATCTTCCGGCGCACCGGTTACTTTAGGCCATGCTGTGGATTCTTCCGCAATCATACATACGCCGGGATATGTACCGCGCACTACGGAATTCAAATGCTTGAAGAACTCAATTGCTTCAAGGTTCTGGTTTCCGCCGTACTTATTGGCTACCCACTGACCGTCCTGCTTACCGTAGTCAAGATAAAGCATAGATGCAACCGCATCCACACGAAGACCGTCAATGTGGAATTCCTTAATCCAGAACAATGCGTTTGCAATAAGGAAGTTACGCACTTCGTTTTTACCATAGTTAAAAATCTTGGTACCCCAGTCAGGATGCACGCCCAAACGGGGATCAGGATGTTCAAACAAACAGGTTCCGTCGAACTCTGCCAAACCATGGGCATCTCTGGGGAAGTGTGCAGGTACCCAGTCAAGGATAACACCGATTTTATTCTTATGAAGAGTATTTACCAGATACTGGAAATCTTCCGGTGTACCGTATCTTGAAGTAGGTGCATAATATCCGGTTACCTGATAACCCCAGGAACCGTCAAAAGGATGCTCTGCGATACCCATCAATTCCACGTGGGTGTACTTCATCTCTTTCAAATATTCCACGATTCTGTCAGCGAACTCTCTGTAGTTGTAGAAGCCCTCTTCGTCCTCTCTGGGATGACGCATCCAGGAACCGATGTGGCATTCATAAATTGCCATAGGCTCTTCAAAAACATTCTTAGCGTCCCTGTCTTCCATCCAGGTCTTGTCGCTCCACTTGAAGCTGTTAATGTCCGCAACCTTAGATGCGTTGCCGGGTCTCATTTCTGCATGATTTCCGAAAGGATCGGCTTTGTAAAGCTTCTTGCCTTCCGGTGTGATGATGAGATACTTGTACATATCTCCGACTTTTGCTTCTTTGATAAAAGCTGCGTAAACGCCGCCTTCTCCTACTTCACCCATAGGATTTGCGTTCTCGTCCCAACCGTTAAAAGAACCGATTACGTGAACACTTACTGCATTCGGCGCCCATACACCGAAGTGAATGCCCGCCACGCCGTCTTCTACGGAAGGGTGTGCACCCAATTTCTTATAAATATCATAGTGTGTACCCTGTCCGAATAAGTAGCAATCTGCATCTGAAATAAAAACTCTTTCCCCCTGTACAGCTGCCTTTTTTGTCTTGGTACCTTCAGCTTTTGCGACTTTTTTAGTCTTTGCCTTTTCTGCCATTTTGTTTCCCCCTAAATTAATCAAAATCTTTTTCTTTTAAAATAATCATATCGTTCTCATCATAACGCTTGCGCATAATGATGCTTGCCATCTTAGAAAGACCGCCCTTATCTGCACTATGCATTGCGTCTTCCATAATTTCTTTGACCTCTGCAATGGTTACGGTGTGGTTACCTGCCTGCATTTCAGAAATTCTCTTGTATAATGCAAGACGCCCCATATCGTCCACACTGTAGCCCTTATCATATACATAACGGATACCGTAAGTAACCAACATATCCACATTCATGGAAAGCACATCAATTCTTGCATTGAAGAACTCGCTGATTACAGCGCCTCTTCCCATAAGGGTATCCATTGCACGTTTTTTATCCATCAGAATTACGATAATTCCGTTTGCTTCCTGATTTAATTCCTGAAGCATCGCACGCATGGTACGACTGCTAATCTTACCTGCATCTTCAACTAACAACGCACCGTTTACAAGTTTAGCAAAAACATTACTGATATCTTTTTGATTCAGCTTTTCTGCATCGATTTTGGCTACATTTCCGGAGAAATTGTCATCACCCATACGCACATAAGATACAATGAGTTTTGCAAGTTGTAACGATGTTTCCTTAGAATCAGAGGTAATAACAACATTACCTACATATGCTGCCAAAGTGATTTTATCCAATGTATCCAGGATTTGCTTCTTCATTTTCTTGGAATATAAGAACGGCTTAAATAAATCCTTTTCTTCATCCGTCAAATCTTTATGTTCCATGCTATCCTGCTCTTCCTCAGATGCAACATCATCCTGATCCTGCATATTGTATTCTTCCACAGGCTCTTCCTCCTGAATTTCTTCCTCTATACCGTCTACTTCTTTCCAGATTGCCCCGGGAATTGCTGCAGTAACCGAACCATAGAAATTTCCTTCACTGTTCGCTGCAAATTCTCCTACAACAGCACCAGCTGCCACTTCTACACTTTCAACATCTGCCACTACAGACTCCGCAATAATTACAGTATCCGCAGTTGCCGCAGTTGTAGAAAGCTCACCCGTAAACTGTGATACAATTGTCTGATTCAACGCTCCGGTTTCATCGGAAAACGCGTCTACTACAGTCGCTTCTGTTTCGGGAATCTCTTCTGCTACGGTTTCAATCAATTCCTCAGTTAATTCTTCTATAACCGGAGTTTCTTCTGCTTCAATAATTTCTTCCGCAACCGTTTCTACTACTTCTTCATCAGGTACAACTTCTTCTGCCTGTGAACCGGGCATAATAACCTGCTTTGCATGATTCTCAAGTCCCTTCATAACCGTTGCGCTTGCAGTACCGTTTATTGCATCCAAAACAGAAGGATCTTCCAAGGATGCCAAAATACCCGTTTTGGATTGTTCATCAAATTGAGTAAAAATCTGACCCGTCTGTTGAAGTACTTTCTGACGTACTTCTTCCTGCATCTTCTGTTCGCGTTCTTTTTTGAGCTTCTCCCAATCCGCAATAATATCCTGAATATTAAGCTGACCGGTAATCTGTTTCTCTACTACCTTTCCTTCCGGAAGATTTGCCATACTAATCTGCCCATCCATTTCCTGAGCAAGCAGACTTTCATATGAACTTCCGACTCCTGTCGGAGATTGTACACTCTGCGCATTCGAAACAAATGTCTGCTGCCCCGGAATTTCTTCCGCAACAGATTCACCCTCTTCACCAAAGTGAATCTCCTGCACATCTCTGGTTTGTACACGCGTAGTATCCGTACCCACAACCGGCGCATTCGGAACTTGGCTTACTACGGCATCTACGGGGATTTCCTGAGTTCCTTCATCTAAGTCTTCAATTAACTGTCCCATAGACTGAGGCGGTTCCACACCTACATATTCCTGAGCGAAACTCTCCTTAAAGGCTTCCATTTCCGGTGTAGGCTCTGCCGCACTTTGCGGTGTAGGAATCTGATATCTCATATCGGCAGTCTGATCTGCAAAGAATACTTCCTGCGCATCTGCAGGAATTGTATTATGGTATACCTTTTGATCTTCTCTGTTTTCGTTTGCAGGCTGAACCGGTTTCGGTTCATCATCTATGTATTCCTTCAGATTCTCTGCAAGTTCTGCCTGAAGATTCATGGTATTAAACTTACTCATATCAATGGTTTTAACACGGAAATCATCATCAAGCTCCATTTCTCCCGTGTTACGTTCTCTTGCCGCCTGAGCTGCAATCTGAATCTTTTCTTCATTACGTTTGTCGTACTTCTCCTGCTGAGAAGGGGTTAAAGGTTCATGAAGCATCTTAAGTTCCATAGCTTTCACAACATAAGGACCTTCACCAAACCAAAGAATGATTTCATCGCATTCTTCCACACATTTGGTGGCAAAACCGGCACGATGATAAAGGTATGCAAGTTCATACTCCCACTCTTCGATACGGTCTTTCTTCTTTAATTCTTCAAGCAATTCAATTCGCTCTTCAAATCCAACATTCTGCGCTTCATAAATCCTGTAACGAAGCACATATACTCCCGGGTCTCTCGGCGCAAGGCTGGCGTATTCCTTAAAATACTCAATTGCCTCTACAATATCTCCTGTTTCAATACAAATTTCGCACAATGAATAAACAACATTTCTGTTGCTTGGATTACGATCATATGCAAATTCCAGAATTCGATAACAATCATCAAATCTTTTATTTATCTTGTACAATTCGGCTATCTTAGCCAAAGTTGTAGCACTTTTTACTCTTTTCCAGTCAATGGTATCTGCCAAACGCGCCGCATCTGCATACTTCTGATGCTCCATTAACTTATCAATTTCTTCTGAACGAAGTTTAAATTCATACTTATCCAAAGTATCCACCTCATATAACGCAAACTATTTTTGCACATTATTAACCCATATTACTATCCTTAAGTTTACCACACGCCTATTGTAATGTCAAAAAAAGAATGCGAAAAAGAACATGAATTTTACTCTTTCAGTTCTTCGTAAATTTCCCGAATCAGAAAGAGACTGACCGGACCGAGAACAATTCCTCCGATACTAAAAAAACGAACACCGAAAAATACAGATATTAAAATCAGAATGGGGTACATATTAATTTTATTTCCGATTAATTTCGGCTCAAGAATTTGTCGAAGAAAAACGCAGATTCCGTATATAAAAAGACAGCCTACACCTTTCCATATCTTACCCTGTATCAATGCAACAACCGCAAAAGGAACCAGCACAATTCCGCTGCCCACAAACGGTAACATATCCAGAATTCCGGTTAAAAATCCCCAAAAATACCATTTAGATACATCGCAGGCCAAAAGTCCTGCCATGGAAACAGCAGATACACACAACACAATAATCCCTTGGGCTTTTATATAAATTTTTAAAAGTTCCAGTATTTTATAACCCATCTTCTTAATTGTTTTAAAAATATTATTATCCGCTAATTTACGGCAAATCTGTTCATAATCCTTCATCAGCAGAATAATTGCAATGACGGTTACTACAAGACAAAAGCCGCCCTCGAAAATTGTCCCTGCATAGGAATATGAGGCATCTAACGCTTTAGGCGCAAAATTTTCTTTTACATCGGTCACCAGGGTATTCGTATATCTTAAAACATTCTTTTCCAAATGCTCCGGCCGGATGTGAATATGGTTCCCTATATAATCGCAACACTTCTGTAATGCCTCCATACAACAACTTCGAAACACATCCTCCTGCTGACGAAACTCACCCACCAAATCCATGATACAGCACAGAAGATACCATCCCGCCAACATCAGTACTAACGCAAATATCCCCAACAAAAAACCGGTAATTATTCCCTCCGGCACCTTTATTTTCTCACGGATTTTCTTAATAAACGGTCGGAAAGCCAGAACAAAAACAAGCGCAATCCAAAACGGGGCCAATACCGGAATTGCATAACGGAAAAACAGAAGCACCAAGACTGTAATTACCATAAGTTTTACAATATTTTTTCTCCATAAACCAAATAAAAAACCCATACGAAACTCCTTTAAGAATGCTTTCTTCCTAAAGGGTAGTATGAGTTTTTTTATATAAAATTACTCTGTTTCTTCTGCTTTAAAATAAAAATAGTCCTCTTCTATTGATATAATTCCGTAGTCTCAAACACTACCTTTTTATTGGTGCTGGGATGAATAAAAGACAATCGAAACGCACATAACTTTAATCCTTTGCTTCCTATGCTCTCTTTTCTTCCGTACTTTTGATCACCCACAATCGGATGTCCGATTTCACTAAACTGAATCCTGATCTGATGATGACGTCCCGTTAAAAGCTCTATTTCAACTTCCGAGCATATTTCTCCGGACAATTCCACTTCACGTATCACTTTGTAATTTAACTTTGCCTTCTTGGCCTTAGCCGCCTCTTTTGCATTTGCCTGCACCACGCAGGATATATTTGAGCCTGGCTCTTTTAGCAGCATATGCTCCAAACTTCCTTCTTTTTGCTCTTCTTCAAACACTCCGTGCACTAACGCTTTATACTGTTTTCCGGCTCTTCCGTCCTGAATCTGCGCCGAAAGAGAGGCTGCTGCCTTTTTATTCTTTGCAAAAACCAATAACCCGCAAACAGGTTGATCTAAACGATGAATCACTGCCAAATACGGCATTCGATTGCCCGCCTTAGAAGCAAGGTAATTCTTTAATTCGCTTTCCACGTCCTGCTGCCAGCCGGCAGAAGCTTGTACTGCAATTCCCGCAGGCTTGTGGCATACCAGTATATCCTCATCTTCAAATATAATTTTGGTTTTCATCATTTAATTCCCGTAAAATTAATTTTAATATTCTGCCTTTATTTACTTTATACGCTAATAAATGCCGGCTAAATCTTTAATAATACTATCATACCCAAACACGAAATTCAACGCACGGCTTTTCGTCTATTAGATGTTGAAGTAAAATAATCTATATGTTAAAATTTTAGTAACTATGCAATATTATAACAAGCCATTGGAGGCATAAATGAATACAAAAAAATACCTGAAGGACAACCTGCTTTTTATTGCAGGGATTCTGTGTCTTACGGTTTTAATATCAATTTTACATGTTAGAGTTCCTTTTATGATGGATGATATGTGGTATTCCACCAATTTGGCAACCAATGAACCTCTTGAGAATTTTGGTGATGTGATCGAAAGCCAGATCTGGCACTTTCTTCATTGGGGTGGGCGTAATATAACCCACGGCATTCTCCAGCTTACCCTTATGGCCGGCGATTTCATTGCCAACACCATAAATATTCTTACAACATTACTCCTTGTATGGATGATATGCGTACTTGCGAAAAGCAAAAAGCCCCTTTTTGTATTTCTGGCTTTTACCATGTTGCTTGCATGCAACCCGAATATCCGAATGAGTATGTTCTGGCAGGCAGGTTGTGCTAATTACGTGTATTCCACTGCCTGGATTTTTATCTTTTTATGGGCATATTTAAGGGAAACTGCGGAACACGAAGTTTCCAAACTTCCTTTGATTGATTTGTGGATTCTTCCTTTGGGGCTTATGACCGGATGGAGCAACGAAAATATGGGTCCTGCAAGTTTTTGCATTGCCTTGGCCATTGTTGTTTATCTTTGGAGAATTCATAAACGTTCCCCTCGGGTTTGGATGATTTTGGGAATACTCTCATCTTTCATCGGAAGCGGATTTGCTATTCTGGCGCCGGGCAATTTTGCCCGTTCCTCTGCGCTTCCTGACGTAGGCATCCTTCATACCCTTTATGAACGCACCATGAATATGTTATGCGCCGGTACGGATTATCTTTTTCCTTCCGCCATAATTATGATTGCCGTTCTCCTGGTTTACAGGTGTTATTTTAAAGAAAAAATTCAACCGTTCCAGTGGTTTTTGCTTGCACATATTGCTCTTTCCTACGGTGCAATGGTTTTATCTCCCCATTATCCGGACAGAGCAACTTTCGGCACTATGTGCGTATGTATTGTCGTAACTATTTCTGCACTTAGCAGAATTACTGAAAACAAAAAAGAATATCACACCGGAATTTCCCTTTTATCGGGCTGCTTATTTTTATATTGCCTTTACTTATTGTTTTATACCATTAATACACTTGCTTATGCATAATACTCATCATATTTGATAAAAGGAGCAACTATATGCTTAAAAAACTTTTTGATTCATCTTTTGTTTATTACATTCCTGTATGGATTGTACTTTCCGTGCTTGGGTGCGCCGGGACATTTTACCTGGCCGACCTTTCCAATGCGGCTGTCTTCCGCTCACCCGTTGCATTTAAAGTAATTGTTGCCATCCTGATTGCGACATTTCTTTTTATAACAGTCCTTGACTGGAGTAAAATAAAAGACACCAAAAAACGAATCCGTAGAATAACATATTCTTTTATTTTCAGCTTTTTCCTTGCACTTTCTTATATCTGGGGATATCAGCTTACTTCTAACGGAATTACGGACCTTGGTGTAAAAGGCAAACTTTTTACCTTTCTTGCATCCGGCGGCGTTGCCCTGGGTATGATGTCTGTGGCTAATTTATGGTTTGCTCTTATGGACAAAATGAAGTCCGCCAAAACCAAGAATACCGCCCAAAAAGGTAATCTAAAATGGTTTTTTATGTCTTTTGGTATTATTTTAGTCTGCTGGATACCGGTATTTCTTGCCTATTATCCTGCAATTATGTCTTATGACTTTCATAAACAATCCCAGGAAGCCTATCAGGGTTGGATTTGGTTCAATGCTCATCATCCCCTGATTCACACCGCATTAATCCGCTGGTTTTTCTTACTGGGCGAAGCCATTGGTTCTTATCAGCTGGGTATAGCATTTTTCAGTATTTTACAGATGCTTGTTCTTTCATCCGTATATGCATACTCCTGTACTATGATGTTCAGACTGACCGGAAAAAAATGGCCGTTTTGGGTGGCTACCGCGTGGTTTGCTATCCTTCCTTTTCACCCGGTGATGGCACTGAGTATGACCAAAGATACCTTATTTACTGCATTTGTTCTCCTTCTTGTTGTCCTGTTCCTGGAATACAGAATGGCAGAAACAAAGAAAAAACGTATCTTTTTATATATTGCCCTAATTCTTACCGGTATTTTGGTTATGATTTTCCGTAACAACGCCGTGTATGCCTTTGTTGTTTTTACATTCTTTTATGCATTTTGGTCCCAAAAGCAACGTCTGCAAATTATACTTCTGTGTATTGCCATTATTATCGGCGGACACGTTACTAAGACAACCATGCAGGCAGCTATGCAGGCCGGAGATGGAAATTCCATTGAAATGTACAGCGTTCCCTTACAGCAGTTATGTCGTGTCGGCGCCAACCATTACGGTTTCCTTACCAATGACCAGTATGCACTTTTAAACTATTACATTAACGAAGAAGCATGGCACAAATATAATCCGTATATTGCCGACGGTGTCAAAGCATCTGCTGCAGTATATACTTATGAAACTTGGAAAAATGATATCCCTGCTTTTATCAAAACCTGGGCAGAATTCGGACTGGCATTTCCCAATGACTATCTTGATGCATTCTTAGTGCTTACGCAAGGTTACTGGTTTATTGATGATATGTCACATGCTGAGCTCCTTGGATACGGCGATGATTCCAATCTGGGACTTTTATATACTTTCAATGCCTCTGCTTCACACGTATTTGAAGGCATTGAAACACATTCCTACCTTCCCGGTGTATTGGAACAATATCAAAAAATCGTAAATGGTAACAGCTACAAAGACTGGCCTGTACTGTATCTTTTATTTAAGCCTGCATTTTATATGTGGCTTCTGGTTCTTTGCATGGTATCACTGCTATATGTAAAAGACCGAAACAAGCTTGTTTTGTGCGCTTTTCCTTTTATATACTTTTTAACTCTTTTGTTGGGACCGGTGGTAAACTTCCGCTATGCTTACCCCATTATTGTTACAATCCCCTTGTTAATCAGCTGGCTGTTTACACACAAAAACTGGTACAATATTTATCATTCATTACCAAAACAGGGAAAAGACAAAAATGGAAAAAAACACACTAAAAACCAATCAGCAAAATAGAATAAAATCATTATCCGCAATTTTACTTACCCTGCTACTTTTCGGATTCGGTATGATTGCATACCATGATTTACAGATAGCGCAAGGAGCAGGATTGTATCTCGCAACCGAACTGGGCCATTCCGACCGCGTTCCCTTTGATCGCCTGATGGATGTTATCGGCGGGCTGAGTATTATAATTTGCATCATTCTTCCGCCCCTTTTGCTTAAAAAAAGGACTGCTGAAGCAATCCTGCATTTTACAATATATTTCCTTGCATTATCATCAATAGTACAGCCCGGTAATCTGGTTCATATTGCTTCCCAATTTACAAACTGGCAATTGCGACAGGAACTATTCTCAGGAAATTTTGCGGGAGAACTTATCGTTCATCTGACGGAGCCCTTGGCAGTACTATTATTTGAAGTACCCCTTATCATTGTATTTTTTGCCGTAAATAAAAATGCGGCTTGCCATTCCTTATCTGTTTGGAAAAAGATTTTACTTTGGGCCTCCTTATTTCTCCCGGTCATATTTGTACTCTTTCCGGGATTCCATGAGTATACTTTGTTTGTGTTGCATTACTTTTTACTAATTATACTTTTTGATGAGTCGGAATGCTTCTTTGAGCACATGAACAAAGACAAATCCGAAAAAGTGATAAAAATTTTTTTCTTTGGTATACTAATTCTTCGAATTATATATCGTGTTTTATCTCTTTTACAAAATACGCACCTATAGAAAAAAGCCTCTTAAGAGGCTTTTTTATTTGGTCCATATTGATTTAAAAGAGTGGTTATACTTTGAAGCGATATCCGACACCCCAGATTGTCTCAATATACTCGGGCTTATCACTGCTTTTCTCAATCTTTTCGCGAATCTTCTTAATGTGTACGGTTACCGTGGCAATGTCACCCACCGACTCCATATCCCAGATTTCCCGGAACAAATCTGCCTTAGAGAATACGTGATTGGGGTGTCCCGCAAGGAAAGTAAGCAAATCAAATTCCTTGGTGGTAAAAATCTTCTCTTCCCCTTCCACAAATACTCTTCTGGCGGTTTTATCAATACGAAGACCACGAATTTCAATGACTTCATTCTTATTCTTAACCTGACCTACCAGACGCTCATAACGGGAAAGATGAGCCTTCACGCGAGCTACCAATTCACTGGGACTAAAAGGCTTGGTCATGTAGTCATCAGCACCCATTCCAAGACCGTAAACCTTATCCAAATCTTCCTTCTTGGCACTAACCATAATGATGGGAATATTCTTCTGCTCGCGAATGGTACGGCATACCTCATATCCTTCCATACCGGGCAACATCAAGTCCAGAATAATCAAATCATATTCATGCTCAAGTGCTTCCTTGGCACCCACAGCACCATCACCACAAACTTCAACTTCAAAACCGTTCATTTCAAGGTAGTCGCGCTGTAACTCAGCAATTGCCACTTCATCCTCTATAATTAAAATCTTACTCATTCTTCAGTCCCTCCCTCTTTGGAACCTGTGTCTTCCGACGGATTCTTATTTCCTGACTTCTTTTTACTACTTTCGCTTTTTTTCGGGGTAAAACGCTCTTTAATCCCCTTTTCATTGATACCAAAACGCTCTAAGGATACCTTCTCGGCCTCGGTTTCAATACGCTTGGCAGTATTCTTAATCATCTTTTCAATCTTGTTAAAAGGTCCGTTCTCTTGCGGCTCTTCCGCAACTTCTTCTACAATACACTTACGCAATGTAAAATGAATGGCAAGGCCCTTGCCTTCTTCTCCGGTAGCCCAGATCTCACCGCCATGCTCTTCCACAATCTTTTTACTGATGGAAAGGCCAATACCGCTACCGCCCTGGGCTGAGTTACGGGAAGCATCCGTACGATAGAATCGTTCAAAAATCTTCTCCAAATCTTCCTTCGGAATGCCTTTGCCATTATCTTCCATATCGACGCGGACCTGGTTCTTTAAATCCGCCACATGAATGGAAATGGACGCATCTTCCTTACGACGATATTTTACACTATTGTTAATAATATTGTTAATTACACGTTTTAACTGCTCGGGGTCCGCCCAAATCTGTACGCCTTTATCTACTTCATTGGTATATTCGAAATGAATTCCCTTCTGTTCCAAATCAAGCCCCACTTCCTCAATACAGTCACCGAAGTAATCGGTTACGCTGATTTGATGGAAGCGGTAAGGGATACTCTTGGCATCTAACTGGGAATATACGGTTAATTCGTTGATTAAAAGGTCCATATCATTCGCTTTGTTGTAAATGGTGCGGATGTATTTATTCATTTTCTCCGGCGTGTCAGCCACACCATCCATAATTCCTTCCACATAACCCTTGATAGAGGTAATGGGCGTCTTTAAATCGTGAGAAATGTTACTGATAAGTTCCCTGTTTGTTTTCTCCACCAACGCCTTCTCTTCCGCAGTGCTTTTTAACTGCTTTCTCATAATTTCAAAATTGTCAAAAAGGTCCTTAATTTCGCCCTTTTCTTTGGTTACAAGCTCTGTATCCAAATCCCCTTCGGCAATCTTCTTCATCGCATCTTTAAGCTGGTTCATAGGGCGGAACATACTTCGGCGCAACCATAGAATAAGAAGGATACCCGTCACCACAAGTACCAGAATCATGGCAACCAGCATTGCCGTGACCAAAGCTTCCGATACCATAGTGTTAACCTTGGTTACTAAATATATGCTACCCTGACTGCCATCCTCAAAGGTAAACTCCAGCTTCTTAACGAGGCGACGCACATCTTTGAAATAATATTCCAGATTCGTATCTGCGATATCCGTCAAATGATGAATAACCGGGTCATACTGGCTCTCTGCGGAAACGTAATACAGGCTGTCTCCCTTTTTGACTACCAAAAAGGCCGAAACTTCACCGAGACTTTCGTCCATCTGTACAAGGATTTCCTTATCTCCCAATTTAGACGGGTCGCTTAAAGCGTACTCTTCTAACGTTTCATAATGCTCACTGATGATTTCATCATAAGCCGACGCAGGATTGGACGCAAACGAAAAACTGATGCTGTCTTCCCCATAAGTATCCCGCATTCCCAGTACAACGGTAGCTCCGATAACTAAGTACGCGATGGTGGTCAACAGAATCGGCAAAACCACAATAATGATAAAAGTAATCCACAATTTGGTCTTTAGCTTCATAAAAACATCCCACTCTTGATTTTTCTCTTTTCACAGTATAACATAAACCACAGAACGGAACGGCTTTTTTTTCTAAAATTTTTATAAAAAAGCCATAAAAACCATTTCCGCTCTTCGTATCTTATACAGATACGAAAAAAGGAGGATATTTTATGAAAAAAAGACAGATAAAATACATAGCGATTCTGACCTTGATTCCCATTCTGTTTCTGACCGGATGCAGCAATTCGCCTTTTCAGTTTAATATTATGAATGAGTTGTTTGCGGAATTCGAGGAACCCGAAACCCCGGATGTGGAAATCCCTTCAGATTATGAAAGACCGGTTCCTGCAGAGGATATGAACGAAGCTTTCGCAGATTTCTCGGTGGAACTTTTTAAAAGAAGTCTTACCGAGGGAGAAAACAGCTTAATCTCCCCCGCATCCGTAGAATTTGCTCTTGTAATGGCCTTAAACGGTGCTGACGGCGATACCTTAACCGAAATGCTCACCGTTCTCTGCCCCGGCGCAACCACGGAAGAAATCAATGCTTTTGTGGCAGACTTAAACAGTATGCTGACCTACAGCAGAGGCGCAGATTTTTATATTGCCAATTCTATATGGTCCAATGAAACCATTCTCGGAGACTGTTTAAACGAAACTTATGCAAACACCTTGAAAGAAGATATGAACGCAGAAGCCTATATGCTTCCCTTTAACAATAAGGCTGTTGATAAAATCAACGACTGGGTGGATGAAAATACGGACGGTATGATTTCTGAGTTGTTAAAAGAAATTCCCCCCGATGCGGCAATGTATTTAATCAATGCCATGACTTTCGAGGGCGAATGGTCGGAACCTTTTGAAGAATATCAGATTAAAGAAAACCAAATCTTCACCAACGCCAACGGCGAGGAAGAAGAAGCAAGAATGCTTCGCGAAACCGGTATCCTTTATCTGGAAAACGATGATGCTACAGGTTTCATCAAATACTATGAGGGCGGTGAATATGCTTTTATGGCAATGCTTCCCAAGGAAGAGGGCCCTATTGAAGATTATGTGGCAAACATGACCGGTGAAGATTACATTACCTTCTACCAAAGCCTTACCAGAGAATATGATGTAATAACCGAATTACCCTGTTTCACTTATTCTTACGACTTAACCTTAAACGATGCTTTAATCGAAATGGGTATGCCTACAGCCTTCTCAGAAGGAACGGCAGACTTCTCTCCTATGGTGACGGACCCGACAGTAAACTTATATATCAGCAATGTTATTCATAAAACCTACATTGAATTAGATGAAAACGGCACCAAGGCGGCTGCGGTAACTGCAGTGGAAATGAGTTGTGAATCTGCGGCTTATGAAGAACCTAAGGAAGTAAAAGAAGTTATTCTGGACAGACCTTTCGTATATGCTATTGTGGATACTCATACAGGAATGCCTATCTTTATGGGAACCGTAAATTCAGTGGCTCAGGAATAAGGGGTCGTATCTGACCGATAGAATTACTATAAAAAACAACATATCTTTCTTTGCGGGGACGCTTTCGCTTGGTTGCTCTACGTAGCGGTACATAAGGCTGTAAAAAACACAGCCTAAGTACCGACGAGTGCAAACACCCCTTAAAGAAATGATATGTTGTTTTTTAATTTACACATTCTTACTCCACATCAAAAACGATACTCCACTCGCCCTTGATGCTGCCTGCGCGAACTTCGCCTTCGCCCCAGAGTGTATAGTTCGCAAGTTCTTCTTCCGGTACAACGAAATAGTACTCTTCCAGCGAAACCGTCTCTCCTTTTACTTCATCCTGCCAGCCTACCGCTAAATTCGGGTAAGTCTGATTTCCGGCTTCATCCTGAAGATAAATATTCATATGACGGTCTGCGGCCTTAAAATTTCCGCGGAATAACTGCACTTTTAAAAGGCCGTCTTCGTAGGCAACCGCAGTTATTTCCATTGTCTCAGGATCCATATCTGCTACCGGCACGTCCATTACAAGATGTCCCGGTGTTGGGTCGGTTGCATCTCCGGGTCGACTTAACTTACTTAATAACGAATTTTCCTGTCCCATTCCGCTACGGCCGTTTAGACTCACAGCCTTTAATCCATATACCGTATCCACATTCTCTAGCGAAATCTCTTCCGTAAAACTTCGACAGTCCGTCAAAAGCTGATACACACTAAATTCCATACGTTCCGTATCAAAAGTCCCTTCCGTGCTTATAAGATCAATCTGAAAATATGCCTTATCCTGCACCGCATCGTATTCCATAAAATAGCAGCCGCCCACGTTACTTTCTCCGCTATAACTTTTCAGATGATAGCTGTCGTACATATCCACTTCTCCGTGAATATAGTCCCCGGTTCCGTCATCCGTAAAAGAAACCAGTATTTCTGCGGTATTTCCGTTGATTTTGGCAGCCTCCAAATTTAGTATAATCCCTGCACTGCTGTCCGTTTCTTGCACGGGAATCAGATAGTTAAGCAAGCCGGGGGCATTTCGCTCCAACACTGCATAGAAGCCCGGGATATTCTCTGCCGCCACCGGCACTCCTAAGAAAAGGCCAAGGCAAATCATCAGGCAGACTGCTGCCGCCAAGCCCGGAAAAATGCCCACTGCCCTTCTGTTTCTACTTTTTTTCCGGCTTAATTTACCCGTTTCCGCACTCGGGGTATAATTACCGTCTTTTTTATCTTCTAACAAACTTTTCTCAACCCAGTCCTGTATCGTTTCATCACTGATTACTGTGACCCCAGTGCCGATTTTATCATAAGCACTTTTATATATATTCTGAAACATCACACATCCTCCTTTAACCATTTTTTCAGCATCTTTCGTGCTCTGGTAAGTCTGGTCCGGACGTTGGAAGGCTGAAGCTTCAGCGCGGCGGCAATCTCCTCCACACTCATTTCCTCATAATAAAAGAGATGTATCACTGCCCGGTATTTTAGGGGTAAGCGCTTTACGGTTTCTACGACCCGTTCTTCCTCATCTGTAAGGGTCATCTGCGCAAGAACCGCTTCCGTATCGTCAGAAATATCCTTTATACTTCCGCTAATTTGTGTTGTACCCGGTCTCTCCCTGCACTCATTCTCCGGCCCGAAAGTCCCATCCAAACTTACCGTTTTCTGTCGCCAGGCCGACTTCCACAGATTCTTACAAAGATTGGTCGTAACCCGGATAAACCACGCTCTCTCGTGCTCCGGACTCTCAAATGCGGGGTTTTTACGGATATATTGCATAAAAACTTCCTGTCTGATATCTTCCGCATCCTGAACCGTTTTGACCATGGAAAAGGCAAGGCGGTATACACTATCTGAATTTCGTTTAATTGTCTCTGTCACCTGTTCTATTCGCGAATTTGGGTGCATTTTATCACCGTCCTTTCACTTAATATACAATTCAAATGCTTAAAAAGCTACAAAAAAGAAGAAGGATTGCAAAACAATCCCTCTTCTCCCTATGTTTAATTATTTTACTGTTATTGTTACAACTGCTTTCTTTTTACTTCCGTCAAGAGAAGTTGCAGTAACTTTGACTTTCTTTCCTGATGCAGCCGTTGACTTAATCGTAACAGTTCCGTTACTGTCTACACTTGCAATTTTAGCATCGCTTACGCTCCAAGCTACATTCGAATAAAAAAGTTCGCCGTTTGCTGTAAGCTTATCCTGCAAATCAATACTGCTTCCTCGCGCTGCTGTGGCAGTTGTAATCACTGTTCCTGACTCATCAGTAATTTCCACTTTACTTACAGCCGGCTGGACAAACAGCACCTTACTATCACTAATTTCACCTTCTTCATAATCCAGGTAATCCATAGTTGCAGTTACTCGTATATATCCTATGAATTCGCAATCTTTTGCAGCTTTAACGGTTCCTTTATTCACCGTTATTCCTCTTGCTTTTAATTCTTCTTCCGTAAGAACAACGATGCCGGAATCCGTTATACCCTCTATCTTATAATTAACAGTCTTATTCGTTGATTTGTTAGGCGTTAAATTGGTTTGCAACTTGATACTCTTGCCATATGTTAATAACGCTAATCCCGGCACACCTCCATTAGGTGTTTTGGCCGGTGTTCGAAGTGAAATATCATATGCTACCGCTTTCTTACCCGCACTTACAACATTTACCGTTATTTTTACTTTCTTCTTGCTGCCGTCAAGCGCAGTACCTGTTATCGTCACTTTACCTTTCATATTGGTTGCAGGAATCAACGTTAAATAGCCAGACTCATCATTCGTCATTGTAATAGCATACGCTCCTTCCTCATAATAAGAAGCGACTTTTAAAAGGTTCTCGGACGAAACCTGCCACATCATTCGCGTATCGGTAGGCGAACCGCCATATTTTGATACCAAAGTATAAGGAATTCTGATTGGATGTCCCTGTTCTACAGAATAACTCTTACTTCCTGTTGTAATTTTACTTACAGGATTTGCAGTATTTACTACTTTAATATTCACTGTTTTCTTAAGGTTACTTCCGTCTAACGCGGTAATGGTAATTTTAGTATTTCCTACTCCATCTACAAAGAAGTAAAAACCATCTTCTGATTCCCATACACTCAGTACACCTGCTTTTCCTCCGGTGATACTGTAAAGATTTGCTGTTCCACTTTGTTCAGCTACCTTAAAAGCTCTTCCGCTGTTTTCATATAAAACATCCATACTGACAGGTAACTCTGTCTCGGGATCATCAACAAGAATAACTTTTATTGCTTCCGTATCTACCCTTTGAGTTACGGTTACATTAAGTGTATCCTGCTTAAATTCTTCTCCCTTGCTTATGGTAAGTATTACTTCATATTTATCACCAACAGATGCTTTAGAAAGATCCAGAACACCATTTGAATTTACGGTTGCAGTTCCTCCATTCTCTTCTGATCCGGAAACTTCCCATTTCAAAGTATAGCCTTTTACAGAAACTCCATTGTTTAATACACCGGACAATTTAACCTTGCTTCCTACTGCCAGACTCTGTTCTTCACCCTGTGCCTTAATAGTTGCGGGAAGTTGAATATCCACAGTCTCAATATTTGCACCTTCTGCCGGTACAACATCAATCCATACAGTTGGCCATTCCGAAGCTTCATAATGCGTAAACATAACCTCATATTTTCCTGCAGGAGTACCCGCAGGAACTACAATACCTGTTCTTTTTTTATTAAGAGCAAGTTCGGATTGCATAATATCGTACATCTTATAATCTTTATTGGGCTGATATGCCTTATTGTTTCCATTGTATGTTACAATCGGATTTACAGAAACATCTTTTGATCCAACCGGAACAATCCAATGAATACCATCCTCAGCTTCATAGCTTCCCATACCCTTGGGTTTTTCGACTGAGAAATCATATACATGCTGTTCAATTGTAAGCTTGACGCTTCCTTTCGTTTTACTTCCGTCTTTGGCCGTTGCCGTAATAGTAACAGTACCCGCCTTTGTCGCCTTAAACTGTCCGCCGCCTAAATAAACTACGTCTTTTGCGGCGCTTCCGGAAATACTATAGTCTACCTCCTCTAAAACATTGATCGGTGTACCATCTTCACCCAATATTCTGTAATTTACGGTAAAATATGCTCCCTCCCAGGGTTCATACAATGCAACTTTACCATCTTCAGCATCATCAACTTCAAGAAGAATTTCTGCTATACGATTTGCTACATAAATATCTGCCGATCCACTCACTTGACTTCCGTCTGTCGCCGTTGCTGTAATCGTTACCGGCCCCGGATAATGTGCTGTTACTACGCCCTTCTCATCTACGGTTGCGATAACTTCATTACTACTGCTCCAAGTAACGGTTTTAACGCTTACTCCTGCAGGAAGTATGCCTGCTGTAAGCTTTACGGTTTTACCGGTATTCAAAACGTAAGCACCTTCACGACTTGTATCCAGTGTACAACTTACAGTAATAGAGTCAGCTACGGTTCCACTGACAATTGTACATTTTGCACTCTTTCCGCTTCCGTCTAATGCCGTTGCCGTAATCTCTACATTTCCTGTAGATGCATCTAAAAGCGTTATGCGTGCCGTATTGTTTCCAAGATCTTCTATTTTTACAATATTATTTTTATTGGCACTAAAAGCCACATCAGCATACGCTGCATCGCTATTGGAAACATTTGCTTCCAAAATAACAGAATTTTGCTCACTCTGAGCATCTAAAATAACTTTAGTCTCATTTAAGGTTACATTCGAAACCTGTTCAGCATAAATATGATATTCTATGGATACGGAAGGTCCGTCTCCGATTTCATTCTGCGCTGTAACGGTTAAAATACCGCTACCTACTTTTTTTGCAATTAATTTGCCGTCAACAATTTCTGCAGTATCATTGGATACATTATATGTAACGCTTGGCCATACAGTTCCGTCTTTCCAAACAAGGTTCGGAGAAATCGAATCATTTAAAAATAAAACATATTCTCCGTCACCATTTACAGGTTTATCAAATATTACATCAAGCGTAGGCGCCATTCCCTCAACCGTTACAATACATGTTGTGCTGATATTATCTCCGCCCAACGCTTTGGCTGTAATGGTTGCTGTACCAACTCCCTTCGCAGTAATCAAACCGTTTGTATCCACGGTTGCCACATCGGGATTCGATGTACTCCAAGAAACCGACTTATTTGTTGCCTTTTCAGGTGCAAGGGTTGCTACAAGCTGATATGTCTGGTCTACGCCCATGCTTAAAGCTGTCTTATCCAAGGATATTCCTGTAACGTCTACCGGCTTCACACCAACCTTGCGTTCCAAGGTAATGCTTTCAGTAAGGCCGGTCGGTAAGGTTGTAATATACTCGTTGGTGTCTGTTCTAACCCAGCCTTCATCTTCGGGGCTATACAAACTAACATCATTTCTTATCAAATTGATTGGAGCTTCTATAGTTACTAATGAATCACAACCATATAGCATATAAATATCATTACTCGTAATATTACTCAAATCAAAATTACTTAAATCTAATGAGGTAATGCTATTGCAATTACAAAAAAACATACCCAACTCATTTACATTACTGACATCAAATCCGCTTAAATCAATTGCTTTTAACTTGTGACAGTTCCAGAACATATTATTTGCATATTTCAATTCTCCCGTTTGTTGTCCAGTAAAAGAAACAGCTTCCAACTCATAGCAATTCCAAAACATAGTACTTGCATTTACAAGACTACTAATATCAAGAGTTCCTTTAATTGTTCTTAACTTTTCACATTCGTAAAACATATTTGACATATATAGCACATTACCTGTATTCCATCCGCTTATATCTACTTCTGTCAAATTAGAACAACTATCAAACAAGCTACTCATACTTTGCACATTGCTTATATCAATTCCGCTTAAATCAACTTTTTCAAGATTTGTACATTTACGGAACATAGCACTTATAGTTGTTAATCTGCTACATTCCCAATCAAAAAGTGTAGCTTCTTTTAATTCTGTACATCCATACAATAAATATGATGCATCTTCGATATTACGCAGAGAAATGGTTGCCGTAACAATTTGACCTTGATATTCATACCACGGTGCAGATGTTGCAAGATTATTACCTGCAGCAAAACCACCATTTCCTTTCGCATACAAATTGTAATCCTTATCAATTCGCCAATAAATTCCGTCTCCTTCTTCTTGATATCCATTATCTTGAACATAACATGCCTGTACAATATCCGTTTCATCACCTTGCCAATACGCATATAATGTCATATCGGACTGAACATTGGTCATATTGGTATATTCTTCACCTTCACCATTAGGCTTTGTATACCATCCCCAGAATAACTGATCCCCTTTCCAAGCTCCTGTGATTGCCGTTCCGGTTCCTTCCAACACATATTGCGGTTCTTTCTCATAACCGCCCTGTGAATCAAATGTAAGCTTATATACAGGTACACCTGTTAGGGTAACGCTTTCCGTCAATCCTGTGGGTAAATAGTAGTCTATATAATCTGCTTCTAATTCTGTTCCGTCTTCATACTTCCATTTATTATTATTAATTTCGCAATAATTACTACTTAAATTGATTGGTGTTTCTATTTTATTAAGTCTATAACAAGTTTCTAATCCCAAACTTCCACTAGAATATGATATGCTTGCTTTCGACATATCCCATGAACTTAAATCAATGCTTTTCAAATTAGTACAATTATAAAACATATCGTCGAAAAAAATAATTCCAGTGGTATCAAAACTAGATAAGTCTAACTCTTCTAATTGACTGCAATTATAGAAGACTTCATACATAGAGTTAGATTTCTCTTCCGAACTAAAATGGAAACTACTAACGTCCACTTTTGTTAAACTTGTACAATTTTTAAACATTCCAGTTACACTATATAACTCTCCTGTTTCAAAATTACTAAAGTCCAATTCTGTCAAACTATAGCAATTTTCAAATGTATAATAAAAACTAGTTACTTTAGATGTATCAAAATTAGATAAATCTAAAGCTGAAAGTTTGTGACAGTCAGCAAACATCTTATCCATATATGTAACATTACTTGTATCCAATTTTTCCGTCTCAATTGAAGTAACATTTACACACTTATAAAACATATTTGACATATCAGTAATATAACTACTATCAAATTGATCCCCAAAAGTAATTGTCTCAAGATTCTCGTATAATGGATAAATCTCACCATCTTGCGTATAATAAAACTCTATTTCATGCATTCTGATATCATAACTATAATTTATTAAGCAGGTCGCATCTATATGCATATGCTTTATATCATCTTTATAATCTAACCAAGGCTCATTATCTTCATCAGAATACTCACTAAAATACTCATACTCTACATCCGCATCCTGCGTAATCGTTAACAAACCATTCGCATCCAAGGACCAATGAGTAGAATCTCCCCAGTCCCCGCTGTACAGAACTTCTGCATCCTCGGTTACAATTGTTTCTTCCTCACAAATAAAAGACCCTTCTTCTCCCGCTTCCGAGCATTCTTCCGAACAGTCTTCCTCTTTTTCTTCTAAATTCTCTTCATAAGAATCCACCTCTCCTGTAGCTACCGTTTCTGCAGATTCTTCTGAATCTGTGATCGACAATTCTTCCGTGATTACATCAGTATCCGTACTCAATCCCTGTGCAAGAACTTGAATACCGCTACCTGACATTACCATTAAAAATACAAGAAATGCCGCTAAACATCTGTACAAATTTTTTTGTACGCGTTTCATACCTCTTCCCTCCTGAAAGACAACATGCCGTGTCTTTTTATATATGTATTTCATTATGCTCCGAACCATTGGCAATGTCAATGGAATCGGGACCTTCCTTAACGATTATAAAAGAAAAAAAACGGCGCCAAGACGCCGTTTTCTCTATCTTAAAATTACCCACATCAAATATGCAATGGTCAATACCAAACCCAAACAGAAGAGAATCAAACCGTAAGATAAACTTCTTCCGATGATCTGATTGTTCTCCGCCAGCTCTTCCCAGCGCACCGCAAAAATATGTTCAAAAGACTTACGAATAGGTTTCTTACGGAAAAAGGTTTTATTAAGAAGCCATACAATCTTTTCCACTATCACGGCAGCCACGTGGGTTACAGGATTACCCTCGGGCAACTCGTGAGGCAGGGCGCTGTCGCGATACACGGTCTTACGAAGTCCTACCACTAAGAAATCCACAAGGCTGTCTAATACACGGCAAACCACACCGCATACAAAAGGAATAAAACGGATAAAAATCGGTCTGTAAACCAGATTCTCCAAATCAAGCCACTTCGGCCAAAGGTCAGCATATTCTTCCTTACCCTCAGCATTTTTATTCATAAGGCATACGCGCACCAGTGCATAATAAAGAATCACACCGATTGCAATGGAAATCAAGGAACCCTTCATATTATGGAAGGCGAAATAATGTACGCCGTGACCCAACAGTCCCACATTAAAAATATTCTGGCCCAAATCCATGATAAAATCCGCTGTTGTATTGGGAATCATACCGATTACGGGAATCACCACCGCACTTCCAATCAAAGCAAATCCGCTGCCAAAATTCATATATTTCTTCTTGGCATCGTAGTTTGCCTGTTTCTCTTCATCATTATTCTTCTCGATAAAAATACAGATGTACAATTTTAGCATATAAGCAAGGGTACAACCGCCAGCCAAAAGATACAGCATTTCCACAAATGCCGGAATGGACGAAACCTCAAGCATTCCTTCGTGAATTAAGGTTTTACCCACGTATCCGTTAAAGAAAGGAATACCGGAAATACCCAGCACGCCAAGTAAGAACGCTACATTCAAAAGCGGCTTCTTACGGCCGAAACCTCTGATTTCATTCAGATTCAGCTTATGGGTATTCATATAAACAACGCCTGCTGCCATAAAAAGTACAAGCTTAAGAATCGAATGGTTCACCATGTAAATAAGCGAACCGCGGGCAGCAAGTATATTCTCTCCGTGGGAAATTGCCAGTATCGCTACACCGGTTAAAATAAAACCAATCTGGGAAAGAGACGAACAAGCCAGCACCCTTTTTAAATCTACTGAGAACAACGCCAGCAGTGCACCCATAAGCATAGTCACCACAGCAATTGCCAGTAACATATAGCCAAACCATTCCGTATATTGGAAAATCTGTACCGTCACCACAATGATACCGAAAATACCTGTCTTAGTCAGGACACCGGATAAAAGTGCCGACGCCGGTGCCGGTGCCACGGGGTGGGCCTTGGGCAACCAGATATGCACGGGGAACGCACCTGCTTTGACCGCAAAACCAAATAAAATACAAATGCCTGCCGCAATCAGCTGACCGGGAAGATAGGTAAGGCTTCCGAATCCGAACATAATACCGTTCGCAATCTCTGCAAAGGCAACCGTTCCAAGGCTGTTATACAGCATAAAAATACCCATCAGCATCACCATACCGCCAATCACGGAAATTCCAAGATAGGTCTCTGCCGCTTTTAACGCCTCCGGCTTTTCTTCTTGGGCAACCCAGACATAAGAAGTTAAGGACATAATCTCAAAGAACACGAAAGTCGTGAAAAAGTCCGTAGACAGGAATACGCCCATAGTCGCTCCCTGCGTTAATAAAAGAAAGGCATAGAAACGGTTACGGTTGTGATGCTTTGCAAAGTATTCCGGACAAAGTAAGGTCACCATCATCCACATAAAAGCCACTACCAAAGCATATATGCAACGGAATCCGTCCAGGGTAAAATGCAGTCCCATACCGCAAATTTCCGGCAACACCAATTCGAAATTCATAAAAGTACCCATTACCACCGGCGAAACGCTCACCGACGCATCTGAAGTAAGGGAACCCACGAAACGGCTTACCATTCCGTAACCCGACAACACCACAAAAGCCGTCAGGGCAAATTCACTGATGGTTATAAAATTTGCCACCAAATTCCTCGCCGACTTCCATTTAAGCCCCACCAAATAAGAAATCAGGGCACCAATCATCGGATAAAATATCATTATGCCTATCAAAATATCATATCTCATACACAAAACTCCATTCTGCCGCCTACGCGACACACAACGTTGTTTTCATCAAATCTCTTTTAAAACCGAATCCTTAAATAGACTCGCTTCACCTTAGAGCAATCCGCTTGCAATCTGCGTAAAGTAATCCACAATGGGACCGGAATGCAGGCCGAACAATACACAGCCGATAGCGAAAATGTACAAAGGAAGCATCATTCTCCACGTCGGGTCTTTGGCCTTCTCATACCCTTCATCATTCTCTTCCGGCGCAAGAACAAAGGCCCTTACCACAATATTCATCATATAAATACCGGTGAGAAGTGCCGAAATCAATAAAGCTGCAATTCCTACATACGCCAATACATTACCGCTGTCCACTGCTGCCTTGGTCAAATTCCACTTACTTACGAATCCGCAAAGCCCCGGCACGCCCATAAGCGCAAGGGCTGATAAAGTAAACAGCGTAAAAATCTGCGGCATTTTTTTACCAAGACCGTTTAACTGATGTACAAAAGTTTTACCACTCTGCACGATCACGGCACCGGCGCAGAGGAAAGAAAGAATCTTCATAAAAGCGTGGAATACCATATGGCTTAAACCACCCACAAGACCCAGAGGACTCATCAGTACCACACCGAACAAAATGTAAGATAAGTTGCTGACAGTGGAGTAGGCAAGACGTCTTTTTAAATGCGTCTCTTTCACAGCCATGGAACAACCGTAAATGATAGTAAACACCACGAATCCCATAATCACATACTGCGCCCAGGTTCCTTTTAAGAAATCGGGACCGAACATATAATAGGTCAGGCGCATTGTGGCGAAAGCACCCGCTTTTACCACCGCTACCGCATGAAGCAGGGCTGTAACGGGAGTAGGCGCCACACCTGCCTGGGGTAACCAGGAACTTAACGGGAAGATGGCTGCTTTCACGCCAAATCCCATAAACGCCAGCACATAAACCAGCAAAAGAACATTTTCGCGGTCGCCAATCGCCGCCAAATCAAGAACGCCGCCGTAAGCAAAGTCCGGCGTCACGCCGTAGGTAATCACGAATATCATACCAATAAAAGCAAAGGCCGCACCACCGATGGAATAATACAGATACTTACGGCTTGCAAGAATGGCTTCACGTGAACCGTTATGCATCACCAAGGGGAATGTTACCAGTGTCAGCATTTCATAGAAGCCGTACATAGTAAGCACGTTTGCCGCCATGGAAATACCCAAGGTAACGCCGTAAGTCATAGTATAAAACATAAAAAAGCTTTTTTCTTTGCCCTCATGCTTCATATATTCAAAAGCATAAAGCGTGGCAAAGGGCCAGAGAAAGGCCACCATTGCGGTAAAAACACTGCCCAGGCCGTCTAACTTAAAGGCAATACTCAAATCCCCGAAGAAATGAATCAGGTTCATGGTTTCTGTCGGCGGATTAAACAAAATGAAGAATACCAGAATGCTTGTAAGAATTACTATGGTTTCCACGTAAATATGCATACTGCGGTTCTTTTTAAAGGGAAGAACGGGAACCAGTGCACCGCCAAGTATCGGCAATAAAATTGCAATCGGTAAAATATAAGATGGCATACTTTTTCCCCTTTCCTAAAATACTTTCGCAGGTATCCAAAGAAGGTAGTCTGTAACCACTTCTGAGAAGATACCGCCCACAAAGCTTAAAATAACAAGAATGATAATCGGCAACCACATCCAAACGGAAGCCTCTTTTTTCGGATTGTTTTCATAATCGTAATCCGTTCCCGGGAAGAATCCCTTGATGGGAATCGGTAAAAGATATCCGGCCGTCAACAAGGCACTTGCCAATAAAATCGCAGGAATAATATAGCGAAATGCGCCCACTTCTGCTGCCAGGGCACCGGTTGCAAGATACCACTTGCTTACAAACCCTCCTGTAGGCGGAATTCCGATTAACCCTAACGATGCAATGGTAAAGCCCCAGGTTGTAACAGGCATTTTTTTACCAATGCCCGTCAATTCATCCACACGTTCTTTTCCGGTCTCATGGATAAAAGCACCTGCGCAAAGGAATAACGCGGTTTTAATCAAAGCGTGAAATACCACGTGCAACAAAGAACCTGTCAAGCCTTGAGGTTCCAACACTGCCAGGCCCAGTAAAATATATGAAATCTGGCTGACCGTAGAGTAGGCCAGACGCTTTTTTAACACTTTTTCACGATAGGCAAGAAGCGAACCCATAAATACCGTAATCAATGCAAGAATCATCCAGGTGGTCTGCACCCAGGTTCCGCGTAAGAAATCCGGACCCACAATATAATAAATCACACGAATCAAAGCAAGAACACCGGCTTTGACAATCACACCGGATAACACGCCGGAGGCCGGCGCAGGCGCAACGGGATGGGCCGTGGGAAGCCATGCATGCATGGGAAACATACCCGCTTTGACACCAAAACCGATGATGGCCACCATTACCGCCGCAAGAATTAAAGCAGGATGCCCGGAAACTTTAGCCATATCTAAAGTACCGCCGGGTGTAAAAGTTAAAGTCGTCGTATTCTGATATAAGAAATAAATCGCAAAAAGCCCCATATATGCCCCTGCCAAGGAATAAAAGATATATTTCAAGGCTGCCATAATGGACTCTTTGGTCTTTGTCTGCATTACCAAAGGGAAGGATAACAAAGTTACCATTTCAAAGAATAAGTACATTGTCACAAGATTTCCCGAAAAATCTAATCCCTGTAATACGCCATAGGTCATAAGAAAGAAGCCGTAATAGTTCTTTTCCCCTTTCATATAGCGGAAGGAAAACGCTCCCGCGCACACAAAAGCAATGGTTGCCACCCAGGCAAACACCGTACCGACTTCGTCGACGCAGAACATTACGGGAATATTGTCAAGTAACTCAAACAGAACCACAGGCTTACTTGCAACCTCAGACAATAACACATACGCACTGCTCCCTGCCGATAACAGCATAAGAATGCTGAATATAATATGCATTTTAAAATAAGGTCTTTTCGCCCCTTCTTTGGCTCCGTAGACGTTCTTTGGCAGAAGCATAAGAAGCAATCCGCCCAAAATGGGTATCAGAATCGGTAATAAAACCAGGTAATTCATCACATTAACTCCATTCTTTTCTCTTTGATAACTCTTTTATCCATAAAATTTTATATCTTATCACTAATCACTTATATCCGCCTAACCTTTATCGGAACATGGAAAGTCCGCTTTCAATCAGGCTAACAATGGTGGTAGACCACATACCCAGCACGATATTTAAAATCACAAAGCATACGATGGAAATCACGTACACCGGATTTTTGATTTTCAAGGAAATCGGCTTTTCATTCTCTACCGGGGAATAAATACGGATAATGGTCTTCATAAAATAAATTGCATTCAAAATCGTACTGATCGCCAAAGCAATCAAAGTAATCAGCATTTTGCTGTCAGCCTGAATTGCCGCCTGGCTAAACAAAAGCTTGCTGACAAAGCCGGAAAACGTAGGAATACCAACCATGGAAAGACCACCAATGGTAAAACCGATACCGGCAATTACATTACGGCGTCCTGCTCCCGTCAAGTCGATAAAAGCCTTGCTGCCGCCGGAAGCATCACGAAGCCCCATGGCTGAAATAAACAACAATGCCTTGGTTGCCGCATGGGAGAAAATATGGAAAACTGACGCCACCATACCCGCCTCGCTTCCCAAACCGAAGCCCATATAAATGTAACCAATCTGGGCAACGGAAGAAAAGGCAATCATACGCATAATGTCGTTTTCACGGATCGCGTCCAAGGAACCGACAATCATACCCAAAACACCGAAAACAAACAGGATATTGATAATTTTACTGTCTACAAAGGCATCAAAACCAATGACTCTGTAAATGATTTTTATAACAAGGAATATATATCCCTTGGATACCAAACTTGATAACATAGCAGCCGATGAAATGGTGGAATAACCATAGGCATCGGGAAGCCAGGAATGAAAGGGATACAAGGCACTTTTAATGGCAAGACCCACGCACAGAAGTGCGATTGCCATAACCAGCGGAATCTGATACTCGCCGTTTGCCACAAGGACTGCCACGGACTGCTGAATGTTACTCATCAGCAAGTGTCCGGTCAAATCGTATAAAATACAAATACCGATTAAGAAAAGACCGGAACCCAAAAGGCTCATAATCATATAACGGATTGCTGCTTCAATGGTACGTCCGTTCTGAATTACCATAATCAGACCGCAGGCCGCAATGGTATTGATTTCCACAAATACATATGCGGTAAACAAGTCGTTGGTATAAACCATGGCAAGAAGGGAACTTAAGAGAAGATTTGTCATAATAAAATACAAATTATGTCTGCTCTCTTCCACATCCTCATAAAAGTGCTTTCTGCCGCCCAAAAGGGATAAAATCATAATCACGCAGAAAAACGTTGCCATCAGGCCTTCTAAAACACCGGCACGAATTTCGTTACCCCAGGGGGCAGGAAACTTACCCATGGTATATACGAAGAACTCGCCCTGACCGATGGTATAGCCTAAAACGCACACAGACAGACCCATTACAATAAATAAGACAAACAAATTAACCCGCTTCGCCCATTTTCCGCTTAAGGCAGAGGATACAATGGCTGCCATAATGGAAAGCACGATGGAGAAGGCCGGGAAATTACAAATAAAATCCATTTTATAAGCCCTCCTTACGAAGCTGTGTAGATACTTCATCCAAGTCCAGCGTATGGTATCTTTGGTACATTCTTATAGTCAGTGACAACATAAGGGCGGTGACCGATACGGATACTACAATACCGGTAAGCACAAGACCGCTGGGAATCGGATTGATGTAGTTCTCGGCGTCTGTTACTCCGTTTGCTATAATCGGCGCAAGTCTTCCGTCGATATAACCCTTTTGGGCAAGGAATAAGTAAATCGCCGTATCCATAATGTTTAAACCGATAATCTTTTTAATCATATTTTTCTGAAGAAGCAGGTTTGTAAAACCGATGCCGAAAATAATCATGGCAATGACTTCTCCGTAATTTGCTACAAAATTAGGTCCCATTTTATAATCCTCCCCGCTTAAACAGCGCATAGAACGAATACACCGTACAGGCTACTTCCGAACCGACGAACAGGTTGATAAAGAAAATCATACCCGCGCTTAAAATATTACCGGGCGTTCCCAAAGGGAAAATATTCGGAATGCCGTTGGCACCTGTATAAAAATAGTAGGTCATAATGCAACCGTACAGAATCAAGGCTGTAATTTTGATGCTTTTGTATACTTTCTCGTTAAAAAACTTACGAATCTTCTCCGCACCGAAAGCACTGCTGTAAAGGATCAGACCGGAACCGATAATCGCACCGCCGGAAAAACCGCCGCCGGGAGACAAATGTCCGTTTACAATAACATAAAAGCCAAAAATCATAAGGACAGGCACGATGATTCTTGCCACATACTGCAGGATTTTATCGTCCTTAGGCTCTAAGTTCTTCGGGAGATTTTTTAACTTCTCTTCGCTGACCATCAAAAGAATCATAACGCAGCTTGAAGCAATGAAAAGAACGCAGGTCTCACCGAAGGTATCAAAACCTCGATAATTAAGAATCATACCGGTTACCGTATTGATAACACCGGTTTCCGCGGTTCCCTGCTCCACGTAACGTTCTGCCACTTCATTAACACTGGGATTGTCAGGACTTCCTGCCTTGGGCAGGTAAGATGCACATAAAACAAGCGCAACCATAATCACGGAACATAGCACCACCGCGCTGACACGATATGCGCCCTGGAAAAACTTAATTTCCTTGTTATGGTCAATGTCATAAATTTTGTCATGAAGCTTAATATGATCGATTTCACGCTTTTTGGCCTGAATCGGTAACTCATGAAATTCTCCCTGCACCTTCATTTCTACATTGTCGATATAGGGATCCTTTTCACCGGACAACCACTGCCAGAAATGGAAAGAAGAAGTTTTTTCATACTCATCTTGTGAACGAAGCTTACTCATGGGCTGTATCCTCCTTTCCGGTCACGGTCTCACTTCCGGGAGAGGTGGGATCTTCTTTTGCAACCATTTCATCAATGGTTTTAATCTTCTTTAAGGTCACGAAGAACAATACACTGGTGATTCCGGCGCCTACCGCAGCCTCCGTAATGGCTAAATCCGGTGATTCCAAAAGAATCCAGATAATTGCCATAACCGTGCTGTAGGACATAAAAATAATAACGGAATTCAACAAATTCTTAGAAAAACTAACCGAAATTGCACACACCACCAGAAAAATCATCAAAAGGAAAATAATAATATCATTCATCTTCATTCTCCTTTCCTTCTGCTTCCAACTCTTTTAAATCCGTAATCTTTTCATACTCGGCAGAATCCGGGCTTGTGGTCACTTCAAGCTTTGCAATCAAATGAGAAGACACCGGTGATGCCAGCCAAAGGAAGGCAATCACGCAAAGCAATTTTACGGTGGTAAAATTCAAGCCGTTCATCAGCATAAGTCCCGCGATGCAGGCAGAAAGACCTAAGGTATCTCCCATAGCCGCCGCATGCATACGGTTTAACACATATTTAAAGCGGAATACGCCTGAAATTTCCACGAAAAAGATAATGAGGCCCAGTACAATCAGGGCTGCACCGATAATAAAACGAATCCATTCCCAAACAGCCATTACTCTTCCTCCTCTTCCACGCCCTCAAGTTCTTCCGCAGACAATTCGTCTTTGTGGGCTTTTTTGTATACGCCGGTGTAAATCTTGGTCAGAACGATTACTGCCAGGAAGCTGACCATGGCGTAAATCAGACAGATATCCACGAGATACCCCTCAATCATAACCGAAAGAATGGCAATGATTACAATAATTAAGGTACCAATCATATTTACCGCAACAACACGGTCCGCAAGCCTTGGGCCCGCTACGGCGCGGATAAAGCAAAGAATGGTCATAATTGCAAGAATTACAATCACAATATAAAAGAAAATATCGTATGCACCTTCCAGTGCGGGAATTCCACTATTCATTGTCCGCTCCTTTCTCCAACTTCTTCAGAAGATGAACAAAAATCGAGTCGTCCATACCCACTGCCAAATCTTTATCCAAACAATGCACCGTAAATTCGCCATTTTCGGAAGAAACCGTAATCGTTCCCGGTGTCAACGTAATGGAGTTTGCCAAAAGGAAGTTCGCAAACTCGGTTTTTAAGGGGGATTTAAAAGTCACCAGCGCGGGCTCGATCTGGTATTTTACGGAGAAAATCATCTTTACAACTGCAAAATTTGCCTTAAGAATTTCCACAATCAAAACAATCAGATACCATAATAAAAGAAAGAAATTCTTAAAAAGCCAAACTTCCCTCTTAATGCTGTAGTCCATAAATTTACAGATAAAAGCAAACATCAGGGTTGCAATAACCACGCCAAACAGCACCACCTCCAGGGTGATGCGGCCGTTTAAAATAACCCAGATTGCGAAAAACAAAAGATACATAAATGCCTCCTGTTAACTTAGTGAAGCGTGTTTATCGGATAAATTTGTAGTTTTGCATATATCATCTTTTCTATTCGTTACGGACACGCTTTCGCTCGGTTAAGAATCGTAGCGGATACTAAGTTCATAAGCAAACTGCGTTCGCTTATTCACTAAGTACCGACGTTCTTAAACGGTCCTTAAACGAATAAGAAAAGATGATATAATAAGAAAAATGGAAAAATTTATCCGATAAACACTTCAAATATACGTTTTCTCAATTTTCTCAATTAACATTTTTTTAATATGTTTACATCATTTATCTTCTGATAATATATTTGCAGATAGGGTTGCCCATGGACGAGAATTTCTCCTCGTATTCCGTCATAATGTTACCTACCATCATTTCTTCGTCTGCATGTAAGTCGTAAGACAATTTCACGATTTCCCAGCCTGCCTCAGGCACTTCTTCTACCGCAAAATCAAATCACGCCCGGTTATCGGTTTTAAATTCGATAATGCCGTCAGCCTTAAGGCACTCATTGTAGCGGGCAAGAAACTCGCGGCTTTCAAGTCGACGCTTCGCGTGTCTGTCCTTGGGCCAGGGATCTGAAAAATTTAAATAAATGCGGTCCACTTCTCCTTTGGCAAAAATCTCGTTTAAATCCTCTGCATCCATACGAATGAAAACAAGGTTGGGTAACTCTTCTGCCTCCATTTTCTGAATCGCACGTAAAAGTACAGTGGAATACTTCTCAATTCCCACAAAGTTAATTTCCGGATTCTCTTTGGCAAGTTGCATAATAAACTTACCCTTGCCCATACCGATTTCTATGCGGATGGGACGATTGTTTCCAAACACATCGCTCCATTTTCCCTTGCATTCTTCGGGATTATGTACAACAAAACGGCTGTCTGCAATATACTCTCTCGAACCGGTTACATTCCTAAGTCGCATTCTAAGACCTCCTGTAAACACGTCAAAAACGCATTGCCCATACTTTCAGGCACAATGCTTCCGATTTTTACCCTTTTTACATCGGTTTATAAAACCGCGTTTATTTTACACCTTTTTATGATAAAAGCAAATAGGATTTGTGAAAAAGATGTGAAATTTGCCGTTTCTTAAACAAAAAAACGGTCCGGGCTATACGCCTAGACCGTTCTGTCCTTATAAACATTTTGTGGAAAGAAAACATCCTACTCCATATGATCCAACAATTCCTGATAAAATCTTGAGTAATCTGTTCTCCCTTCACCCATAAACTTAATGGCTGCGGAAGGATGTGAATTCATAATCCCCGTTAAAAGGTAGGGGATATCGTATCCCCATAAACTCCCCTTTTCGATTTCCTCCTTGATGTAGGTCTGTACAAAATCCATAATCGGTACAAGATTGTAGCGTGGATTACGTAAAAAGGATAAAAGGGATTCCATATAACAATTGCCCGCACCACGACCCATACCGCTTACGGTAGCATCCGCAAGGCTGGCACCGATACTTAAAGCTTCGATGGTATTTGCGTATGCAAGCTGCTGGTTATTGTGTGTGTGCACACCGATCTTCTTGTTATGCTTGGTTGCAATTTCCATATACTTATGAGTAAGTCGACGAATCTGTTCGGGATAGAAAGCACCGAAACTGTCCACCAAGTAGATATAATCAACGTCACATTCTGCAAGAATTTCAAGGCCGTTATCAAGTTCTTCCTCACGAACTTTAGAGATTGCCATAATATTTACGGAAGTCTCATAACCCTTATCATGGGCATCCTGAATCATTTCGATTGCCGCAGGAATCTGATGAATGTAAGTTGCGGTACGAACCAAGTCAATCACGCTGTCCTTCTTCGGGATAATATCGTTCTTGTAATCGGTTCTTCCAACGTCGGTCATAACCGAAATCTTCATATCGAAATCGTTGGTACCTACAACGGCACGGATATCTTCTTCTTCACAGAATTTCCACTTGCCGTAATCTTCCTTCT
This sequence comes from Lachnospiraceae bacterium, assembly GCA_045590655.1. Taxonomy (GTDB): domain Bacteria; phylum Bacillota; class Clostridia; order Lachnospirales; family Lachnospiraceae; genus UBA3766. The sequence goes on along the minus strand of JAZNRI010000067.1, from coordinate 40,228 downwards.
TAAAAATATCCTTAGATGCCTTATAGCCAAATTCCATGTAATCGACACCGGCTTTTATGTTGGCGCGATACAATGCCTTAACGAATTCGTCTGAGAATCCGAAGTTGTTAACCAGACCGCCGTCACGAAGCGTACAGTCCACTACCTTAATGTCAGGTCTAAAAGAAATTAAATTACCTTTGTTCTGCATTTTTTCGCCCTTCTTTCTTATTTTCTTTCTAAAATATGTGTGCCGGAAGTTTATATTATTGTCTTTCGGCACTTTAAAGCGTAACACTTCAACGCGTTAAACTGTTATAAAGAATACTCCTTTTATACGGAGATGTCAAGAGGTAAAAATATAAAAAGCTTTTGTTTTTTGTTGAAATTTGTCGACGTCTTTTATTTGCTTATTATCTGCTAATATTTTACAATTATCTCATCTTAAAATTTTTTATCTTGCCATTCGGCAGAAGAATTCCACATTATTAAAATTTTTGTGCAAAATTCACATTGTCTGATAGAAATATCTGTGGTTATACTTTTATTAAATTCTAGGTTTTGTGGGTTTTGTACTACCGAAAGGAGTATTTTTATGAAGAAAGAAGATGCCTGCAAACCCCTGGAAGAAATGACGCTTATGGATCGTTTTATGTTTGCGGAAGTTATGGAAAATCCCGAAAATACCAAGCTTATGTTGGATATTATTTTAGAAGACAACATTACGCTGAAAGATTTACCTCAAGCAGAGAAAGAACTTCGCAAACATTCTACTAACCGTCTTGCACGATTAGACATATGGACGAAGGATGTAAATGACACTATTTACGATGCGGAAGTCCAGAATCAAAAAACCAGCAACATACTGAAAAGAACGCGCTATTATCAATCTATGATTGATTGTAAGCTTTTAGAATCCGGCGAAAAAGATTTTAATCAATTAAACAACGTATATATTATTTTGATTGCACCTTTCGATATGTTTGGCTACGGACTATATCAATATACTTTTATTGGTCAATGCGTAGAAATACCCGAGTTAAAAATGAACGATGGGGCAACGCGTATATTCTTAAATACAAACGGAACAAACGATACCGGCGTCACGAAAGAATTAATTGAATTCCTTACATTTATGCAATATACAAATGATGACACTATAAACTACACAAGCCAAAGAATAAATAAATTGAAGGAGAATATTAAAACTATGTTAAAAGATACTGAATACAGCGTTAAGTACTTAAGATTCCGGGAAGCATATTATTTGGAACATAAAGAAGAAATCGAAGCAGAAAAAGCCGCTGCACGTGCTTCTGCCCGCGCGGAGGGGCTTGCTGAGGGTCGCGCGGAAGGTCGTGCGGAGGGTCGTGCGGAGGGTCGTGCGGAAGGTCGTGCGGAAGGTCGTGCGGAAGGTCGTGCGGAAGGTCGTGCGGAGGGTCATATCGATGGAACACGTGATGGAATTTTTAAACTATTATCTACAATAACTGATGTTCCTCTCGCATTAAGAAATAGGATATCTGCACAAACTGACATTACAACCTTAAATTCGTGGTTATTAATTGCCGCACGCGTCAAATCAATTGAAGAATTCGAGAAAAATATCTCATAAAAAACACTGTCGCATATACGCGACAGTGTCACTTCATTTCCTTTACTTCTTCAACAAATCACTTAATCTCGCAAACTCTTCCAGCGTAAAAGTCTCCCCTCTTACACTCTCCGACTTGCCCATAGCTTCCAAAGCTTCCAAAACCTGCTCTTTAGACACATTTAAGTCTGCAGCGTGAGTCAAACCGTTCACCAAAGTTTTACGACGCTGTTGAAAGGATGCTCGGATAATGCGGAACATAAAAGCTTCATCCTCTACGGTAACGGGCGGCTTGTCATAAACCTTTAAGCGGATAACCGCGCTTGCCACATTAGGCTTAGGAATGAAACAATTCGGCGATACAATTGTCACTACCTCCGCCTTGCAATAGTACGCTACCGCAAGAGAAAGGGCACCGTAATCCTTAGTTCCGGGGCCTACCTGCATACGCTCCGCCACTTCCTTTTGCACCATAATGGTAATGCTGTCCAAAGGCACGTGGCTTTCAAGCAGTCCCATCACAATGGGCGTTGTGATATAGTAGGGAAGATTTGCCACTACCTTAATGGGACGGTTGTTGTTGTGCTCTTCCACCAATTTGGCAATATCTACTTTTAAAACGTCGTCATTGATTACGGTCACATTGTCGTACTCTGACAAAGTGTCCGCCAGAATAGGTATCAGCGCCTTGTCGATTTCCACGGCAATGACCTCGCGGGCACGTTCTGCCAAATATTGCGTCATGGTTCCGATGCCGGGGCCAATTTCCAGTACACAGTCGTCTTTGGTAATCTCTGCGCTGTCTATAATTTTCTCTAAAATATGAGTATCAATTAAGAAGTTCTGTCCGAATTTCTTCTGAAAATGAAACCCGTGTTTATTCAGTACCGCGGCTGTATTGCCGGGATTTCCTAAATATGCCATATAAATTCCTCGCTCGTGAATCCCTGACGGATATAACAAATTCAGCGTGGGCACGCTTTCGCTGGGTTGTCACACGTAACGGTACATAAGGTTCTAAAAAACAGAACCTAAGTACCGACGGTGCCAAACCACCCACTTATGAATTTGTTATATCCTTACAGGGAAATTTACTGTTTTGAATATATAAGGTTACTTACCTTTTCTACTTTTATGGCTATATGCGACGGAATTGTCGCAATACAGCCTTTTGATATTTTGGGGTTGATTGGATAAATTTAGTCTCTTTACTTGAGACTATTTCGTTCAGCGCGCTTTACATTATCTGTTAAGAAACAACCGCATCGCATTCTCGTAAGTCACGCGCTCGACTTCGTCCGTTGTTACGCTCTTAATTTCTGCGATTTTCTCTACCACATAGGGCAGGTACAGCGACGAATTGCGCTTGCCTCTGTACGGCACCGGCGTTAAATACGGACAATCCGTCTCCAGTAAAATATGCTGAAGGGGAATTTCTTCCACAACCTCTACCAGTTTCTTAGCATTTTTATATGTGCAAACACCACCCACACCGATATAAAAGCCCATCTTCACCACTTCTCTGGCAATTTCCGGCGAGTAGGAGAAGCAATGCATCACGCCGCGATAATTCCCTGTGTCGTGTTCGTGCAGAATATCCAGTGTATCTTTAGCCGCTTCCCTGGAATGTATGATAATGGGCAAATCCACTTCCTTGGCCAGTTCAATCTGACGCTTAAACCACTTTTTCTGGATTTCGCGGTCCGGCTCGTCCCAATAATAATCAAGGCCTATTTCGCCGATGGCAACTACCTTTTCATCTGCTGCCAACTCTTTTAACCTGTCCATATCCTTGTCTGTCAGGGGCAACGTATCCGAAGGATGCACACCCACCGCCGCATAGATGAAGGGATACTTCTTCGCAAGTTCGTAGGTCCGCTCCGTAGACTCCATGCTGGCGCCTACATTGATTACATACTCTATTCGATTTTCCTGCAAGCTTTCAATCAGGCTCTCCCTGTCCTCATCAAAAGCATCATCATCGTAATGTGCATGACTTTCGAAGATCATTGTGCGCTCCAATCCTACCTGTTATTTCTTTATCTGCATAAATTATAACAACTTATCTGTATTTTAACCATCTTTATTTATAGAACATACACCCTTAAAATGCAAGTTTTCCACAGCTTTTCCCGATAAAACAACCATAAAAATACTCCCTGAACCCTTAATTTATGCCTAATTCACAACTTTTTTGCAAAAAATTAAAAAAATTTTCAAAAAATGCTTGCAAAGTTAAAAATCCTATACTATAATCAACAATGCACGTGGCGAAAACACGTCGACATAATATCAGATGCGCGATTAGCTCAGTTGGTAGAGCACCTGACTCTTAATCAGGGTGTCCAGGGTTCGAGCCCCTGATCGCGCACTTAAGCACTGGTTTTGCGGACATATGAGCCGTGGGGTTGGTGCTTATTTTATTTTACAAAAAAATTTTTTTATAGTACAGTAAGAAAGAACAAGCAACTGTAGTAAAATTAAATTCATTCTTAGGAGTTTTATGGCTTTTACATTTGTGCTTCTCTTTTTTATTTTCATAATTTTTTTCGGGGCATTTTTTAATGTAATTATGGTATTTATGGCCATTTCGCTGATTACAATCGGTTTTTACGTGTTTACGTCCCTCTTCTACTTCCTGATGGGACAACAGGCCGGTTGCGAACTTGCCTGGCTTGCGTTCATTCCTTTTGGTAAAAGTTATTTAGGCTTTACCCTGCCCCACAGGGAATTTAACTTAGGCCTCTTTAAGACGAAATACCGTAAAAGAGTGTTCTGGGGCTGGTTTATTGCAGAGATTTGCGTTGGCGTTGTGACTACCATTTTTTCCATAATCCTTCTGGTGTACGGAATGAGTGTTGCCGACTACAGCCTGGCAGAGCCGTTTTCTGTTCTTCTTGAGAAACCGCTCTTTTGGATTCTTTGGCTTACGTCCTTTATCTTGAGCGAATTGGCCCTATTGATTAGAACAATCTTTCATTGGCGTAAAAACTACGATCTGCTTAAAACTTACGAATTTAACAAGCTGGCATTGCCTATGTCGATTTTGAATGTGTTCTGCCCGCTGGTTATGATTGTTTTCAGTATATTAATGGCGGGACGTGCCCCGGAATACGGTTCCGAAAACTATTATTTCTGGGAAGAAAACGGCATCAGTTATATTTAACGCATATTACAACAGCGTAGAGATTGTATCTTTTATTATGACAAGCCTCAAGGTCTATAACTTTGAGGCTTTTTCTTGCTTAAAACTATAGAATGTGCTATATTATCTTTTAATTAAAATTTCATATTTTACTAAGGAAAGGAGTTTCTGTATGGAACCTCTTTATAATCAGCAAATCAGTCAGGATTTAGATAGTCTGGAAGGAATTCTCGGTTATATTTTGGGACTTGGGACTTTGGTTTTTACGGGTGCTTCCGTAGCATTTACGGTAATTGCATCGATTCTCAGTCTCTTAATAACCGTAGCTTACTATCTCTTGCAGTCCATTCCTCTTTTTATTATGGCGCGAAAGGCAGGCTTTAAGCACGCTTGGATGGCGTTCTTCCCCTATACCAACGACTTTTTAACCTTTATGTTGCCTATCCGCGAATTTAATCTTTTTAACTGGATTAAAACCAACCGTCGCGACATTATGGCTTTGGTTTACATCGGTCTGTCAATTGCCGGATTTTGGGCAATGGGAATTCTTGCCGGTCTTACAGTGGGCGTACCCGTAATTGGTCCTTTGCTTTCTACCTTTGGCGGAACGATTGTGGTTGTTGCCATCAACTTGTGGAAGTGGCGTATGTACTACGACTTGTTAATGACTTTCGGGCAGAAAAGCAATGCCCTTTGGGTATCCATTGTTTCACTGTTTATTCCCTGGTTATTTATGATCTTTACCTTATTCTCCTGCAAGAATCCGCCCGAGTACGGCGCAGGAAATTACTATAAGTATCGTAATCAGGATTAATACGGCAACTGAATTATTGTAAAAGATTTTAAAAAAAATATTTGTTTTAAAAGAAAGGAGTATTTGTTATGTCTTCTGAAGCTGAAGCACTTGCGGAGTTTCTTGTGGTTTTATTCCCTTTTATGACAATGGGAATGTTTGTTTTGATTTTTGCATTTTCCTTTTTGTTATTTATTGCCTTGTACATTGTATTCAGCATTCCTTACTACAAAATGGCCAAAAAGGCAGGCTTGCCGAATCCCTGGCTTGTTTTCGTGCCTTTGGGATGCTACTACATTTACTTAAATCTTCCCCGCAGGGAATTTAACATTTTTAACTGGATTAAAACCAACGACCGTATGAAGGTGTTCTGGTGGTATTTAATCGGTTATGGCGGATATATTGCAATTTCTATGATTTTAAGTATTTTCTGTATGATTCCATTTATACAGATTATATTTTATATGATTTTTTCTCTTGTTTCTATGGCATTCTACGTTGCGCTTTACATTTTTATGTGGCGTATCAACTACGATATTTTAATGACCTACGGTATGCAGGAACATGCTATGTGGGCATCTATTGTAAGTTGCTTCGTACCTATTGTTATGGTAGTATTCTCGTTCATGATTATGAATAATGAACCAGACTACACAGTATAAAATATCTTAAAATACGAAAGGATGAAAAAATATGGACAGTTACTCTTATGAAGCAGAAGCTCTTGCTACAGGCCTTGGAGTAGGATTTATGCTTCTTTTCTACGCTATTTTCTTTATCGTTTATATCGCGATCTGGATTGCGATGGAATATCCTCTCTACAGAATGGCGAAAAGACAGGGATTTACAAACGCATGGCTTGCTTATATTCCCTTTGGTAACTTTTATATTACCTTAAAATTATCTCCCAGAGAGTTTAATCTATTTAACTGGTTTAAGTACACGGATCGTACCAAAGCATTCTGGTTATTCTTAATTGCTACCGGAATTTATATCGTATTAATGGTTCCTATGATACTTATCTTTACATTTATTCCTGTACTCGGCTGGTTACTCTATATTGCCTATATTTTAGCCTATCTTGCAGTTTGTTATGGTATTATGTGGAGAATGAACTACGATTTATTAATTACTTACGGTATGCCTGAACACGCTATGTGGGCATCTATCGTTAATCTCTTCTGCCCGATTCTTATGTACGTATTCTATTACATCATTATGAACAAAGAACCGGATATGAACGCTTAAAATACCCGAAATTAAGGAGTTTCTATGTTATCCTTTTTTATGATGGGGATTATGGAAGATATTATTTATACATTTGAAGACTTACTGTATATATCAAGTTGGGAAGAGTTAATTGCTCTTCCCACTTTTGGCAAAATGGTAATGTATGGCTCCATCTTCTTAATCCTTATATTATCTGCAATTTTTAATTTCATCTTTTATCGGATTATGCGTCCCATCGCCGTTTTCATTATGGCAAGACACGCAGGATACCGCCACGCCTGGGTGGCTTTTGTACCTTACGGAACTTATTATCTGGAATTCGTTTTGCCGATTCGGGATTTTAATGTTCTAAACTGGGTAAAAACCGAGAAGCGTGAGAGTGTTGCCTGGATTTATATCGCCAACGACCTGCTGTTCCCTATCATAGACAGCATTCTGGGCATCATACCCCTGTTTGGTACGGTGGTGTCCTGGGCATATCAGATATTTGTTCAAATTTGGAAGTGGCGCAGAATTTACGACCTGATGAAGACCTTCGGCTTTAAAAAACACGCTATGGTCTGGTCGATTCTCTCCGCCCTGTATAAACCGCTGTACGTTGTATTCCTGTTTCTCATGTGTGACAAGGAACCGGACTACGGCTGGGGCAGATTTGATTTCCCCATTATGATTAGTTATGATGGTGAGATTATAGATTAATTTTGTAACTATTCAGAGCCAAGCAAATTTAAGGAATATAGACCGAGTATGCTTGCATACAGAGGGCTATTTACTTAAATTTATTTGGCGAAGTAACAACATGAGCAAAAGGAAAGCACCAAAGGTGCGATTTTGCGAATGGTGTTCTGAATAGTTACAAGATTTTATAAAATGAAAAGAGTCGGGATTTAAGGTGCATCATAAATTATTTGGGCACCATAAAATCCCGGCTCTTTGTTTTCCGTTCAGCTTTGTCAAGTCATAGAAAAAAGCACATTAGAAATTAAAATTTATCAGGGTACGGAATCATCCGTCCAGAAATCTATGGCGGTATTATTATCACCATATTCAACAGCATAGTAAGTGCCGGAGTTTTCACCACGAACACGATAATATACGTTACCGGCACCAACATACCAATTCTCCGGAAATCTTGCATCGATCTCTTCCCGGCTTCTTCCCAGTATCCACTTGGAATCATACAAATCGTCGTAATAGGCAAAATATGCCCTGCCGTTTGGCGTCAATTTCACACAATAGTAACTGCATTGATACCACCAGACTTCCGTACGGTAACAAAGGACGTCGCCATCATTATAAGTAGGTTCCCCATATATCCTTACAATCCCCTCATAATCCTGAAACAGAATGGCAGGATTCAGCAACGGGTACTTGGGCGGAAATCCAAGGAAGAAAATAATCAATACCGTATAAATCGGCACCCACACGACACTTGCTACAATAATGGGTGCTTTTTTCTTTCTGACGATTCCGGTAGAAATAAGGACAATCGGCATTACCAGCGTTAAATGGGCTATCATCAGAAATATAGCCAACCCTATTCCGATAAACAGAACAACCCCATAATAGAAAAATTTCGAATTAGTTGGCACATAGTACATAGCAAATCCAATCACAGCTATGCCAAGCCCTATAAACAATCCGACTGTCACGGCATTTATAACTGTTGTATGGGTTTTAGTCTCTTCCGTTGTATAAAATTGCAACGCGATAAACCTTATTGCAATCAGCAATATCAAAACAATAATCAGCACTGTAAAAAAGATTTTCATATTTTATCTCCCGTAAAAACCTTCACGTCAGGCACACTTCTTATCTTCCGCCACGTTTCCCTTACGTTTCTTTACTGCATCAAGAATACAAACCGGCGTATACATAAGAATCATAATCAGCGGCAGAAGCACCGCAATTCCAATTAAATGGTTCCCAAACATTTGCTCAAAAATATACAGCGGATTGCCGGGGTAAGCATTCATTAAGAACATAAAATTCGTATCCAGCCACAGATTAATGCCGTACACCGGCACCGCAAGACACACAAGCACCAATAAGGCTTTAGGCAGTTCCTTAAGCTTTGGCTTAATGTCGCCACCCAGCGTCACTACAATCGGATAGGCTGCCAGCAGAATATGTACCGTAAAACTATGGATATGCATACCGTTCAGTGCCGGCAACCTAACCCAGCTTGGGAAGATAAGCCCCAGAAGTGCTGCCGGAATGGCAATGGCATACAAATAATTATCCAGTGCCTTAAAAGGCTTAATTGCGTGCAGGCTTATCATAAAAATATTAATGCTGCACAAATGAAAAGGCAGGTACTTAGGCGTATATAAACCCGTGATAAAAAGAAACGCCATTTTAAAAATTTCGTCTGCCACAATCAGCCCCGCAAGAACATAGCGAAATATCTTCCTTTTCTTATCAGGCAGTTTCCTGTAAACATATGTACAAACCGTTGTAAAAATCACGAAAGCCACAAGCCAGGAAATGTGGGTAACATCAAAGTGCTTAAAACCCACACCGCTTTCTATGGTTTCTACCGTTTCCCAGAAGTAATTCATTTTGATTTTCTCCGTTTAGACTATTTCATTAATGCTTATGGTGTAGAGTCGGAAGTATGTATATAATATGCTTTTCCGTCTTCCTCGTAACTATCATAATCTATACAATAGTATTGATTCCAAAACGGGTATGGAATATAGTAATAACTGTTTCCGACAAATCCACCACCGAATTCATCTTCTTTATAAATTTCTGTAACTTCTGCCTGCGTTTTTCCGTAAATCCACCAATCTACATAAGGAAAGGCGGTAGGAAAAAGTATATTAAACGCGATTGCAACTACGGCAAAAACAGTCACAACAGCAGTAACGGCTTTTAATATGCCTTTTTTACCTTTTTTAAAATACCATACGATAAAAAGAATCGGTACCCCAATTATCAAAATCATCGGCAAGCCTAAAATAAGCAAACTTTTAATTATATGAAAAAGTGTATAAAGAACGGATAGAAACATTTTTCACCCTCTCTTCTCTTTTTTCTACATTATAGTTTCCCTGCTCTCAAAATGCAAATAGTCTGTTATACTTTCTTAACGGACAAAATTCTTATTTACTTTTTATTTTACAGACTTGATAAACCTATATTATAATCAGGTCATACGGAGGGAATTATTATGGCATACATCATCTATATATTACGTTTATATTTAGTCCTTACCTTTTTCTTATCGTTGGTTTCTATCCCAATGGCTATGGCAGAAAGAACTTTTTACAATATTTTGAAGGGTAAGCCCTGGTCCTATATTCCTTTTCTTTGTTTTTACCCTTTCTTTACCATCGTTAAGCGGGAATTCAAATTATTCGGTTTGATTAAAATAAAAAGCCGTAAGGTCGTTGCCATCTATTACCTAATTAGTAGTGTAATTTTGGCACTTTTATGCATCTGGGGCAAAGGTATGATAAATGCTACCGCTTTTACGGGCTCCGGTCCCATTACCCTGTATGCAAATATTCACTTTATTTCGTTGATTGTGTTTATTGTTCAGTTTATCATCTTTCGGACCAAAGCGTATTTTGATCTTTTTATGGTCTGCGAAATGGAAGATGTCGCCTTGCCTTTAGCACTTTTGTCAGTACTCTTTCCGTTAGTTTTACCGGTAACCATTCATTATTTAGAAAAAAATGGCAGGCTGGGTCTTTTAAATAAAACCTCACCTGCCACAAATCAAATTTCTTAGCTCGCCTGCTCAAACTGGCTGTTATATAATTCTGAATAAAATCCACCCTGCGCCATCAGCTCGTCGTGGTTACCGCTTTCGATTACATCGCCGTCCTTCATAACGAGAATCAGATCCGCGTTACGAATGGTGGATAAACGATGGGCGATTACGAAGGACGTTCTGCCCTTAGTCAGGCGGTCCATGGCCTCCTGAATCAACACTTCCGTTCTGGTATCAACAGAACTTGTTGCCTCGTCTAAAATAAGCATGGGCGCATTCTCTACCATGGCTCTTGCAATGGTCATAAGCTGCTTCTGTCCCGCAGACAAATTCACCTTATCGTTTAGAATCGTATCATACCCCTTCGGTAGCGTACGGATAAAATGATAAATGCCTGCTGCCTTACATACCTTATCAAGCATCTCATCTGTAATGCCTTCCTTGCCGTAGACAATATTATCGCGGATGGTTCCCTCAAACAACCAGGTGTCCTGAAGCACCATACCGAACAAATCGTGGATATTTTCGCGGGTCAGCTCGGAAACCGGCGTGCCGTCGATGCTGATGGAACCGCTGTTTACCTCATAAAAGCGCATCAGTAAGTTTACCATGGTGGTTTTACCCGCACCGGTAGGACCAACGATGGCAATCTTCTGACCGGGCTTAATTTTCACAGAGAAATCTTTGATAATAATCTTCTCCGGGTCGTAGCCGAATTTTACGTGTTCAAATTCAATTTCGCCCCTGATGTCTTCACCTTTAAGCACCTTCGTCTTGTGGCTTTCATCCTCCATAGGCGGCTCTTCCAGAAATTCAAAAATTCGCTCGGAAGCTGCTGCCGTAGACTGCATGCTGTTCATAGACTGTGCAATCTGGGACAAGGGCTGGGTAAAAAGTCGCACGTACATGGTAAAAGCCACGATAACGGGGAAATCAATTTTACCCATCATAACAAGCACTGCACCGGTTACACAGACTACCACATATCCTAAGTTACCTACAAACCCCATAAAAGGCTGCATAAGACCGGATAAGAACTGGGCCTTAAAAGCACTGGTGCAAAGCTTAGCGTTAATTTCTTCAAACTCTTCTTTGGCTTTACGCTCGCCATTGTAGGCTTTTAACACGTTGTGACCGGCGTAGACTTCTTCCACGTGACCGTTAATCATACCAAGGTACTTCTGCTGTCCCACGAAATACTTCTGGGACTTGCCAAGAATCAGGCTCATAAAAGCAAAACCGATCAAGGACGAAAGAATCGCCGCAATGGTCATTGTCACATCGGTAATCAACATCATAATGATGGAACCGATTAACATGGTCACCGCCATCACAAGCTGGGTAATGCTCTGGCCCAAGCTATGGCCGATGGTATCCACGTCATTGGTTACACGGCTTAATACATCACCGAAAGTCGTAGAGTCAAAGTACTTAAGCGGCATAATGTTAATCTTCTCGGAAATGTCCTTACGAATCTTTTTGGACATTCTCTGGGTCATTGTGGCCATCACAAGACTTTGGAAATACTGGAAGACAACACTGATACCGTAAATGATAATCAGAAGAATCGCCACATCTTTGACCGCTTCCATATCAATGCCGGTGAGAATCCCTGCTTCAATAACTGCAGTCAAATCCTTAATCACATCCGGACCGATAACCGCTAAAATACTGCTGATAAAAGACAGTACCAATGACAATATCATAAAAGGTAAAAATTTCTTTAAGTATTTAAATAATTTGATAAAAGTGCCCTTAAAATCCTTGGGTTTCTCTACAATTCGTCCGGCACCGGGACCACGTTTCTTTCCGTTGTTTGCGGAACCCATTTCATATTCTTTATTTGCCATTATGCCAATTCCTCCTTTGAAAGCTGAGAATAGGCAATCTGCTGATAAACCTCACAGGTCTGCATCAGCTCCTTGTGGGTGCCTAAGCCCACAATTTTACCGTCATCCAAAACCACGATTTGGTCAGCATCCAGAATCGTACCGATACGCTGGGCTACCAAAAGAGTGATGGCATTGCCGGTCACCTTGGCCAGTTCGCCGCGCAATACACGGTCAGTTTTATAATCCAGTGCTGAGAAAGAATCATCAAAAATATAAATGTCCGGCTTTCGGCAAATCGCTCTGGCGATGGACAGACGCTGTTTCTGGCCACCGGAGAAATTCGTACCGCCCTGGGCTACATCGGCATCTAATTTTTTATCCAGTTTGGACACGAAATCTTCCGCCTGGGCAATGCGTAGTGCCTCCCAAATCTCTTCATCGGTATACTCTTCCTGCTTACCATTTTCACCGTAAGCAATGTTGGAACGGATACTTCCGCCAAACAATACCGCACGCTGGGGCACGAGACCGATTTTATTACGAAGGGCCTCTTGTGTATAATCACGAACGTCCACACCGTCAACGAGGATACGGCCTTCTGTCACATCATAGAAACGGGGCACCAAATTAATCAAAGTAGACTTACCGCTACCCGTAGAACCGATAAAAGCCACGGTTTCTCCGGATTTCGCCGTAAAAGAAATATTTTCAAGAACCGCATCCGATGCGTCGGGATAACGGAAGGTGACATTTTCGAAGATGACTTCATGTGTGCCGTCCTGCAGTGCATTTTGAACCACTTCTTTTTTATCTGTATTATCTTCGTCCGTTGTACCGGTCTCTCCGGCACCTACAACCGCGCCATCTACAATTTTAGTTTTGGTATCAAGCACTTCTTTAATACGCTTCGCAGATACGCTGGCTCTCGGCAGAATGATGAAAATCATGGTAAGCATCATAAAAGACATTACCACCTGCATTGCATAAGAAGAAAAGACAACCATATCCGAGAACATCCTGATTTTTTCATCGGGAGAACCGGCCTGATTAATCAGATATGCGCCAATCCAGTAAACTGCCAGAGAAAGTCCGTTCATAATAATGGACATTCCGGGCCCCATCACTGCCATGGCGCGCTGGGTAAACAAATGGGTTTTCATCAATTCATCATTTGCTTCTTCAAACTTCTTCTCCTGAAAATCCTCCGCATTGTAGGCGCGCACTACGCGGATACCGGTAAGATTTTCACGGGTAACACGATTTAAGTTATCTGTCAAAGTCTGCACAATTTTAAACTTGGGAAGCACAATGATAATCAGGGAAACAATCATAATCATAAGGAGTAATACGGCAATTGCGGTACTTACCGTCCACTGCCAACTTTTACCGTAGATTTTACTGATGGCCATAGTCGCCATAATAATTGCACGAAACATAATGGCGGTACCCATTACCAGAAACATCTGCACATGCATAATATCGTTGGTGGAACGGGTAATAAGGCTGGCGGTTGAAAAACCGTTAATTTCCTCCATGGAGAAACCGGTGACCTTATCATACACCTGGCTACGCAATCTCATAGAGAAACCGGTGGCTACCTTGGCACAGAAAAATCCTACCACAACAGATGCCACCAGACCACCGAAGGAACAAAGAAGCATCATTCCGCCGGCCTTCCAGATTTCCGACATCGGACTTCCCGGAGTGATAACCGTCGTGGTAATGGCGTTCATATAATCCGGCAATTTTAATTCCAAAAAAACCTGAAGCGTAGTAACCAGAATGGTTCCCAGCATAAAAAGCATTTCTCTTTTGCGTAGATATTTTAAGATAGAAAACACTGTCTTTTCCTCCCTTTCTGTGACAGTTACATATTTTAGCATAGAATATAATGTATTACAATGTTGTAGTTTTGAACATTATATGAAAAAACTCTGACAATACAGTATGTCAGAGTTTCTTTCTTACCTATTTTTTTCGTTTTTTGCTATCAATAGTGCCCTCTCAATATAGGGTACAGCATTTAAGTGCGGAAGATAGAATTTGGCCGTCATTTTTTTTAACCAATCATAATGTTCTCTTATTTCTTCTTCCGATAATTGTATTCGCTTAAGCATATCCAAAGTAAGCGGCATATTGCTATCAACGCTGCAACTCATCAGACAATGGGAATAAAAACATAAAAGTTTGGCTTCCTTTGTTTCAAGCACTTTCTTTTTCTCTTCCATCAAAGCTTCAAACCCGCTTACCGTCTTAATTTCTTCAATCTCCGGCATAATGTATTGATCAAAATCATCTCTGATGCGGTTCATAATAACAAGCACCGGCATATCCTTGGGAAGGTAACTTTGGTAACCGTCTATTGTATAATCCAAACCGTTATGAACAGTAGAAAGATAGCCGCAATGGGGCAGAAACACATTCTCCTCGATACAATTCATCTGATTATAGATATATTGTGTTTCTATTTTATCACGTATCTCGTCAAAGCGGCTTGCACTGAATTGAAAGCTGAAACTACATCCGGTAGCCACACTGTTAAAGCGGCTGTTCTTCATATAGATAAAAAGATATCCGTCCTCCAACTCCTTCCACCAGTTCATACCTTTACATTTAAAACCTGCGTTTTTGAACATAGGCTTAAGAATCTCTTTTACAACCATATCCCTTTTTTCATTGGGTTTCATGCTGATTTTCTTCTCTTTGTCTGTGCTCATTTCAAGTTCTCCCCCTTTTATCCGCTTTATAGAAACAAACTCACAGATTAATATCCCTTATCTTAATACCCATACTTCTTCTTATTCGCCAATAAGAAGATTATCGTTACTACCGTTGCCAGTAACTCTGCCACAATGACTGCACACCAAATGCCTTCCAGTCCAAGAAATAGCGGAAGCACAAGGACTGCCAAAACCTGAAAGAGAAAGGTTCTAAGGAAGGATATAATTGCTGATGTCAGTCCGTCGTTCAATGCCGTAAAAAAGGCGGATCCAAAGATGCCTACTCCCGTAAAAAGGAAAGAGAAGGAGTAGATAAAAAAGGCTTTCTCTGTCATATCAAAAAGCTCCAGATCATAGCCCACATACAGCCTGGAAAGGGGCGTTGCCAGCAATTCCCCTGCAATAAGCATAGCAATCGAAAAACCTACGATGATAATACAACTCTTCTTCAGAAGGTTTTTTAGCTCCTTTGGGTGCTTGGCTCCGAAGTGGAAGCTTACCACCGGCGCCACACCTACAGAATATCCAAGGAAAATTGCCACAAAGACGAAGCTAACGTACATCAGAACGCCGTACGCCGCCACGCCGTTTTCGCCGGCATAGCGCATCAGCTGAAAGTTATAAAGCATACTCACCAGAGACATAGAGATATTGGTAACAAACTCCGATGCCCCGTTTGTGCAGGCTTTCATCAACGCTTTGATATCAAGGCCGGTAGCCGTTAAGCGTAACAGACTTTTATTAGGAAGGGCGAAATAAATCAGCGAAATTACGCCCCCCACAATCTGACTTCCGGCAGTAGCCCAAGCTGCTCCCGGCAATCCCCAGTCAAAAATCGCAAGAAACACATAATCAAGCACCATATTGGTAACGCCGGAAAAAATCGTTACAAACAATCCAAGCCCCGGTTTTTCAGCCGTAATAAAAAAGGTCTGGAACTCAAACTGCAGAATAAAGAAGGGCAGGGCAACCAGAAGAATCTGCCCGTAAATTACACAATAATCAATCAGCACCCCTTCCGCACCCAGCAATATTGAAATGGGACGAAGGCAAAAGAAACTCACAGCCATAATCACCAAGGCCAGCGCAATACTCACGTAAATAAATAACGAAAACAGCTTTTTCGCTTTTATTTTATCGCCCTCGCCTAACGTCTTGGCAATCAAAGCACTGCCTCCGGAACCGAACATAAAACCAAAGGCTCCGAGAAGCATTAAAAAAGGATATATTAAATTCACCGCCGCAAAGGGCGTTTTCCCTACATAATTGGATACAAAAAATCCGTCCACCACACCGTAGATTGATGTAAAAATCATCATAAAAATCGGCGGCAGGGTAAAACGGAATAATTTGCCGTAGGTGAAATGATCTGATAACTGAACTTTCATATCGTCTCCGGATAATATACTTCAAGAAATAACATTTTTTTATTTCTGTTTTGTATTTTTTATTAATTTTTTTCTTAGAAAGTCTGAGAACTTCTTCTCAATCAAATAATAGCTTATTGAAGATATCCCAATTACCGCAATAATGCCTACTGCCCCCAATCCGTATTTTATCCATACAGATTCAAATCTTTCTGCAAAACGCGAAATCAGCATAATCGGATAATAATGGAGCAAGTAGAGTGAAAAACTGATATCTCCCGTAAAACTCAGCCATTTGGGCACTTTTACAATGCATCCCACCGTAAATGTAGCAACAAAAAGAATGAATGCGGGGATTCCCAAATTGATTACTCTCGAAAAGTGCATAATATCTATGTTGTTCCGGTCTGAAATTAAAAACCAAAAACAGAAAACTACCGTTAATATGCCAATAACGCATAAGGGTACTTTCATTTTTTTCTCCTTTTGCTTAGATATGGTCTCAAAGATTGTTTTGCATATATAAAAGGACACCATACCAAATACAAATTCTACCAGCAACTCATGACAATAAAACTTTAAAAATACGGTAGGCAGGTCTGCAAATGTACCTGCCAAAGCCAATATCATTAAAATTGCTGAACAAATTAATCCTCTGTATTTATGAGAAATCTTCATGGAAATAAAGAAAATCACATAAAAGAACATCTCATAATTAATGGTCCATCCAACTCTGACAATGGGCTGAATTGCACCGGCGATTTCATAGGGAATGAAGAAAAAGGATTTCACTAAGTACGAAACATCCGCCGTAGTCGCCATAAACATACTTGGAAATACCAGCAATAAAATAAATGTGCCGATCGTAACCAGATAATACAGCGGAACAATACGAATCAAGCGTTTTATGAGGAAATGTTTTGAACTCTTTCCCGTTACATACATCATAATAAAACCGCTTATGCAGAAGAAAATGTCCACGCCAAAAGCACCAATCCCTATAAAAGTAAGGTGACTGATTACTACAAAAAGCGCAGCAACTCCACGCAATGCCTGTATGCTGTCAAATTTTTGATTTGCGAAATCTTGAATCATAAATACTCCCAAATTTCTTATACTGCACTGCTTTTACGCACACACTTCCACCAATAAACAGGAAACGCAAAGCAAATTAAGGTAACAAAAGCGCCAATCCAAATGCCCTTGGCATTTCCGGTCAGATTCTCATTATTCTTGGCATGAACCGTAAAAAGTGCAATGCCTGCAATGCATAAAACGATCCCTACAATAACTCCCACGATACTAATCCACAGTAAAATCGTCGGGACTGCTGCCGAAATATTTGCACTTCCCATGGCCGAAGACACCATAAGCACAATGCTTACAATCATAAGTACAACGCTTGCAATCACTTCAATCAAAGGAAAAAAAGCCATAAATGCATATCCGAATTTTTTCATAATTCCTCCTATACCCACGTTTTTTGGGGGCTCTCTTTTGTAATAGTACCCTCTACGCCCACTGGCTCTGGTACAACTCGTAATAGAATCCTCTTTCTTTTAACAACTCGGCGTGTGTTCCCTGCTCGATGACGTTGCCATCCTTCATAACAAGAATCACGTCCGCACTCTGAATGGTAGAAAGTCTGTGCGCAACGATAAAACTGGTCTTACCCTTCATAAGCCTTGCAAAAGCGTCCTGTACCTTCATTTCGGTTCTGGTGTCAATAGACGAAGTCGCCTCATCAAGAATTAGGATGGGCGGATTCATCAGCATAATACGGGCAATGCAAAGCAACTGCTTCTGACCGTTTGACAAGTTTCCTCCGTCTTCAAGTATCTCAGTATCGTAGCCTTTGGGCATACGCGTGATGAAACTGTGGGCGTGGGCCTTTTTGGCTGCTTCAATAATCTCTTCCATACTTGCATCGGGATTGCCAAAGGCGATGTTTTCGCGGATAGTGCCGTTTTTAAGCCAGGTCTCCTGAAGTACCATACCGTAGGAATCTCGCAAATCATGACGGCTCTGTTCATCAATGGGCACACCATCTAAAATGATATCTCCCTCGTTAATATCATAAAAGCGCATCAACAGGTTAATCAACGTAGTTTTACCGCAACCCGTAGGACCTACGATTGCCACACGCTGCCCCTGTTTTACGTGCAAGTTAAAATCTTCAATCAGCTTACGCTCCGGCACATAAGAGAATGATACATTTTGAATGGTTACATCACCCACCAGCTTAACGCCCCGGGCAAATGCGTTGGTGTTATTCTTAAAACCATCCTGTACAAGCTTATCCACGCTTACCGCATCTTTTTCGTCTTCTTCGTTTAAGAACTTAAAGAAGTTCTCCGCACAAGCCAAGGCGTTCTGGAATTCCGCAATCACACCGGAAATTTCATTAAAAGGCTTGGTGTACTGGTTTGCATAGCTTAAAAAGCAGGACAGCTCACCCACGGTAATCGCCGCATTTTCGCCCATAACAAGCAGGGCACCAAACACGCCAACCGCCGCATACACAAGAGAGTTGATAAAACGTGTCGCCGGGTTGGTTAATGATGAGAAGAAAATCGCCTTCACGGAAACCTTCTGCAATCTCTCGTTAATCTCATCAAAGCGTTCCATAGTGTCTTCTTCCTTACCAAACGCTCTAACAATCTTCTGATTTCCCACCATTTCTTCGATGTAGGCGGTCTGCTCGCCTCTGGTAGATGACTGCCTGGTAAACAGGTTAAAAGTCTTCTTGGATACAAAAGCTGCCACAAAGAAAGACAGGGGCGTAACCAAAACTACGATTAAGGTAATTTTTACATCAATAGCCAACATAAATCCTAAGGTTCCAAGGATTGTAAGCACACCCGTAAAAAGCTGGGAAAATCCAAGAAGCAAACCTTCCGAGAAGGTGTCCACATCCGCAATAATACGGTTTACAAGCTCACCGTAAGATTTATTGTCGATATAACGAATGGGCAGTCTCTGTAATTTGCGGATTGCGTCCTTACGCATTCTTGCCACCACATTTGCCGTCATTCGGTTGTTGCACAGGTTCATAACAAACTGCGCCGCCATGGTTACCGCAATTACGATAACACCGATAAAAAGCAACCGGCCGATGCCTGCGAAATCCACCGCTCCTGCACCTAAACATAAGTCCACTCCCTTACCGATCAGAATCGGAAGATAAAGCGTTCCCACTACGGAAAGCAAGGCGCAAAACAGGGAAATCACCAGAAGCACCGTATTTGCTTTGATATATTTAAAAATCTGTCGAAGAGTTCTTTTACGCATTGTTTGCCTCCTCTCTATCCTCAGGGAACTGAGAATAATAGATTTCGGCATAGACTTCGCAGGACTTCAAAAGCTCCTCGTGAGTTCCCATTCCTGCCACTTCGCCCTCGTCCAAAACAATCAGAAGGTCCGCATCCATAATAGACGCCGCTCTCTGGGATACGATAAAACAAATCGCATCTTCCGTAAGTTTACGGATTCCCTGACGCACTTTGGATTCTGTAGCATAGTCTAAGGCGCTGGTACTGTCATCTAAGATTAAAACATCCGGCTTTCTTACAAAAGCTCTCGCCATGCAAAGTCGCTGACGCTGACCGCCTGAGAAGTTTTTACCACCCTGCAAAACCGCCTCTTTTAAGCGGTTGGTTTTTTGTTCCACGAATTCTTTCGCCTGGGCAAGCTCCAACGCTTCCCACATTTCCTCTTCGGTAGCGTCCGCCTTACCCCACTTAAGGTTTTCTTCAATGGTACCCTTAAAAAGCACCGCCGTCTGAGGCACAATACCGATGCGGGCACGCAAATCTTCACTATCACAGGCTGTGATATCTTCGCCATTTACAAGAACGCGCCCTTCTTTGGCCTCATAAAAACCTGCCAAAAGATTAATAAGGGAGGTTTTACCGGAACCGGTACCGCCGATTACACCTACGATGTCGCCCTTTTTCGCCCGGAATGATAAGTTACTTACCGATGCCGAAGACGCACCTTTGTAGATATAGGATACATTTTCAAAGGTGATATCATTGATTGCGGGGACGGGAATATTTTTATTATCATCAGATGATTGCTTATTATCCGAATTTTGGTTCTTCTTTTTATCCAAATTCTTATTCTCGTCTGCTGAAGACTCTTTATTCGCAACGGACTCTTTCTGATCTTCTTCATCATACAGCATATCCGCAATGCGGGAACCGCCGGCCATAGATTTGGTAATCGTGATAATCAAATTTGCAAGCTTAATGAGTTCCACAAGAATCTGCGCCATGTAGTTTACAAGTGCAATCAGCGCACCCTGGGTAAGGAAGCCTGCGTCAATTTCCACGGCTCCACGGTATAAAAGCACCAACGTCGCCCCGTTTACAATCATAAAAGTCACCGGATTCATAAAAGCACTGACGCGCCCTGCAAACAACTGAAACTTCTTCAGTGCATCCACAGATGCATCATATCCTTCCACTTCCTCACGCTCCATAGAGAAAGCACGGACCACACGTACACCGGTTAAGTTTTCACGGGTTTTAACCACAACCTTATCCAAAGCTTTCTGCACTTTTTTATAAAGCGGAATGTTAATCAGAAGGATTGCAAAAACCACTACCGCCAGAATGGGAATGGTCACAACAAAAATCATAGCGCCTTTTACATCAACGGTAAAAGCCATAACCATAGCACCAAACACAATAAAAGGTGAACGCAACAATAGACGAAGGGTCAAATTCACCCCGGTCTGCACCTGATTCACATCGCTGGTTAAGCGATTCATCATAGTAGAAGTGCCGAATTCGTCCATCTGCTCGTAGCTTCTGGTCTGGATATGGTTAAAAATCACGTGACGTAAGTTCGTCGCAAAACCAACGGACGCCTTTGCCGCAAAGTACTGGGCGGTGATGGCACAGCCAAAACCAACTGCTGCCAGAAGGAAAAGCACGCCTCCCATGGCAAAAATATGACTTTTATCGCCTTTTTCGATACCGTTATCGATAATACTTGCCATAACCAGGGGCACAAGCAACTCAAAAGAGGCCTCCATTAATTTAAACAGAGGCCCTAGAATTGTTTCTACTTTGTACTTTTTCAGATACTTAAGAAGTCGGAACATTTCTTTTTTCCTTATTCGTTTTCTTCTTGCGAGACTTCAGCGTTTTCTTTTTCAACTTCCGCAACTATGTTACTCTGCGGAGTTGTATTGCTTTCTTTATAAAGATTTTCTGAAACCTGAGGAGTTTCAGCAGGCACTGTTACCTGTGACACCTCCGGTTTCTGTGAAACCATCTGCGTTCCCACAACCTTCTTAACCACCTTAAATCTGCAGGTATATACTACCGATGAATCGCAGAGATAGTCGTGGAACGCGCGGTTATTTTTATCGATAAAAATCATAATGTAACCGAAATAAAAAATACCGCTCAGAAACTTGCCAACACTCTCACGGTACAAAGCGTTCCAGAAGGTAAGGTTTTTGCCTTCCTTGTCCACTACCATAAGATTAAATGCTCTTTTACCGATGGTTGTACCCGTAATGCTGGTGGTCAACACGAAATACAACAGCGTCAAAAGATAAAAGAAAATATCAAAAATATCATAATGGAACAGCACGTTTCCAAAGATAAAAGCATCCGGAAAGGCAAGCTCCATAAAGGCTACAGGGATTTTCAGACAAAAGAGCACAATGCCCAGTATACAGCTGTCTACAAGGTAAGCGCCCAGTCTCGGGAAAAAGCCTGCCTTAGTAACAGCTTGATTCATAGTACATTCCTCCGTTTTGGTGACTCTCGATAAACTCCAACATTGCCTGGTTGTCTGACTTAGGGATCGCATTCAGAATGCTTCCGAACATCGCCGTAAAGGGATCCATATCCGATGACTGCTCATGGTAAACCACGCCATCGCCCATATATCCAAGAACCTGCTCCTTGTAATCTTCGTAACGGGCAATACCGTCGATTAAGTCAAGTTCCAACGCCTGATTTGCGGTAAAAGTTCTGCCGTCAGCGATAGGATAAATATCCGCAGGGTCCATATTTCTGCCCTTCGCAATAATCTCGATAAAAAGTTCATACATTTCATCTACCTGGGCCTGCTCGATTGCAATATATTCCTCGGTAACTTCCTGACCGCCACCGCCGATGCCCTTATTGTCACCGCTTTTAATCATATATTCTTTGATACCAAGCTTATCGTATAACTCCGTCATATCATAAACGGTCATATACACACCGATGGAACCGGTGGTTGTCATACGGTTCGCGTAAATTTCGTCCGCAGACATAGCAGCATAATAAGCCGCACTTGCCGCAATGGAATCAAAATATGCATAAATGGGACGGCCTGTTTCTTCCTTGTATTCCATCAATTCCAAATACAAATCATCGCCAATGTATGTATAACCGCCGCCTGAATTCACGTAAAGCAAAATTGCCACATTATTCTCCGCTTCTGACAAAGCTTCGATGTAATCTACGGTAGCCTGATGATCATAACCGCCACCGGTTGCAAAATATGACGTATCTGCGGAATCCATCATATCACCGTCTACTTTGACAATACCTACGAAATCTTCCATGGGAAAGCCATACATATAACTGCTCTCCATATCAGCTCCCGTCATTTTCATAACGACCTTATCCAGGATATTCATACCAACGCTGGACACGCCGATGAATACGAACAGAACCGCGGCAATCACGCCTGCAATCACTTGTTTCTTTTTCATTTTCATTCCTCCTAAGAATTCCTTTTACCTTTTATGCCTTCGCAACTTCTCCCGCATCTTCGGGACTTTCAGGATATTTCGAATACAACAATTTTAGCAGAATAGGGGTTAAAATGGAAGATGTAATAATCAATAAGATTACTGAAGTAAAATACACCGGGTCAAGCAATCCTACCGTCATACCCTTCTGAGCCACAATCAAGGCAACCTCGCCTCGGGTCATCATACCGACACCCACTTTAATTGCATGTTTGGCCGGAATTTTGCAAGCCATGGAAATAAGTCCGCAACCGATAATTTTGGTAAGCAAAGCTACTGCCACAAAACCAAGCGAGAATACAAGAATCGACCAATCCATATTCTGAATGTTGGTTTTTAAACCGATACTTGCAAAGAAAATCGGTCCGAACATAACGTAGGAATTGATATCCAGTCTTCTTGCAATGTATTCGGAATCGCGGATATTGCAAAGGATAATACCTGCCACATAAGCACCGGTAATATCGGCAATGCCAAAATAGCGTTCCGCTACATAGGCCATAATCAAACAAAGCGCAAGACCTGCGATTGTGATTCTTCTTGTGTGGGGATAGCGCTGGTCTACTTTCTTGAAAACTTTGTATGCAATGTAACCGCCAACCAAAGCAATACAGAAGAACAATACCGTATTTCGCACAACCATCCAAGGGTTTGAGTTGGGGTCATTAAAACCGATTACTACGGTAAGCACAATCATACCGATGATATCGTCGATGATTGCTGCATTAAGAATGGTAGTACCGATTTTACCTTTTAAGTAACCCATCTCACGCAAGGCCTCTACCGTAATACCTACGGAAGTTGCGGTCATAATGGTACCGATGAAAACAGCCTTAAAAAATTCGGGTGTACCAACAGCACTAAATCCGTAAAAGCACATATAAAGCAGGGCACCGCCAACCAAGGGTACAAATACGCCGGCACAGGCAATAAGTAATGCCTTAGGGCCTGTTTTAATCATTTCCTTTAAGTTGGTCTCAAGTCCGGCAGAGAACATAAGTAAAATAACGCCGATTTCCGCCATCTGTAAGATAAAATCCGTAGGCTGTACCCAACCTAAAAAGCAGGGGCCGATAATGAGACCGGCAATAATTTCACCTACAACCATGGGCGCCTTGCACTTGCGGGCAAGGATACCGAACACTTTGGCAAATATAATAATAATCGCCAAATCCTTAAACACTAAATACGCTTCCATTTTTTCAACTCTCCTCTTTTATCCATATTAGGATTTTTATATAAAAATTTTTCTAAACTTGCTTAATCTGTAAACCTAAACCGTTTGCGACGCGAATTCACTTCTTTTACAAAATTACACAGAAGAAGTAAACCGCAGCATAACAAATCGGCTGATGCAACAAATACACTAACAATGAATGTCTTCCCAAGAAGGAAAGAACGGGAATTTTAATCGATAAGGGTTTCTTTACCCATTCTTTCGTGCCGATTAATTTCCAGAAGAAATAACCGCACATATATAAGAAAAACCAGGGAATCAAAGGATAATAATCTCCCGAAGCAAAATCCGCCGGCGGAAATCCCAAATAAGCAGTTGCAAAATTCCGATACAAAAAGTCCGGAAGTTCCGCAAGTACCAACCCCTCAAAGCCTAAATTACCATAGTATACATTACGAGTCAGTACAAAAAGTATTATGGATACAATAAGTCCAACGGGCGCGTGTTTATCTTTTATCACTTTATCCAAAGGGATTACGATTAACATAGAAGAACCCAAGAGTACCAACACGCCAAAGTTGATTGCCTGTCCCGGCGTAAAAACATAGGTTACAAAAGAAACCAGCGCTGCTGCCCCAAGTACCGTCAAGCCTCTGCGCAAATGTCTCTTTCCGATGGCACGACACATCCCTGAAAGAAAAATAAATCCATAGCCGATACTTTGTTGGAAAACATAGCCCGGTATATTGCGGACTGAAAAAGAACCGTCTCCCATAATCATCACATCAAACATAGTGTGAAAAATAATCATCATAATCAATAAAAGACCACGTATGCTGTCTAAAAGATGATAGCGGGGTTTTGTCACTGTTTTATTGGATTGTTTCTTTGTTGTTATCGCCTGATCCGTCATTTATTTCTGCCTTATATTGATATTTTGCTATGTGCATTCATTATAAACTTAATCACAATGCGGATTACTTACAGAAATACTCCTCTTATTGTGGATATCACAATTTATGCACCATTCCAATAATGCTACTTTTTTATTGAATTTGCAAGTAGCTTTTCGCACGAAAAACGTAGGAATTTGGGGAATTCTTTGTTATAATTCCCCTATGAAGTCTTATATTGATGAAAAATTATTTGAAGAAGCCAAAAACAGAATGTATGGTAAGGTCCAAGGCGAGAAAGGAATCGGGACTTTAAGCGAGAAATCGGTTCACTCGGTTTTGAAATATTACTTTGCCCCGGACGAGAAGTACCATGAGCAAAAAATCGGCACTTTTGTGGCGGATATCTGCATTGACGGAGAAATTTATGAGATTCAGACGAAGCAATTTTATCTGATGAAACGGAAGCTGACGCAGTTCCTGGAAGAACACGAAGTTACCATTGTGTACCCGGTTTCCCTTGTGAATACTTTGCACTGGGTGGAATGTGACAATGTAAGCGACTTAGCGAATCCTTCGGATATTAACGTGACTGCCGGTGAAAGTAAGAACCGTCGCATCACCACCAGCCGTAAGACCCGTAAAAAAGGAATGCCCTACTTATTCTTTCATGAATTGTACGGCATTAAGGACTTTTTGCATCATCCAAATTTGCATTTTATATTGGCTATTATGTCTACGGAAGAATATCGCCTTTTGGACGGCTACGGTCCGCAGAAGAAAATCCGCGCCACTAAAACGGATAAGGCACCTATTGAATTGTTGGACTTGATTACCATTAGGAAGCCCGAAGATTATAAGCAGCTGATTCCTGAAGGTTTGCCCGAAGAATTTACTTCGGATATTTTTGCAAAGAAAGCAGGGATCGGACGAAGCCTTGCCGGAACCGCGCTTAATATTTTATATGAGATGGAAGTAGTGGAACGCATAGGAAAGCAGGGGAATGCATATGTTTATCAGGTGAAATGATTTTTTAGGATAAAACTTTGTTGCAATTAACAGACCTTTGTCGATATTTGTCGACGCGTTTTTATTGTAAATATATTATACAAATGTTACCATTTGAGCATGCATATCGCATGCTCTTTTTACATTTCTATTTTTCAACGGCAGTCGCCGAAAGAACTCAAAAAGTTTGTGCATTTTGCTAAATTGACAGGAAAGGAGGTATCTGCCTATAATCCTTATATAAGGAGGGTACGGGCTATGGAAGGAATGACAGGAAAAGAAATTTTAAATCTCATTGACTGGCTAAAGAATCAAGGTTTTGATAATGATAAAATCGTTGAATGCATTGAAGCTGTAGAAGGCAAAAAACCTGAAAATAATACGGAAGACAAAGAATAATGAATATGATACGGAAGATAAAGATACACCTGCATCTATGTACTGAAATTACATAAATGCAGGTGTTTTATGATTCACTCTTCCCGAATAATATACGGAAATACCTCGATATCCGTAAAACCCATCTCCTTTAGGATTTGAACGGATGCTTCCATATCCTCTTTGGTGTTATAATCGCGAATTGCCGGCACACGAACGCGGATACATTCCGGGGATTTCTCCTTAATCAATATCTTTAAATTCTCAATCACCCTGTCATTATCACGACCTGTATATGCCTTGTAAATTTCGGGATTCATATCCTTAATATCCACGATAAAAGCATTAGCCACAGGAAGAATGGTACGCAGTTTCTCAGTGGGCACATTCAAAGAAGTTTCCACCGTAATCTGCCATTTGTCTACGCAAACCTCACGAAAAGCCGCGATAAATTCTGCGTGCAAAAGGGATTCGCCACCACCGAAGGTAATTCCTCCTCCGGTAGCAATGAAATAAAGGTCATCGATTTTTAATTTATCGTATAACTGCTCCGGGGTCATATGTACGCACTTGGGTAGCATCGCCGGATCCCAGGTCCTTTTATTAATGCAATATTTGCAGGTTAAGGGACAACCAAAAGATGCCACCAGAGTGGTAACACCGACACCGTCGGTTTTAAGCCGATGTCGGTTTATAGACACCACCGGCATTGTAATATTATTCTTCATCTAAATACTCCGGGTCGATGGCAATGTCGCCTTCTAATAAATATTCGTCGATGTCTTCTAAATCTTCTTCGGAAGTAGGCGCAAGGGGAATTTCACCTGCCAACTCTTCCGAATCTTCTTCTGAAGGACACATCGCATCCATATCATTTTCCGTAGATTCTACATCCTCACTAGGATCATATTCTTCCAAACCACCAAGAATATCTTCTCCGTCCGGCTCATCGGATTCCGGTGCAGGGCCTTCCATACCTGCAACATCTTCCGGAATATATTGCACATCACCGGCAATGTCCTCAGGCGGATTAATCGAATAATACACATCCGCAATCACATCACCGACTGCTTCAATGGGATTACATGCTACCATAGGCGCACACATTCCCGCAGAAATACCGGCAACCACAACGGCTTTTCCAAGATTTTTACGAATTTCTAACTGACGCTCTAAGTAACGAAGCTCCGCCTCACATTTCGGGCAGGTACCTCTGCAATCGCCCTGATGGGTACACTCCGATACCGCGAAAGCAATATCATTCTGTTCCGCGATTTTCTGGCGGATTTCTTTTAATGCTTTACATTTCTCTTTCCCTTTCATAATGAATTCCTCCTCAATTTTTACCTATTTTATTGTTGCACGATAAAATGCAATAAATTTCCTGTTTTCTTCATCTACAATGAATCCGCAAGTTCTTGAACCGGTAAGCGTTGGATAATAATATAAAATCGTATAGTTTTCAATACTTCCTTCTTCTACACTTTTAAAAATATCCGACGATGGAAATTCCGCAAGCGTATAATTCATATTGGTATAATCTTTCACTTTTGCCCCGTATGAGGCATAAAATCCGAATTTATGATCTGTCATAGACAAAACTTCCTCATAATTCATATCCGAATAATGTTCTTCCACATACGCCATTTCTTCCAATTCTTCTTCGGTATATGTTGTATTTTCGCTGGTACAATAACTTTCCCATTGCGGTGATGGTGTATATGGACTTCCTTCGTAAACACCTAAAACATCATCTTTTATGGATTCCATAAAAGTATCATATTCTTCTTCATCGCTTACAACATAAGAAATAGCACTGGTATGAACAAGCATACTTTCTTCCAGATAATAATGAATATCCGTTGCACTTTGTGGCACATCCGTATAAATATAACCGCCGGCATCTACATAATCCTGTACGGAAGTGAAATTTGTCTTTTTACCGCAAGCTGTTAATGCAATCAGAGAAATACAACCTAAAAGAATCATACTTAATTTTACAACCCGTTTTACATGTCTTTTACCTTTTTTCATCTTTTTCTCCTTATGTTTTAGTGTGTTGTATATCCGCATATCACAACTTTGAAATTTTCTAAATCTCTCTTTTGATATAAATTACTTCAAAGTTTAAGGAATGTCCACTGTCTTTACTACCTCTGCACTTTTATATTGCACTTTATGGCTTTCCTTGTCAATCTGTATCACTTCTTTTAATAAATAAAGCTCGCTGGATTGGGCTTCTCCGCCAATCATAGGGTGAATATAATAACAGGTATAAATGTAACAATCTTCTTCCTCAGCCACTTCACGATATAAAACAGTACTTTTGTTATAATAGTTATATATATCCATTTGCTCTTTCACGTAATCCACGCTTAATTCACCAAGCATAATCAGTTGTCGCTTATCTTCCACCTTAGTGTAAACCAGGGACTTCATATAAATCCATCGATAGGCCCTTTGGGTTTCGTTACTGACTAAAACCCTGTTGTTATCATAAAAGCGGTTGATTTCCGTATATGTTGAAGTGTATTCTACGTAACTGTCATTTTCACCGCAAAGAATCAATTTAAAATCATCTATGGTTTTTCCTGGTTCATATTCTGCATAACTTGTATTACAAGAATAAATAGAATCCGTAATGTCCACCTCTGCAAAGGTTTTCATTTTCTGGGAATCAATTACGGAATTTAATTCACTTTCATCAATTGAAAAGCAATCCTCAATAAAAAATAACATACATTCTGTGGGTGCATCGGGACAAGTTTCTGTAGGCACCAACATTTCCATACCAAAATAATCTATTCCTGTGTATTCACCTTCCGGAAAGAAATCATATGTATCATAATCATGATTATAAATATATAAAAGATCTTCGTCGCTGATATTATCAATTTCTTCTGCGGATGCAAAGGCAAATTCTTTTTCCGGTTCTTCGGTGTGGGCTTCTAATTCTTTGCCGTCGCCGATATCTTCTGATAATTCATTATTATTTATACTTTCACCTTCTAAATTTTCATCCACCGATATTTCTGAAGTATTCTGATTGTTTATAATCGTATTAAAAACATTATTTTCCGTAGAATTGCAAGCAATTAAAAACATTGTCATTATGGAAATTATTATAATTAAAAACTTTTTCATTTTCTTCTCCCGATTTTTCCACCTTATATTAAAGATACGTTTTTAATAAGGAATTTTATTGATATCTTCTAATTTTTTCTCTTTTCTTTTATAAATACACCAATATATGGGACAGGTAATAAGTGAAAAAAAGGCAAAAAGGAAACACCATAAAACTTTCATTCCCGTATCCAAATTTTCGTTTTTACATGCATATATGCAGAATAAAAATGTATCAAACATACAAAAAATAATTGTCAAATAAAAGAAACCCAGCCATCCAATCATCATTACAATTCCAAAAATACCTAATAACATACTTGAAAATTCATCAGGATCTGCGCCTATCATTTCCGCATGTATGACCATAACAAAAAGTCCAACATAGACCAATATAATACAAGCAATACTAATCACTAAACATATCAAAGGCCCAAAAGCAAGAACACCTTCCCAAAATTTTTTCATATTAAATCTCCTTACGATTCATTATTTTTGATTTTATAAATTACCTTTATATTTATAACACTTGCTACACTTTAAAAAGGTTGCAAAAAACCCCGCCGTTAAGGCGGGGTCGCGTAATTTTAAAATTTTGCAGAAGCTAAATTTTTATCATTATAAAATTTTTAAGTTGCTTCTTATTCTTCAGAACCTTCTTCTGTTTCTTCTTCATTCTGAATGGGAATCATATCAATGTCCTTAGGTTCTTCTTCTGCCACTTCGCTGGTCATATCTTCTACCGCTACTTCACCGTTTTCATCGGTTACTTTCTCACGAACTTTCGCAATCTTGGCAACGGATACCTTATCATCAAGGTTAATTAATTTAACACCTGAAGTGATTCGGCCTAAAATTGATACGTCTTCCATACGAATCTGGATAATGATGCCGGCTGTGGTAATCATCATAATTTCATGATCGTCATTTACAGCCTTAACACCTACAACATCACCGGTCTTTTCGATAATCTTGTAGCACTTCACACCCTTACCGCCTCGTTTCTGAACGGTAAATTCGTCAAGGTAAGTACGCTTACCATAACCTTTTTCGGAAGCGATAAGTAAGGAATCGCCCTGATGGTCTAACTGCATACCAACGATTTCATCCTGGTCGGCAAGGTTCATACCGATTACACCCATAGAACTACGTCCGGTTGCACGTACATCGGTTTCCTTAAAGCGGATACACATACCCTGCTTGGTTACAAGGAAAATATCGGTATCCTTATCTGTAGATTTTACTTCAATTAATTCATCATCTTCTTTTAAGGTAATTGCGATAAGACCATTCTTACGGATATTCTCATATTCGGTAATATGAGTCTTCTTAACAATACCCTTTCTGGTTACCATGAAGAGATTTCTTTCTTCTTCGTATTCCTTAATCGGAATGATAGCGGAAATCTTTTCACCGGGATTTAACTGAAGAAGGTTAATGATTGCCACACCTCTTGCAGTTCTGCCGGCTTCCGGAATTTCGTAAGCCTTCAAACGATAAACCCTACCGTAATTTGTGAAGAACATAATGTAGTGGTGGGTTGTAGTCATAAGAAGATCTTCAATATAGTCATCTTCGATGGTCTGCATTCCCTTGATACCACGACCGCCACGATGCTGAGACTTAAAGTTGTCCACTGTCATTCTCTTAACATAGCCTAAGCTTGTCATGGCAATGACGGTATTCTCGTTAGGAACTAAATCTTCCATGGAAATATCGTACTCATCAAAACCAATCTTGGTTCTTCTGTCATCACCGTATTTCTGGCCAATCAACATAATTTCATCCTTGATTACACCAAGAAGTAATTTTTCATCTGCAAGAATTGACTTATAATAAGCAATTTTTTCAAGTAATTCCTTATGTTCATTCTCAAGTTTTTCACGTTCCAAACCTGTTAACGCACGCAAACGCATTTCGGTAATGGCATGTGCCTGTACTTCCGATAATGCAAAGCGTTCCATTAATGTAAGTTCCGCTACTTTAGTATTTTCACTGCCGCGAATAATCTTGATTACTTCATCAATATTATCCAAAGCAATTAATAAACCTTGTAAAATATGATCGCGCTCTTCTGCTTTATTCAAATCATACTTGGTTCTTCTGGTTACAACTTCCTTCTGATGCTCTAAATAATTTGTAAGCATTTCAAGAATATTAAGAACCTTAGGCTCGTTATTTACAAGCGCAAGCATAATTACACCGAAGGTATCCTGTAACTGGGTATGCTTATAAAGGTGATTTAAAACAACGTTAGGATTTACATCTCTACGAAGTTCCACTACCACACGCATACCTTCACGGTTGGATTCATCACGTAAATCTGTGATACCGTCGATTTTTTTATCTTTCACAAGTTCGGCAATCTTTTCTATTAAACGCGCCTTATTTACCATATAAGGTAATTCGGTTACGACAATTCTGTTTTTACCGTTCTGTAAAGTTTCAATATTGGTTACCGCACGCACTCTTATTTTACCGCGACCGGTACGATATGCTTCTTCAATACCTCTAGTACCAAGAATCTCTGCTCCTGTCGGGAAGTCCGGTCCTTTTATAATATCAAGGATTTCTTCAATTTCGGTTGCACGGTCTTCTTCTACGCGGTTATCAATAATTTTAACAACTGCATTAATGGTTTCACGTAAGTTATGAGGCGGAATATTTGTAGCCATACCTACCGCAATACCTGTAGTACCGTTTACCAAAAGGTTAGGATAACGGCTGGGTAAAACAACCGGCTCCTTCTCCGTTTCATCAAAGTTAGGCATAAAATCAACGGTATCTTTACCGATGTCAGCCAATAATTCTACAGAAATCTTTGATAATCTTGCTTCGGTATATCGCATAGCCGCAGCACCGTCACCGTCCACAGAACCGAAGTTACCATGACCGTCAACGAGAGGATATCTTGTAGACCAATCCTGTGCCATATTAACCAAAGCACCATAAATAGAACTGTCACCGTGAGGGTGGTATTTACCCATCGTATCACCGACGATACGGGCACTCTTTCTATGGGGCTTATCCGGTCCGTTATTTAATTCAACCATGGAGTAAAGAACACGTCTCTGTACCGGTTTCAAACCATCTCTTACATCGGGCAATGCACGGGCTGCAATAACGCTCATGGCATAGTCGATATAACAAGTTTCCATGGTTTTCTTCAAATCGACTTCTTGCACTTTGTCAAAAATTGTATCATCCATTGTAGTGGCTCCAATCTTTTATGTCTAAAATAGACTTATCCATTCAAATTCATTCAATATAGCCAATTTATTAGGCATTCTTCCAATTAGATATCAAGATTCTTTACAAATCTTGCATTTTCTTCAATAAATTCACGTCTCGGTTCAACTTTATCACCCATGAGTACGGTAAAAGTTAAGTCTGTTTCGGACTCAGCCTGCTCATCCATGGTTACACGAAGAAGAATTCTCTTCTCGGGATCCATAGTAGTTTCCCAAAGCTGTTCCGCATCCATTTCACCAAGACCTTTGTAACGCTGAATTTTATTATTCTGGTCACGGCCGACTTCTGAAAGAATCTTATCTAATTCTTCATCAGAGTAGGCATACCAAACCTTTTTATTCTTCTCTAACTTATAAAGAGGGGGTTGTGCCAAATATACATAACCCTGTTTGATTAATTCCGGCATAAAACGATACAAGAATGTTAATAAAAGTGTACTAATATGAGCACCGTCAACATCGGCATCGGTCATAATAATAATCTTATGATATCTTAATTTGCTGATATCAAAATCATCATGAATACCGGTACCGAATGCAGTAATCATAGCCTTAATTTCCGCATTGGCATAAATTTTATCCAATCTTGCTTTTTCTACGTTAAGGATTTTACCTCGAAGTGGTAAAATCGCCTGAGTTGCACGACTTCGCGCAGTCTTAGCACTACCACCCGCAGAATCTCCCTCCACGATGTAAATTTCGCAGTTTTCCGGATTTTTATCGGAACAATCTGCTAATTTACCGGGAAGCGCCATACCTTCCAAAGCAGTTTTACGTCTTGTTAAATCACGTGCTTTACGTGCAGCTTCTCTTGCTCTCTGGGCTAAAATAGATTTCTCACAAATCATTTTAGCTACTGCAGGATTCTGCTCTAAAAAGTATGTAAGCTGTTCACTTACGATATTATCAACAGCAACTCTTGCTTCAGAGTTACCGAGCTTCTGCTTTGTCTGGCCTTCAAACTGAGGCTCTTCAATTTTAACAGAAATAATAGAGGTTAAACCTTCACGGATATCTTCACCGGAAAGATTTGCTTCACTTTCCTTCAATAACTTGCTTCCGCGGGCATAATCATTGAAAGTCTTGGTAAGTGAATTTCTAAAACCTGCTAAATGTGTACCACCTTCCGGTGTATTAATATTATTTACGAAACTATATGTACTCTCATTGTAAGAATCATTATGCTGAAGAGCCACTTCCACATAAACGCCGTTCTTGGTTCCTTCAAAATAAAGAATATTATCATAAAGCGGTGTTTTACCCTTATTCAAATATTCAACGAATTCCTTAATACCGCCTTCATAATGGAAACTTCTTTCCTTAGGCTCTTCTCCTCTTTCATCAATCAAAGTAATACGAAGACCTTTGGTTAAGAAAGCCATTTCACGGAATCTTTGCTTTAAAATATCGAAATCAAAGATGGTTTCTTCAAAAATAGTATCATCCGGGAAGAAAGTAACCTTGGTTCCGGATTCCTCTTCACCACAATCACCAATTACTTCCAAAGGATACATTACATGTCCTCTTTCGTAACGCTGTTTGTATACCTTACCTTCTCTTCTGATTTCAACTTCCAACCAGTTTGAAAGCGCATTAACAACAGACGCACCTACACCATGAAGTCCGCCGGATACTTTATATCCTCCACCGCCGAATTTACCGCCGGCATGAAGAATGGTAAATACAACTTCAACCGCAGGAATTCCTGCTTTCGCATTGATTCCTACGGGAATACCACGTCCATTATCCACAACTGTTACAGAATTATCTTTATTCAGGGTAACTGTAATGGTATCACAAAAACCTGCCAAAGCTTCATCAATGGAATTGTCTACGATTTCGTAAACAAGATGATGAAGACCTCTCGCAGATGTACTACCGATATACATACCCGGTCTTTTTCTAACAGCTTCCAAACCTTCCAAAATTTGAATTTGATCCGCGCCGTATTCCTGCTGACTCATACTAATTCCTCATTTCTGAGCGATTTATCGCGAAGTGGCGACGTAAATTTCAAATTTACGTCTGCCATCATAGCTATTTGCTTTCGCTCTGAAACAAATAGCCGTATGAAAAATTGGCATATCAATGCAATTTTTCATACTATTCTCCAATCCGGTGTGATTTTCACACTTTTACAAATAAAATATTTTATAAAATAATTAAAAATAAACTCTTAAAAAATTACTCTTCCACAGCACCGTTTACAACTTTATAAACTTTATCAATTTCGAATCTGTTATTTACAAATTCATCCAAACCGGTACAGGTAATAATGGTCTGAATATCACCTATACTGTTTAAAAGCTGATTCTGGCGGTTACTGTCCAATTCCGATAAAACATCATCCAATAAAAGAACAGGACATTCTTTGGTAATCTTCTTAACCAACTCAATTTCTGCCAGTTTCAATGATAAAGCTGCAGTTCTCTGTTGTCCCTGAGATCCGAACTTACGAATATCAATGCCATTCACCATAAAAGCAAAATCATCTCTATGGGGACCAACGGAAGTCATCTTGGTTTTAATATCTTTATCCTGACACTTCTGTAACATGGTTCCAATCTCAGATGCTGAAACATTCGGTTCATAAATAATCTTAATTTCTTCCTTCCCGCCGGACAATTTTTGATGAATATCATAGATAATTTCATTCAATTGTTCGCAAAACTGAGCTCTTCTTTCAATAATTTTGCTACCGTAAGATTCCAGCTGGGTATCCCATATTGTAAGGGTTTCCCTTAAAGAAGGATTATAATACAAATCTTTCAAAATAACATTTCTGTTATTTATGATTTTGTTATAATTCGTAAGATTATAAATATAAAACTGATCCAGCTGACAAAGTTCCATATCAACAAAACGTCTTCTGTAAGCCGGGCCGTCTTTGATAATATTTAAATCTTCCGGTGAAAATAAAACGACATTTAAAAGACCAACCAATTCGGAAGCTTTCTTAATTCTTTCGCAATTGATTGCTATACCTTTGGATTTTGACTTACGAAGATGCATATCAATACGGTAATCCAAACCATCTTTCTCTAAAATGATTCTGATATGCCCTTCTTCGGCACCAAATTTAATAATATCCTTGTCTTTACTGCCTTTATGAGACTTTGTTGTAGAAGAAAGGTAAATAGATTCTAAAATATTTGTTTTTCCCTGGGCATTATCCCCATAGAAAATGGTTGTCCCTTTATCAAAAGACAATTGCAAAGACTCGTAATTTCTGTAATTTTCCAATTCCAGTGACTTTATATACATACTTCTACTTAACCTGCCACTTTTTAACTCAATTAAAACTTTTAGAATAATATAAAAATTATTTTAAAAGTAAACTACTTCACAATTTTAACTTTACGACCTTCATATTCCACAATATCCCCATCATAAAGCTTTTTACCGCGCTGTAATTCTACTTCGCCATTTACTTTCACTCTGCCGTCCTGGATTTCAAACTTCGCATCTGCTCCGTTAAAAACCAAATTGGCAGCCTTCAAAGCCTGGCCTAATTTAATAAATTCGTCTCTTAATTTTAATTCTTCCATTTCAACATTCCTTTCAGAAGCTTATTTATAAATAAACTCCTGAATTATAATAAATTTTTCATAACTATTAACTTTAAAATCGTAAAATTTAACCTTTTACATTTGGTTTTGAAAATTTTAAATATTTATAAATTAGCTAACAGTTGTAAAGTTAACCGGCAGAATCAAATATACATAATTCTGTTCTTCATCTCTGATAAAGCAAGGAGCCTTAGGATTTACAAGATAAAGAGTAACTTCTTCATCGTCAATTACACGAAGGGCATCAATTAAGAACTTAGGATTAAAACCAATCATTAAATCCTTACCTTCTTTGGTAATGATAATTTCTTCCTTCATGCTGCCGACTACCGAATTAATCTTTAATTCCATCGCTTCATCATTGATTGTAATAATAACCGGCTTCTTATCGCCTTCTTTAACAAGAAGAGTTGCTCTGTTAATACAATCTAAGAATACCTTACGGTTTACCTGTAATTTGGTTTCATAATCGGTGGATAACATCTGATCAATCTTAAAATATTCACCTTCAATGATTCTTGAAACCATAACTGTTTCATCAAATTCAAATACAATATGCTTGTCTGTAAAATAAAGAGTTAAATCTTTATCTGTTTCACCGCTGAGAATCTTCATCAATTCATTCAAAGTCTTACCGGGAACAATTACCTTATTGGGTTCATAAGAATTCTTTAAAAATACCTTACGGATTGAAATTCTGTGACCATCAAGTGATACTACTTTGAAGCAGTCACCGTTGATATCAAATAATTCACCACCCATAGCCTTATTGGTATCATTGTCGCTGATAGAGAAGATAGTCTGACGAATGATTTCTTTTAATGTGAACTGTGAAAGAACAATGCCTTCCTGTCTATCTACCTGAGGAATATCACTAAATTCATCAGGATTTCTTCCAATGATGTTAAATTTAGATTTTTCACAGGTAAGGAATGTATTATAGTTATCTTCTGTTTCAATGGTAATATCACCATCTGAAAAGCTTCTTACAATATCAGAGAAAATTTTACAAGGTAAAGCAACCATACCTTTTTCAATAATCTGGCCTTCTACAATTGTTTCAATTCCAAGTTCCATATCATTTGCTACCAAACGGATATTTCCTTTGGAAGCATCAATTAAAATACATTCTAAAATAGACATGGTAGTTTTGGATGAAACTGCCTTAGATACAATCTGAACGCCTTTTAATAAATCTGATTTAGAAATGATAAGTTTCATAGTGTGTATAAACTCCTTCCCTGGTTGAGGTTAAAATTTTGACCTCGCTTAAACATATTATTTATTAAGTAATTCGTATTATTAGTATTAATAGCTGTTTAAATGTGGATAACCCTAATTATTATAGCAAATATAAGGCAAAAATGGAATGAATAAGTTGAGAAAAACTATCGGATAACTCAACTTTTTATTGTGAGTTATAAACATCATAAAAATTTGCTTTTATACTACAAATTTAAGGGATATTTTTTATAAACAAATTATATTTTTTTATAACCTTACTTATCCACATATAAGGGTTATAAAAGATATTCTATAATAATGAAAAATAATCATTTATTATTATAAAATTATCATTATTTCTTATTAAATAGGATTGATTTTCTTCTTAATAATATCAATCTGGCTAACCAAATCAGGATTGGTTTTCAATTGTTCTTCAATTTTATTTACGCCATGCATAATGGTAGTATGGTCTTTTTTATCAAGAATCTTAGCAATATCGGTAAGAGATACTTCCGTTAATTCACGACAAAGGTACATAACAACCTGTCTGGGAAGAACGAATTCAGCATTTCTCTTCTTAGAAGTAATATCTTCTGCTTTGACACCGTAATGTTCCGCAACTACCTGAATAATGATAGTAGGAGTAATCATCTTGGGTTTGTCCGGATAAATCATATCCTTCAAAGCTTCTTCAGCCAGTTCCTTCGTTATTTCCTTATTATTAATCTTTGCAAAAGCAATTAATTTATTAAAAGCACCTTCCAATTCACGAATATTGGATTTAATATTTTCAGCGATGTATTCTACAATTTCATTACCAACTTTTTTATGGCTGGTTTCGGCAATTTTATAAAGAATGGCAGCTCTGGTTTCATAGTTAGGGGGCTGAATATCAGCAAGAAGGCCCATCTGGAAACGGGAACTGAATCTTGCATCCAAGGTTTCCATTTGTTTCGGATGCTTATCGGATGAAATAATAATTGCCTTACCGGCTTCATATAAAGCATTGAAAGTATGGAAAAATTCTTCCTGTGTACTTTCTTTACCTATAATAAATTGAATATCGTCGATTAAAAGAACATCAACAGTTCTGTACTTGTCTCTTAATTTATTCATGGCAGAAGAACTGCCGCTACGAATACCTTCAATTACCTCATTAGTAAAAGTTTCACTGTTAACATAGAGAACCTTCATATTAGGATTATTATCAATAATATAATGTCCGATGGAATGCATTAAGTGAGTTTTACCCAGACCGGAACCACCGTAAATGAATAAGGGATTAAAATCTTCGCCGGGAGATTCTGCAACTGCAAGAGCAGCAGAGTGAGCAAAGTTATTGTTATTACCTACGACAAAGTTATCGAAAGTATATTTAGCCACCAAATTAGCCTGTCTGTATAAATGGTCATTGGTACTTTCCAGTTTACGTTCTACCACTTCTTCTTCGCCAACAGGAGCAGCAGCAGTTTCCAATATGAAATTAACGTCATAGTTGTGATCCATTAATTCAGAAATGGTAACCTGGAAGAAATCCTTATATTTCTTAATAATATAATTTAAAATATGAGCCTGGTTCCCGGGAATGAGCACATTAATAACGTCGCCTTCTTCACTGTGAAATTTCAAAGGCGCAATCCATGTGTTATATGCTACGATAGAAAGATCGTATTCTTTTTTCAAAGTTTCTTTAATTAATTCCCAATTTTCGCCTACGTAACTCATATTTGTTTCCTTACCTATTATAAATATAAAAAATTTTGAGCTAAACTTCTAAAAACCTTCGGTTTTTATCAGTTGGCGATACTCGCCAAATAACTTCATAAAAAACCACTTTAAAATGCAAGCATTTCAAGTGCATTTTTATGAAGTTGCTTAGCTCAAAATATATCAAGATAATATTACCCTAAAATAAAAAAAATATCAAATGTTTCTTAGTTAAGGAATTATGTAAACATAATAATTACCATAACGATTTTTATAAAATAGTTATTCACATGAATGTTCATAACTTTGTGAATGTTATTAGCATTAAAATTTAACTAAAATAGGCTTGTTTTAAACTATAAGTTAAAATTATCCATATTTTATAAAAAGTTATCCACAAGTAATTCGCATTTTGTGGATTAAATTATGTTAATTTTTTATTTGTAACCTGTTTTCTAGATTTTGTATGTGTATAAAATTAGTGAAACAAGATGTTGTTTTTTATAAAAATAAAAAAATTTTAATAAAAAATAAGTATATTTTTATTTTACATAAAATATGAATTTTTCCTTGACTAGGGCTGTTTCTTCCTATATAATTGCAAATGATGTTTCGACATAAGTAAAGGAGGTGTTAGACTATGAAAATGACATTTCAGCCTAAGAAAAGACAGAGATCAAAAGTTCACGGCTTTAGAGCAAGAATGAGCACTCCCGGCGGAAGAAAAGTTTTAGCTGCCAGAAGAGCAAAA